>CAMLIZ010000151.1 GCA_946480245.1 uncultured Pseudomonadota bacterium
TGATCGAGTTCCGCGCCGACCTGCCGAAGACACCGGTGGGCAAGATCCTGCGCCGCGAACTGCGCGACAAGAAAGCGGCGTAGCCGGCCAAAGGCCTGCCGGCCTTTGGCACACTGCCGGCCCATGTCGGCCCCCCGCATCCACGTTCCCGCGCCCCTCGCCGAGGGGCAGCGATTGAGCCTGCCTGAAGGCGCGGCGCGCCATGTGCAGGTGCTGCGCCTGCAGCCCGGCATGCCGCTGCTGCTGTTCAACGGCGAGGGCGGCGAGCATGCCGCCACGGTGCTGCGCATGGGTCGCAGCGAGGTCGAGGTGGAGGTCGGCGCCCACGACGCGGTCGAGCGCGAGCTGCCGCTGTCCGTCACGCTGGCGCTCGGCGTGCCGACCAACGATCGCATGGATGCGCTGGTGGAAAAGGCCACCGAGCTCGGCGCGCAGGCCATCCAGCCGCTGCTGTGCGAGCGCTCGGTGCTGCGCCTGGCGGGCGAGCGTGCCGAACGCCGGCGCGAGCACTGGCAGGGCATTGCGCAGGCGGCCAGCGAGCAGAGCGGACGCACACGCGTGCCGCAGGTGGGCGCCGTACAGCCCTTGCTGCCATGGCTGGGCTCGGGCCATGGGTCGCAAGCGCGCTGGCTGCTCAGCCTGGCCGACGACGCCACGCCGTTGGCGGTGGCGGCCCGCATGCCGGTGCAGGCCGTGCAACTACTCAGCGGCCCCGAAGGCGGGCTGGCGCCGGCCGAGGAGCGGGCCGCGCGCGATGCCGGCTTCGTGCCGGTGAGCCTGGGCGCGCGCGTGCTGCGCGCCGACACGGCGCCGCTCGCCGCACTCGCCTGGCTCGCAGTGGCACAAGTTGAGCCGGCATGATCGACGGCTGCGATTAAGCTTGCGGCTGCCGTTGATGGCAGCCCGAGCCGATGCAAATGCTGGACGCCTATGCCGCCTTCGGAGCCGTGAGCTTCGTCGTGCTGGCGTTGCTGCATGGCCTCGTGTGGCAGGTGCAGAGGGAACGCTGGTCGCTGGCGTTCGCCGCCGCCTTTGCCATCGGTGCCGCGGTGTACGGCTTCGATGCGTCGCTGCGGCCGGCTGGCGACCATCCGCACCCGCTGGCGTCGGTGATGGCGCTCACCGCGCTGACCCTGTTGCTGGTCGGCATGATCGACTACGTGGGCGTGAGCGGCCCGCTGGCGCGCCGGCTGCGGCTGGGTGCCATCGGGGCCGGGGCGCTGTGGCTGGTGCTCGTCGTCAGCGGCGCGCTGACGCGGCTGCAGGCCTTGGCCGGCATGTCGCTGTTTCTGGTCGGGCAGGCGGCACTGGCGGTGTGGGCGATGCGGCGCGAGCCGCGACGCGGCCACGGCTTCGTGGCGCTGGCGCTCACGCTGTACCCGATGGTCGTGCTGGCCGGCGCGCTGGGCTGGGTGCCCGTGCCGCTGTTGCGCTACCTCGTGATCCTGCCGATCGTGACCACCGGCATGACGGTGCTCACCACCGGCCTGCTGCGCGCCCATCGGCGGGCCGGCGAGGAACTGCAGCGCCGCGAGCAAGCCGAGGAGGCGATGCGTGCGCTCAATGCCACGCTGGAGCAGCGCGTGGCGCAACGCACGGCCGAGCTGCACGAGATGGTGGACGGCCTGGAAAGCTTCAACCGCACGGTGTCGCATGACCTGCGCGGCCCGCTGGGCGGAATCGCAGGCGTGGCGCGCCTGGCCCGCCAGGCGCTGGCGCACGGCGACCTCGGTGCCGGGCAGCAGATGCTGGACGTGATCGCTGCGCAGGCCGAGGACTCCGCGGCCCTGGTGAACGACCTGCTCGCGCTCGCGCGGGTGGGCGACGCGACCCTGAAGGCCCAACCGCTCGCGCTGGAGCCGCTGGTGCAGGAGACGCTGCAGGCCCTGCAGCGCATCGAACCCGAGGCCGTCGCATTGCCGGTCACGGTGCAGCCGCTGCCCCGCGTGAAGGCCGACCCCGCCCTGCTGCGGCAGGTGTACGTCAACCTGGTGGGCAACGCGCTGAAGTTCACGCGCGACGTGCCGCAGCCGCGGATCGAGATCGGCGCGCACAACGAAAACGGGGCGCTGGTGCTGTTCGTGCGCGACAACGGCGTGGGCTTCGACGCCGACGCGGCGGCGCGGCTGTTCCAGCCGTTCCAGCGCCTGCACGGCCAGCGCTTTCCGGGGCACGGCGTGGGCCTGAGCATCGTCAAGCGCATCGTCGAGCGGCACGGCGGGCGCGTCTGGGCCCACGCGAACCCGGGCGCGGGGGCGACCTTCTTCTTTACGCTGGGCTCGGCCTCATAGCCCTGGTTCGTCGTTCGGCGCCGGACGGGCCATGCGCCCGGCCACGAGGTCGAAGCGGAACAGGCGGCATTCGATCGGCCCGTTCCACAACGGTACGCGCCGGCTCTCCTTCAGGCGCATCTGCGAAGGCAGCTTCATGTCCGGGCTCAGGATCCACGCGGTCCATCCGGTGTAGTGCTTCTTCCAGTGCGAGGCGAGCTGGGTGAAGAACTCGCCCGATTCAGCGCCTGCCTCGAAGCCCTGTCGCACCGCGCGCGCTGCGCCGCGGCCCTTGGGCTCGATGCGCTCGCCGTACGGCGGGTTCAGCATCAAGGTGCCCGCGGGCACCGGCGCCGGGCGCTGCAGCGCGTCGGCGGTCTTGAACTCGATCGCGTGCCGTACACCGGCGCGCTCGGCGTTGCGCGTGGCGAAATCGGTCATGCGGAACGACACGTCGCCGGCAAACACCGGCGTGGCCGGCACGTGCACGCGCGCCCTCGCCGCCTGCTTCAGCTGCTGCCATTGCGGCAACGCGGCGCGAAACGGTGGCATGCGCTCGAACGCGAAGCGCCGCAGTGACCCGGGCGCGATGCCGCACGCGAGCTGTGCCGCCTCGATCGCGATCGTGCCGGCGCCGCAGCAGGGGTCGAGCAAGGGGCCGTCGGCTTCGCGGCCCTGCCAGCCGGCGGCTGCCAGCATTGCAGCCGCCAGCGTCTCCTTCAGCGGGGCCTCGCCGGTGTCGTCGCGCCAGCCGCGCTTGAACAGCGCCTCGCCGGAGGTGTCCACGTACAGCGTGGCCTCGTCGGCGCTGAGGTGCAGCAGCAGCGGCAGGTGCGGGCGCTGCGTGTCCACGCTGGGCCGCTCGCCGGTGGCCTCGCGCAGCACGTCGCACACGGCGTCCTTGATGCGCAGCGCCGCGAAATTCAGGCTCTTCAGCGGCGAGCGCGTGGCGGTGACGTCCACCTTGAGCGTCTCGCGCGGCGTGATCCACGCGCGCCAGTCGATCCTGCGGGCCAGGTCGTACAGATCCTGTTCGGCGCGATAGCCGGCGTGCACCAGCGGCCACAGCACGCGTTGCGCCAGGCGGCTTTCGAGGTTGCAGTGCATTGCCAGCAGCGGCACCTCGTCGACACGGTTCGCGTGCACCACCACGCCGCCGCGCCACGGTTCGATGCGCGCTGCGCTCAGGGCCGGCAGGCGCTGCAGCTCCTCGACCAGCAAGGCCTCGACGCCCTGGGCGCAAGGCAGGAAAAGGGCGGGGATCACAGGTCCTTGCGCAGGTTGGCGGGCGCAATCTTCAGCGCCTCGCGGTACTTGGCCACCGTGCGGCGCGCCACCTGGATGCCCTGCTCCTCCAGCATCTGGCTGAGCTGGCTGTCCGACAGCGGCTTCTTGGGATCCTCGGCCGCCACCAGCTGCTTGATCAGCGCCCGCACGGCGGTGCTGGACGCGTTGCCGCCGGCCTCGGTGTTGAGCGACGAGCCGAAGAAGTACTTGAGTTCGAAGGTGCCGAACAGCGTGGCCATGTACTTGGCCGTGGTCACGCGCGAAATGGTCGACTCGTGCAGGCCCAGCTCGTCGGCGATCTCGCGCAGCACCAGCGGCTTCATCGCGATCTCGCCGTGCGTGAAGAAGTTCTTCTGCCGCTCCACGATGGCCTGGCTGACGCGCAGGATGGTGTCGAAGCGCTGCTGGATGTTCTTCATGAACCAGCGCGCTTCCTGCAGCCGCGCGCTGAGGTTGGAGGCGCCGCCGCGGTTACCGCGGATGGCTTGCGCGTACAGGTCGTTGATGCGCAGCTTGGGCATCACGTCGGGGTTGAGCACGGCCTTCCAGTTGCGTCCGGCCTTCTGCACGATCACGTCGGGCACGATGATGTGCGACTCGGCGCGCGAGAATGGCCGGCCCGGCTTGGGCTCGCAGCTGACGATCAACCCTTGGGCGGCCTTCAGGAGTTCTTCGTCGGCGCCGGTGGCGGCCATCAGCTTCTTCATGTCGCGCCGCGCCAGCAGGTCCAGGTGCTGCTTGCACACGATGATGGCCACCATCTGCGCCTCGCTGCGTGGCTTGGCGCGCAGCTGCAAGGTCAGGCATTCGGCCAGCGAGCGCGCGCCCACGCCCAGCGGCTCCAGGCTCTGCAGCCACTTGAGCGCGCATTGCAGTCGGTCGAGCAGCTCCTCGCGCGCGGCGCCGTCGTCGTCGTCGTCGAGCAGGCGCTGCGCGATCTCGTCCAGCGGGTCGACCAGGTAGCCGTCCTCGTCGAGCGACTCGATCAGCACGAACAGCGCGGCTGCATCTTCGGGCGACAGGCGCATGCCCGACATCTGGTTGCGCAGGTGCTCCTGCAGCGACGGGCCGGAGCCGCCACGCTCCTGTGGCTCGAAGTCGTCATCGCCGTTGGCGCTGCCGCTGGCGAGCGACGGCGTCTCGCGGATGCCGTCGAAGTCGTCGCGCTCGGTGCCGTTCTCCCAGTCGTCGCGCTCGGCCACGCCGAACTCGGCGCTGTCCACGCCATTGGCGTCGTCGCCCGCGGTGGTCTCGGCCGCGGCGCTCTCGCCCTCGTCGCTGCTGCTGGCGGTGCGCTCCGGCACGCTGCGCTCGAGCGAACTCTCGAACGGCGTCGGCGCCTCCTCGTCCATCTCGAGGAACGGGTTCTGCTCGAGCATCTGCTCGACTTCCTGGTGCAGCTCCAGCGTGGACAGCTGCAACAGGCGGATCGACTGCTGCAGCTGAGGCGTGAGCGCCAGGTGCTGCGACAGGCGGACCTGCAAGGAGGGTTTCATGGGAACTGCGAACCCTACATGCGGAAGTGCTCGCCGAGGTACACCTTGCGCACGTCGGCGTTCTCGACGATCTCGTGCGGCGTGCCCTGCGCCAGCACGCTGCCGTCGCTGATGATGTATGCGCGGTCGCAGATGCCCAGCGTCTCGCGCACGTTGTGGTCGGTGATCAGCACGCCGATGCCGCGCGCCTTGAGGAAGCTGATGATGCGCTGGATCTCGATCACCGCGATCGGGTCGACGCCGGCGAACGGCTCGTCGAGCAGGATGAAACGCGGCTGCGTGGCCAGGGCACGAGCGATCTCCACGCGCCGCCGCTCGCCGCCCGACAGCGCCGGCGCCGGGCTGGTGCGCAGCTTTTCGATGCTCAGGTCCTCGAGCAGGCCCTGCAGCAGCTTGTCGATCTGCGCCTTCTTCAGCGGTCGCCCGTCCGCACCGAGCTGCAGCTCGAGCACCGCACGGATGTTCTCCTCGACCGTGAGCTTGCGGAAGATCGACGCCTCCTGCGGCAGGTACGACAGCCCCAGGCGCGAGCGCTGGTGAATCGGCCGGTGCTGCACCGCCTCGCCGTCGATGCGGATCTCGCCGGCGTCGGCGCGCACCAGGCCCACGATCATGTAGAAGCTGGTGGTCTTGCCGGCGCCGTTGGGCCCGAGCAGCCCCACCACTTCCCCGGCGCCCACGGCAAGGTGCACGTTCTTGACCACCTTGCGCGAGCCGTAGGCCTTCTGCAGGCCGTCGACCTCGAGGCGGCTCGGGGCCGCCATCACTGCGCTCATCGTGGCCCCCGACGGCACTGCGTGCCGGTCCCCGCGAGGGGGAGCGAGCGCCTTCGGAGCGGCCGTGCGGCGCTCATCGCCCTTCCCCGAGCGACCCCGAAGGCTTCAGCGGCGGACGAGGTTCGTTGCGCGCCGGCTCGGAGGCCGCCTTGGGCGGGGGCGTGAGCACCGCGCGCACGCGGCCGCTCGGGTTGGACGGCGTCACGTTCGTGGGGCCGCCTTCCACGCTGAACACTTCGGCCACGTTGTCGTAGGTGATCTCGTTGCCGGTCAGTTCGTCGGCCAGGGCCGCGCCGCGCAGCCGGCGCACCTGTGCATGGCCGATGAAGCGCACCTTGTCGGTCGCGCCGTCGTATTCGATGCGATCGGCAAAGCCCTCGACGTATTCGTCCACGCCTTCGCGCTTCTGCCGGAAGCTGGCCGGCCGGCCGGCACTGCCCAACGCCGTGGCGCTGCGAAAGCCCTGCGGCGTCTCGCGCACTTCAACCCGCTCGGCGCGCATGGTCAAGGTGCCCTGGTTGATCACGACGTTGCCACTGAACGCCACCACCTGCTTCAGGAGGTCCACCGTGCTTTGCTGGTCGGCGCTGATCGTCACCGGCTGGTTGCGATCGGCGGTCTCGGCGCGCGCCGACAGCACCGCGCAGGCCAGGGCCAGCGCCAGGATGCGGGGCAAGGGGGTGGTCAGGAGATGCTTCATTGCGGCATGGAACTTGCAGACCATTCTAACGAGGGTCGCTCGCTCCGCCGCAAGCCGGCGGCGAATATCCGCCGCCGGAAACGACAACAACTTGACGCCCGCAGCGCTTGCGGGCAGCCGAGGTCAGCTCGTGCGCGCCTTCCGCGCGAGGAACTCCACCACCTGCAGCGCCTGCTGCGGGCCGCCGGCCATGCCGACGTTGGTCCAGTAGCGGCCCTGCACGCCGAGCGTGGGGACGCCATCGATCTTGTAGGCCTCCGACAGCTGCTTGGCCTGGCGCACCTTGCTGGCCACCGAGAAGGACTTGAAGACCTCCATGAACTTCTTGCCGTCCACGCCGTTCTCGGTCATGAAGGCTTCGATGTCACCGTCCTTGTCGAGGCGGCGATGGTGCACGTGGATCGCGGCAAACACCTTGCGGTGCATCTGCTCGACCAGGCCCATGGTCTCCAGCGTGTAGAAGATGCGCGAGTGCGTTTCGTGCAGTGCGCTGAACGCCACATGGCTGCGTTGGAAATCGATGCCGGGCGGCAGCTGCTTGACCCATGCTTCGAGGGTCGGCTCGAACGCATTGCAGTGCGGGCAGCCGTACCAGAAGAACTCGACCACGTGCACCTTGCCGTCGGCCGGCATCGGTACCGGCTGGTTCAGCTTGACGTAGTTCTGGCCCTCCACCGGGACGCCTTGCGCCCGCACGCCGGCCGCGAAGGGCAGGCCGAGTGCGGCGGTGAGCAGCTGGGCGGAGAAGTGGCGCCGTTTCATCGACTGTCCTTTGCTTGTGTCTGTCGTTTCGTCAATGGCCGCTGTTGTCGACGCGCACCAGCGCGGCCTCGAAGCTGGCGGCCTGCAGCTTGTCCTGCGCGGCATCGGCGTCCTCCTTGCGGTCGAACGGCCCGACGCGCACGCGGTACACGCTGCGCCCGGCCTGCTCGCGTTCGGTCACCTTCGCCGCCAGCCCCATCATCGCCAGGCGGGCCCGCTGCTGCTCCGCATCCTCGGGCCGCGCGAACGCGCCCACCTGCACGAAGTAGCTGAACGCGCCAGCCTCCGGTTTGGCCGACCTGCCGCCGACCATCGGTGCCGCGGCCGGCGATACCGGCTGGCCCGACAGCAGCGCAGAAGGATCGCGCTGCGCCTTCGGCGCCTCGCTTACCGGGGCCGACGCAGGTGCCGGCGGCACCACCCCGGAGGCGGCACGGCTGATCGGCTTGATCGGCTGCTTGCCGGCGAGCGGCGCGTTCGGATCCCAGTTCTTGTTGCGCGCGGCTTCGGCGGCGTCCTGTTCGGCGGTGTGCGCAGGCACCTTGTTGACGAACGGCACCGGCACCTTGGTGACGTACAGCGCCACGCCCAGTGCCAGCGCCAGCCCGATCAGCAGGCCAACGATCAAGCCGAGGACGAACCCTCCCTTTTCACCCTTTTGCGATTTCATGCAGCGGTCTCTTCCATCTCACGGTTCATCGAACGGGGCGCGCTCACGCCGAGCAGGCCCAGGCCGTTGCGCAGCACCTGGCGCGTGGCGGCCAGCAGCGCGAGCCGGGCGCGGGCGAGGTCGCGATCATCGACCAGAAAGCGCTCGGCAGCGTAGTAGCTGTGGAACGCGGACGACAGCTCGCGCAGGTAGAAGGCCACGTCGTGCGGCGCCAGGTCGGCCGCAGCGCGGGCGAGCATCTCGGGATACGCCGCCAGCTTGAGCATCAGCGCTGTCTCGGTGGGCGCCGTGAGGCGCGTGACGCCGGCGTCCTGCAGCGCGGCGTCGTCGTCGCCGAAGCCGAGCCGCTCCTGCGCCTGCACCAGCACCGAGCAGATGCGCGCGTGCGCATACTGCACGTAGAACACCGGGTTCTCGTCGTTCTCCTTCAGCGCCAGGTCGACGTCGAACACGAACTCGGTGTCGGGCTTGCGGCTGACCAGGAAGAAGCGCACCGCATCACGGCTGGTCCAGTCGATCAGGTCGCGCAAGGTCACGTAGCCACCCGCGCGCTTGGAGATCTTGACCTCCTCGCCGCCCTTCATCACCGCCACCATCTTGTGCAGCAGGTAGTCGGGATAGCCCGGCGGAATGCCGGCGTTGGCGCATTGGAGCCCGGCGCGCACGCGCGCGATCGTGCCGTGGTGGTCGGTGCCCTGCACGTTCACCACCTTGCTGTAGCCGCGCTCCCACTTGTTGACGTGATAGGCCACGTCGGGCACGAAGTAGGTGTAGGTGCCGTCGGACTTGCGCATCACGCGGTCCTTGTCGTCGCCGTAGTCGGTGGTCTTCAGCCACAGCGCGCCGTCGGCCTCGAAGGTCTTGCCGGCGGCCTGCAGGCGCTGCACGGTGCGCTCGACGGCGCCGTTGGCGTACAGGCTGGACTCGAGAAAGTAGTTGTCGAAGCGCACGCCAAAGGCCTGCAGGTCCAGGTCCTGCTCGTGGCGCAGGTAGGCCACCGCGAACTGGCGGATGCCGTCCAGGTCGTCCGGGTTGCCCGACGCCGTGAACGTGCGGTCGTCGGCCTTCACGGTCTTGCGTCCCAGGAAGTCGGCCGCGATGTCGGCGATGTACTCGCCGTTGTAGGCGCTGTCGGGCCAGCCGGCGTCACCCGGCTTCAGCCCCTTGATGCGGCATTGCGTGGACAGCGCCAGTGTCTGGATCTGCACGCCCGCGTCGTTGTAGTAGAACTCCCGCGTCACCTGCCAGCCCTGCGTGTCGAGCAGGTTGCAGATGGAATCGCCCAGCGCGCCCTGGCGCCCATGGCCCACGTGCAGCGGCCCGGTCGGGTTGGCGGAGACGAACTCCACCATCACGCGCTGGCCGTTGCCCGCCTGCCGGCCGAAAGCCTCGGCCGCGCGCAGCACCTCCGGCACGATGGCCTGCTTGGCGCTGTCGGACAGGCGCAGGTTGATGAAGCCGGGGCCGGCGATCTCCAGCGCCTGCACCCATCGTTGCACAGCGGGCTGGCGCTGCAGCGCCTCCACCAGCGCCTGGGCGAGCTCGCGAGGGTTCTTGCGCGCCGGCTTCGCCAGCTGCATCGCGGCGGTGATGGCGAAGTCGCCATGCGCGGCCTGCTTGGGGGATTCGAAGGTCGGCGTGAAGGTGTCGGCGGCGGCACCGAACTGCGCGCCCAGTTCGGCGACCGCATCGCGCAAGGCGTTCAGCAGGTCCTGCTTGGCTTGGATCATCGGGTGATTTTAGGGGCCGCGTTCCGTGCACTCGGACACGTTCGGCGTGGGAAAGCGCCCGCTTTGGGCGTTTGTTGGGGCTACCGGCAGCATGCCGGCTGGCGCATCATTCGAGGCCCTGCCTGGCCTGTCCATGTCCGTCGCTCCCCCTACCCTCACCGATTCGCTCCCGCTCGAACCCGACCTGCCCGTCCAGATCGGCAAGTACGAGGTGATCCGCAAACTCGGCGAGGGCGCCACCAGCGAGGTGTTCCTCGCGCGCGACCCGTTCCATGGCCGCGAGGTGGCGATCAAGCGCGTGCGTCCCGCGGTGGTGGGCGGCGAAGGTGCCGAGGGCCGCTACTACGAGCGCTTCTTCGCGGCCGAGGCCGCGCTGGTGGGGCGCCTGCAGCACCCGAACGTGGTGCAGATCTTCGACGCCGTGGCCGACCCGGTGGCGCCGTACCTGGTGATGGAGTACGTGCGCGGCATGACGCTGCGCCGCTTCTGCCGCGCCGACGCGCTGCTGTCGCTGGAGCAGATCGTGGAGATCGGCTTCAAGTGCGCGATGGCACTGGGCTATGTGTATCGCCAGGGGCTGATCCATCGCGACGTGAAGCCCGCCAACATCCTGGCCGTGGTGGAGCAGGACCAGGTGATCGACATCAAGATCACCGACTTCGGCAGCGTGCTGAACCTGGTGTCCGAGCGCACGCAGATCTTTCGCGTCGGCTCGCTCGCCTACATGTCGCCGGAGCAGCTCGACGGCGACACGCTCGACGCGCGCGCGGACATCTACTCGCTGGCTGCGGTGCTGTACCACCTGATCGCCGGCCGGCCGCCGTTCGACGCGCAGCAGCAGACCGCGCTGATGAACCAGATCTACAACGCCGAGCCACCGCCGCTGATCGGCCTGCGTGCCGGCGTGAGGCCGGCGCTGGACAACGTGATCCGCCGGGCGCTGGCCAAGAACCCGGCCGATCGCCCGGCCTCGTGGGACGAGTTCGCGCAAGGCTTGTCCGGGCTCGTGGCCCAGCGCGAGATCCCGCTCGGGCGCCTGCAGGGCGTGCTCGACTCCGAACGCTTCAACCTGCTGCGCACGCTCGACTTCTTCTCCGGTTTCGGCGACGTGGAGCTGTGGGAGGTGGTGCACCGCGCGAAGTGGCAGCGCTTCAAGCCCGGCCATGCGCTCTTCAAGCGCGGGCAGGAGGGCAACAGCTTCCACATCATCGCCCAGGGCGAGGTGGAGGTGTTCCGCGACGCGGTGAAGGTGGCCCAGCTGGGCGCCGGCACGTCGGTGGGCGAGATGGCCTACCTGGCACCCAGCCCCGAGCTGCGCCGCCACAGCACCGACGTGATCGTGTCCCAGGTCGCCACCACCATCTCGTTCACGCCCGACACGCTTCAGCAGCTGAGCCCGGGCACGCGCCACCTGTTCGACGGCGCGTTCATCCGCGTGCTGGTGCGGCGCCTGCACGCCGCGCACGAAGCACTGGCGCATCCGCGGCGCATTCTCTGAGGGGCTTGTCTCTCCCCAAGGTTTGGGGCGGCGACCTGGTGCACCATCCCGGGTTGGCGCGCGTTGTGCGCTATGGCTGTGGCGCCGCCG
>CAMLIZ010000152.1 GCA_946480245.1 uncultured Pseudomonadota bacterium
GCGCGCGTGATCAGCAGGTAGGTGTTGGCGTCGAAGTAGTCGCTGAACTTGTCGCCCTGGTAGCGCAGGTAGCTCTCCACCTGGAACTCGATGTCCTGCGTGTTGTAGCTGAAGCGCTCGGCCTTCAGGCTGCGCCCGAACTTCTCGGCCATCACGTCGTCGCTCAGGTACGTGATGTGGCCGATCATGCGCGCCACGCGCAGCCCACGCCGCGGGATCACGCCGTGCGCGTAGTAGTGGCCGCCGTGGAACTCCGGGTCGGTGACGATCGCGCGCCGCGCCACTTCGTTGAACGCGATGTTCTGCGCCGACAGGTTGGGCGCAGTGGCGATCGCCACGCAATGCCGCAGGCGCTTCGGATAGCGCAAGGCCCACGACAGCGCCTGCATGCCGCCCAGGCTGCCGCCCAGCACCGCCGCCAGCTGGGTGATGCCCAGGCGGTCGAGCAGGCGGGCCTGCGCGTCCACCCAGTCCTCCACGGTGACCACCGGAAAGTCGGCGCCGTAGGGCTGGCCGGTGGCCGGGTTGGTGTGCATCGGCCCGGTGGAGCCGAAGCACGAGCCGGGGTTGTTGACGCCGATGACGAAGAAGCGGTGCGTGTCCAGCGGCTTGCCGGGCCCGATGAGGTTGTCCCACCAACCTTCGCTCTTGGCCAGGCCCTCGTAGGTGCCGGCCACGTGGTGTGACGCATTCAATGCGTGGCACACGAGCACGGCGTTGCTCTTGTCGGCGTTGAGCGTGCCGTAGGTCTCGTAGACCAGCGTGTAGTCGCGCAGGCTGGCGCCGCTCCTGAGGGCAAGCGGCTCCCCGAACGCCATCTGCTGCGGGGTGACGGTCCCGACGGATGAAGTCATGAACGGGTTGAAAGCAAAACACCCGGCTCGCATCGAGACCGGGTGGTGAGCCCATTTCTCTTTAGCGGCATTTCTTGAGCGCCCGCAAGCCGGGACAAATCGGCGCTGTGGAGGCAAGTGTAGCGTCGCACCGATAGACACGAGCGGGCTTCGGTTGCTAAGGTGCCGGGTTGTTCTTTTTGCTGTACGAGCTGCTCAACGGCCCGGGATGAAATGTCAGGTTGGAAGAAGATGCGTCGCGCGTTGCTGGTGGCACTGGCGCTGGTGGTGGTGACGCTCGCGCTGCTGGTGGGCGACGAGGTGCAAAGCTCGCGCTGGCAGGCACGCGCCCTCACGCGGCTGGCAGGCGAGCTGCACTTCGAGCTGGGCCGCGGCCCGAGCAATGCCATCCGCTTCCCGGGCGCGGGCCCCTACGACCAGCGCCTGGGCTACACGCAGCTGCCGCAGCGCGTGCAGCTGCTGCAGCGGCAGGGCTTCGAGGTGACGGAGCAGGCGCGCATGTCGCCGCGCATGATCGAGTTGCGCGACAAGGGCGTCTTCACGCCGTATCGCGAGAAGGACTGGGCCGGCCTGGAGATTGGCGACTGCCGCGGCCAGCCCATGTACAGCACGCACTATCCGCAGCACGTGTACGAGCGCTTCGACCTCGTGCCCCCGCTGCTGGTGGACGCGCTGCTGTTCATCGAGAACCGCGAGCTGCTCGACAGCGGCCATCCGATGCGCAACCCCGCCGTCGAGTGGGACCGCTTCACCATGGCGGCGTTCGACCAGGCGTGGCGGCTGATCGACGACTCGCAGCGTGGCCCGGGGGGCAGCACGCTGGCCACGCAATTGGAGAAGTACCGCCATTCGCCCGAAGGCCGCACCGACTCAGGCAAGGAGAAGCTGCGCCAGATGGCCAGCGGCTCGATCCGCGCCTACCTCGACGGGCCGGTCACGCTGCCGTGGCGGCGCCAGCTGGTGCGCTCCTACCTCAACACGGTGCCGCTGTCGGCCAAGGCCGGGTTCGGCGAGGTCAACGGCCTGGGCGAAGGCTTGTGGGCCTGGTACGGGCGCGACTTCGAGCAGGTGAACCACCTGCTGCGCCAGCCGCTGGGCAGCGACGCGCCGCTGCCGCCGGTGCGCCGGTCGCTCGCCTTCAAGCCGCCATTGCTGCCACAGCAGGCGCTGGCCTTCAAGCAGGCGCTGTCGCTCATGATTGCGCAGCGGCGCCCCTCGCATTACCTGGTGGAGGGCGAGGACGACCTGCGCGAGCTCACCGACAGCTACCTGCGCGTGATGGCCGACGCGGGCGTGATCCCGCCGCAACTGCGCGATGCGGCGCTGCCGATCCGCCTGCAGCTGCGCCGCCAGGCCATCGCAGAGCCGCAGGCCTCGTACATCGACCGCAAGGCGGCCAACGCCGTGCGCGGCCGGCTCGCCAGCCTGATGAACCTGCAGCGCGCCTACGACCTCGACCGCCTCGACCTGCGCGCCGCCAGCACGCTGGACAGCCAGGTGCAGCGCGCGGCCACGCAGCTGCTGCGCAGCCTGCGCGACCCGGTCGCGGCCAAGGCCGCCGGGCTGTACGGCTTTCGCCTGCTGAAGGACGGCGACGACACCAGCAAGCTCACGCTCAGCTTCACGCTGTTCGAGCGCACGTCCAAGGGCAACCTCCTGCGCGTGCAGACCGACAACGTGGACCAGCCCTTCGACCTCAACGAAGGCGCGCGCCTGGACCTTGGCTCCACCTCGAAGCTGCGCACGCTGGTCACCTACCTGGAACTGATCGCCGAGATGCACCAGCGCTGGAGCGGGCTGGACCGGCAGGCCCTGCAGCAGGTGCAGGTGCACCCGAAGGACCCTCTCGCGCAATGGTCGCGAGACTACCTGCTGCACGCCGAGGACAAGAGCCTGAAGGCGATGCTCGACGCAGCGATGGACAGGCGTTACTCCGGCAGCACCGGCGAGACCTTCTTCACCGGCGGCGGCGCGCACCACTTCGTGAACTTCGAGCGCGAGGAGGATTTCCAGACCTTCACCGTGCGAGACGCGCTCAAGCACTCGGTGAACCTGGCCTTTATCCGCATCATGCGCGACGTGGTGTACCACGTGATGGCCGAGTCGCCGCAGGCGCAGGGCGTGCTGCAGGACGACCCTGAAGACCCGGCACGCCAGCTCTACCTGTCCCGCTTCGCGGACAAGGAAGGGCGCGAGTTCCTGGGTCGCTTCTACGCCAAGTTGCAGAGCAAGGGCGCCAACGAGGCCGAGACGCTGCTGCTGAAGGATGCGCGCAAGCCCACGCCGGCGCGGCTGGCGGCGATGTTCTACGCGCTGGAGCCGGACGCCGCTGCGCCCGAGCTCGCGGAGTTTCTCGCGCGCCACGGCGAGGCCGGGTTGAGCGACAGCGCCGTGCAGGCGCTGCACGACAAGTACGGCCCCGAGCGCTGGTCGATCTCCGACCGCGGCTACCTCGGCGGCGTGCACCCGCTGGAGCTGTGGCTGGCCGGCTACCTGCGCCACCACCCCAAGGCCACCTTCAGCGACGCAGTGGCGGCCAGCAAGGAGGTGCGGCAGGAGGTGTACACGTGGCTGTTCAAGACGCGCCACAAGAGCGCGCAGGACGTGCGCATCCGCCAGGTCGTGGAGCAGGAGGCCTTCGCCGAGATCGGGCGGCGCTGGCGCCGCCTGGGCTATCCGTTCGCGGCGCTCACGCCCTCGTACGCTGCGGCGCTCGGCGCCTCGGGCGACCGGCCGGCGGCGCTGGCCGAGTTGATGGGCATCCTGCTGAACCACGGCGTGCGGCTGCCCACGCGCCGCGTCACCGGCCTGCACTTCGCCGCCGACACGCCGTACGAAACGCGGCTGCAGGTGACCCCCGCGCAAGGCGAGCGCGTGCTGCCGGCCGAAGTGGCCGACACCGCGCGCGAGGCCACCATCGGCGTGGTCGAGGGCGGCACCGCGGGCCGACTGCACGGCGTGTTCGTGCGCCCGGACGGCACGCCGGTGCCGGTGGGCGGCAAGACCGGCACCGGCGACCATCGCTTCGACGTCTACGGCCGCCATGGCGAGCTGGTGTCGCAGCGTGTGGTCAACCGCACCGCGACCTTCGTGTTCTTCATCGGCGACCGCTACTTCGGCACGATGATGGCCTACGTGCACGAGCCCTATGCAGCGAAGTACAAGTTCACCAGCGCGCTGCCGGCCCAGTTGCTGAAGGCGCTGTCGCCGGCGCTGCTGCCGCTGCTCGACCAGCAGCGCAGCTGCGGTGCGCCGGTGCTCGCTGCACGTTAGCGGGCGGGCACCGTTTCCGGCGGGCAAGGCATGCGCTGGCGCAACGCCCAGCGCACGGTGGCCTCCGCCAGCAGTTGCGTCGCGTCGAAGGTGGGTACGCCCGCGCTATGGGCATCGAGCACGAGCGGGATCTCCGTGCAGGCATACACCAGCGCCTGCGCACCTTGGGCCACCAGCGCTGCGGCAGCATCGGCCAGCAACGCACGCCCCTCGACCCGGCGTGCCTGCTTGACCGCGGCGATGCCCTGGCTCACCTGCGCCTGCTGCGCCGTCGGCGCCAGCCATCGCAGCTCACGCGAGGACCGCGCACGGCTGCGCCGGGGGTAGAGCTCGCCACGCACGGTGGCTTCCGTGGCCAGCAGGCCGACCGCGAGCGGAGCGTGGCCGGGCAACGATGCGTCGAGCGCATCCAGCACGGCGTCGACGATGTGCAGCATCGGTAGCGGCATGGCGGCCTGGACCTCGTCGAACCACAGGTGCGCCGTGTTGCACGGCATCACGATCAGCCGTGCACCGGCGCGTTGCAGCCGACGTGCCACCTGCGCCAGCATCGGCGCAGGCGACGGCGCGCCAAGCAGGTAGGAGGCGGCCCGATCGGGGATCTGCGGCAGCGCGTGGATCAGCACCGGCAGGTGGTCCTGGTCGCGCGCGGCCGGCGTGGCGGCGATCAGCTTGGCATAGAAGTCGGCCGTGGCCGCCGGGCCCATGCCGCCCAGCACGCCGATCGTCGGGAACATGGCTGCTCCGCGCTCGGCGTCAGGCGGCCGGCTTGTCGCTCGGCGACTTCAGGTTCTCGCGCAGTGCGTCGCTCATCGGCAGGTTGAGGTTCATGCCGCGCGGCGGTATCGGCGACTGGAACCACTTCTTGTAGAGCCGCTCGAACTCGCCGCTGCGCATCGCGTCGACCAGCGTGGCGTCGACCAGCTTCTTGAACTCGGGGTCGTTCTTGCGCAGCATGATGGCGTAGGGTTCGACCTGCAGCGCGTCACCCACGACGGTCCACGCCGAAGGGTCCTTGGCGTTGGCGGCCAGCCCGAACAGCAGCACGTCGTCCATCGCGAACGCCGTGGCACGGCCGTCCTCGACCAGCAGCATCGAATCCGCATGGTCCTTGCCCAGCACGAAGCTCAGGTCGAGGTTCTGCTGCGCGTTGTACTTGCGCAGCACCTGGTAGTTGGTGGTGCCGCTGGTGGTGGCCACCGCCTTGCCCTTGAGGTCGGGCCAGTTGCGCACCCCGGAGTTCTTCTTCACCAGCAGGCGCGTGCCGGTGTAGAAGTAGTTGACGGCGAAGTCGACCTGCTCGTGCCGCGCGGTGTTGTTGGTGGTGGACCCGCACTCGATGTCGACGGTGCCGTTGGCAAGCAGCGGCATGCGGTTGCCGGAGGTCACCATCTCGTATTGCACCTTGAGGTCGGGCCGCTTCAGCTGCGTCTTCACCGCATCGACCACGCGCCTGCACAGGTCGACGCCGAAGCCCACCGGCTGCGTTCCGACGAGGTAGCTGAACGGCACCGAGGACTCGCGGTAGGCCACGTGGATCACGCCGGACTGCGCCACCTTGGCGAGCGTACCGGTGTCCTGCGCGTGCGCAGCGTGGGCCACGAACAGCGATGCGGCGATGGCGACGGCCAGGCCGACAGGGGACAGGCGCAACACGGACATGTCGTTCCTTTCACGGCGCCGCTGGCGCCTCTGATGATGAGGGGCTCAGTCTAGGCAGCGACCGGGTGGCGCCGGAAGTGACAAAGTCGTTGCGGGGTATGCCCGCAGCGCCTACCCCCCACCCCCCGCGAGATTGGCGGGGCAGCCGGCGCCTGCAGCCAATCGGCGGGATGGGGGCCCAGTTAGTCGGCGGCCGCGCTGGACGGCAGGTCGCGCGGGCGCAGCGCGTACACCGTGACCGCAATCTCCGGCGCCAGCGGCAGCACGCGCAGCGACGGATGCCGGCGCGCATAGCCGGCCGTGATGCTGTCCAGCAGCGCCCAGCCGAAGCCGTGCATCGCCAGTTCCACCGCCGCGTGATAGCTGTGTGCCAGCGCGCGGGATTGCGGCTTCACCTGGTGCGCCAGGCAGGCGGCATGCAGCAGGCGGCCCAGCGGGTCGGAGGCGTCGAGGTCGATGACCGGATGCCGGCCCAGCGCCTCGATCGGCACCGCGTCGCCGGCCAGGTCGGTGCCCACGCACACGATGCGGCCCTCGGCGATCGGCTGGTTCAGCAGCGCAGGGTGCGACGACGGCTCGAACGCGAAACCCACGTCGGCCTCGCGCAGCGCCAGGCTCTCGGCGATCTGGCGCGAATGCAGGGTGCGCAGGGAGAAGCGCGTCTTCGGCCGCTTGCGGCTCCAGCGTCCCAGCGCCTGCGGCAGCGCCTCCAGCGCCAGGCCGGGCACGCACAGCACACGCAGCATGGCCTCGCTGCCCTGCCCGAGGTTGGCCACGACGCGGCGTACCGCGTCCAGCCGCAGGTGCAGCTGCTCCACCTCCGGGAACAGCTGATGCGCCTCGGTGGTGGGCACCAGGCGGCCGCGCACGCGCTGGAACAAGGGCACGCCCACATGCGCTTCGGCCTGCTGCAGCAGGCGCGTGGCGGCCGGCTGCGTGATGTGCAGCATCTGCGCCGCGCCCTTGACGGTGCCCGACTGCATCACCGCGTAGAAGATCTCGATGTAGCGGATGCGCATCGGCCCACCCTCAGTCCAGCGTGCGGCGGAAGCGCTTCAGCCCCACGCCCAGCACCACCGCAGTGAACAGCAGCAGCGGCCACACATGCGGCCACATCTGCAGCGCGCCGTTGCCCTTGAGCAGCACGCCGCGGATCAGGCGCAGGAAGTGCGTCAGCGGCAGCAGCTGGCCGATCCACTGCGCCCATTCCGGCATGCCGCGGAACGGGAACATGAAGCCCGACAGCAGGATCGAGGGCAGGAAGAAGAAGAACGTCATCTGCATCGCCTGCATCTGGCTCTTGGCCACGCTGCTGATCGTGATGCCCACGGTGAGGCTGGCGGCAATGAAGGCCAGCACGCCGAGCAGCAGCAGCGGCACCGAGCCGATGAACGGCACGCCGAACACGTAGCGCGCGGCCAGCAGGATGATGCCCACCTGCACGTAGCCGATGCCGATGTACGGCCCGATCTTGCCCACCATCACCTCCAGCGCATGCACCGGCGTGGCCAGCAGGTTCTCCATGGTGCCGCGCTCCACCTCGCGCGTGACCGCCAGCGCGGTCATCATGATCATCGTCATCGTGAGGATCACGCCCATCAACCCCGGCACGATGTTGTACTGCGTGATGCCGTCCGGGTTGTAGCGCCGCTGGATGCGCCATTCGTACGCCGCCGCGCCGCGCTGCAGGCGCGCCAGCGGGCCGGTGAGGTCGTGCTGCAGCGCCGTGTCGGCCAGCTGCTGCACCGCGCCGATCGCGTTGGCGGTGGCCTGCGGGTCGGTGGCGTCGGCCTCCAGCAGCAGCGCCGGGCGCTCGCCGCGCTCGAGCGCGCGCGCAAAGCCGGCCGGCACGGTGAGCACGAACTGCACGCTGCCCTCGGCCAGCAGCTCGTCGGCCTCATGCTCGTTGCTGTCGGGGCGGATCACCTCGAAGTAGCCCGAGTTCTCCAGCGCGCGCACCAGGCTGCGCGTGTAGGGCGTCTGCTCCTGCGCGATCACCGCGGTCGGCAGGCGCTTGGGGTCGCCGTTGATCGCGAAGCCGAACAGCGTCATCTGCATGATCGGCACGCCGACCATCATCGCGAACGTGAGGCGGTCGCGCCGCAGCTGGATCAGCTCCTTGAGCATGATCGCGGCCAGGCGGCGCCAGCTGAAGCGGTCCTTCATGCCATGTTGTCCGTGGCCTGGCGCGACAGGTGGATGAACACCTCCTCGAGCGAGGGCTCCACCGCTTCGGCGCTCACGCCCTTGGCCTGCACGGCCAGCGCGGCATCGAGTGCAGGCGCGTCCTCGCCGGTGACGCGCAGTTCGTTGCCCATGCGCGTGACCGTGCCCACCTCCCGCAACTGCTCGAGCGCGGGCGCCAGCGCGGCAGCGCGCGGCCCGCGCAGCACGCGCGCCGCCAGGCCGCTTTGCCGCTGCAGCTCGGCCGGCGTGCCGTGGCCCACCAGCCGGCCGTAGGCGATGAAGCCGAGCCGATGGCAGCGCTCGGCCTCGTCCATGTAGTGCGTGGACACCAGCACCGTGATGCCGCGCTGCGCCAGCTCGTGGATCTCGTTCCAGAAGTCGCGCCGCGCGTTCGGGTCCACGCCCGCAGTGGGCTCGTCGAGCAGCAGCAGCTCGGGTTCGTGCAGCATGCAGGCGGCCAGCGCCAGGCGCTGCTTCCAGCCGCCCGACAGGCGCCCGGCCAGCTGCTGCTGCCGCGAGGCCAGGCCCAGCCGCTCCAGCGCATGGGCCACGCGCTCGCGCCGGCGGTCCATCTCGTACACGCCGGCGATGAAGGCCAGGTTCTCGCGGATCGACAGATCCTCGTAGAGGCCGAAGCGCTGCGTCATGTAGCCCACGCGGCGCTTGATCTGCGGCGCCTCGCGCACCACGTCCAGCCCCAGCGTGTGGCCCGAGCCTTCGTCGGGCGTGAGCAGGCCGCACATCATGCGGATCGAGGTGGTCTTGCCCGAGCCGTTGGGGCCGAGGAAGCCGTAGATCTCGCCCTTGCGCACCTGCATCGACAGGTGATCGACGACGGTGCGCTCGCCGTAGCGCTTGGTCAGCCCCTCGACGTCGATCGCCAGCTCATCCGCCATGCGACTGCAGGCTCACGTCCACCGGCTGGCCCGGATGCAGCTTGCGCGCGTCCTGCAGGGCCGGGCGCGCTTCGACGAGGAACACGAGCCGCGCGCGGTTGTCCTTGTTGTAGATCACCGGCGGCGTGAACTCGGCCTGCGGCGACACATAGCTCACGGTGGCCGTGATCGGCGCGCCGCAGCCGTCGCAGGCCACGCTGAGCTTGTCGCCCAGCTTCACCGCGGCCAGCTGCGGCTCGGGCACGAAGAAGCGCAGCTTGATCGCGCCCGGCGCCAGCAAGGTGACCACCGGAGCGCCCGCGCTCACCCACTCGCCGGGGCGGAACAACACGTCCTCCACGCGCGCCGCCACCGGCGCCTCGGCCACGCGCTGCTGCAGCTGCCATTGCGCCTGGGCGACCACCGCGCTGGCAGCGGCGGCGTCGGCCCGTGCGGCGGCGAGTTGGTCGGTGCGCCCGCCCTGCTCGGCCACGCGCAGCTGCGCCTGCAGCTGGCGTACGCGCGCGGCGTCGGCGTCGCGCCGCGCTTGCAGCGTCTGCAGCGTGGCGCTGGCCACGAAGCCCTGCTCGGCCAGCGCACGCTGGCGCTGCAGCGCCTGCTGCGAATCGGCCAGTGCGGCCCCGCCGGCGTCGAGCGCCGCCCGCGCCGCAGCCAGCTCGTCGCGCCGCTGGCCTTTGGTGAGGTCGCGGGCGAGCGCCTGGCTGCGCTGCTCCCGCGCCTGCGCTTCGCGCACGGCCGCGCGCTCGGGCTGCGGGTCGAGCGTGAACAGCAGCGCGCCCTGCGCCACCTCGGCCCCGCGCTGCACCGCCACGCGCACCAGCTGGCCGGCCGACGGCGCCGCCACGCGCGTGTAGTCGGCTTCGGCATAGCCGTTGAAATGGCCCGGGCCGACAGGGGTGCGGCTGCATGCCACGAGCAGCATCAGCGTGGCGAACGCAAGCGGGCGCAAGGGGGAGCGGGCCGACATGACGGGTTGCGGGCGGTGTGAGCGGCAGTATGGCGCAGCCCGGCGGCGCACGAACCCGGCCGTATGCACGCACCGGGTGTTGTCCCTCGCATCGCGCGCTGCCGGGCACGCCGAGAATCGGCCCCACTTCCAACCCCGAGGAGGCAGGCCATGCCGTTCTGGCTGCTGGCGCTCGACCGCCATTTTCCGATCCGCTACCTGGCCCTGCTGGGCTGCGCAGTGGCCATGCTGCTCGGCGGCTTCACCTGGGTGGCCTTCCACATGGGTGGCACGCTGGCGCTGCTCGGCGCGGCCGGCGTGGTGACCGGGCTGCACGACGTGCGGCAGACGCGCCACTCGATCCTGCGCAACTACCCGGTGATCGGCCACCTGCGCTTCCTGCTGGAGTTCATCCGCCCCGAGATGCGGCAGTACTTCATCGAGAACGACAACGAGGCCGCGCCGTTTTCGCGCCAGCAGCGCTCGCTGGTGTACCAGCGCGCCAAGGGCGACTCCGACAAGCGGCCGTTCGGCACCCAGCTTGACGTGGCGGCCACCGGCTACGAGTGGATCAACCATTCGCTGGCGCCCACCGTGCTGCCGCACCACGACTTCCGCGTGACGATCGGCGAGGGCCGTGCGCAGCCGTATTCGGCCTCGGTGTTCAACATCTCGGCGATGAGCTTCGGCGCCTTGAGCGCCAACGCGATCCAGGCACTGAACCTGGGCGCCCGGCGCGGCGGCTTTGCGCACGACACCGGCGAGGGCTCGATCAGCGCGCACCACCGCACCCATGGCGGCGACCTGATCTGGGAGATCGGCTCCGGGTACTTCGGCTGCCGCAACGGCGATGGCAGCTTCAGCGCCGAGAAGTTCGTGGTGAACGCGCGCGATGCGCAGGTGAAGATGGTCGAGGTCAAGCTGAGCCAGGGCGCCAAGCCGGGCCACGGCGGCGTGCTGCCCGGCGCCAAGGTGAGCCCGGAGATCGCGGCCGCACGTGGCGTGCCGGTCGGGCTGGACTGCATCTCGCCGGCGCGCCACAGCGCGTTCTCCACGCCGGTGGGGCTGCTGCAGTTCGTGGATCAGCTGCGCGATCTGTCGGGCGGCAAGCCGACCGGCTTCAAGCTGTGCATCGGCCATCCGTGGGAATGGTTCGCGATCGCCAAGGCCATGCTGGAGACGGGCATCACGCCCGACTTCATCGTGGTGGACGGCGCCGAAGGCGGCACCGGCGCTGCGCCGCTGGAGTTCACAGACCACGTGGGCGCGCCGCTGCAGGAAGGTCTGCTGCTGGTGCACAACACGCTGGTCGGGCTGAACCTGCGCTCACGCATCAAGCTCGGCTGTGCCGGCAAGGTGGTCAGCGCCTTCGACATCGCGCGCATGATGGCGCTGGGCGCCGACTGGTGCAACGC
>CAMLIZ010000153.1 GCA_946480245.1 uncultured Pseudomonadota bacterium
GCGCGCGATGGCTACTCGCTGGGCCTCGTCTTCGCGATGGCGCAGACGCCCGATGGCTACCTGTGGCTGGGCGGCTCGTTCGGCCTGTTTCGCTTCGACGGCCTGCGCTTCGTTCCGTGGCAACCGCCGATGGGTCAGTCGCTGCCCAACAAGCCGTACAGCTTGCTGGTGTCGCATGACGGCACGCTCTGGATCGGCACCTTCGCCGGCCTTGCCAGCTGGGACGGCGTGAAGCTGACCCGCTATCCCGAGACCGACAAGCTCTTCGTGACTTCGCTGCTGGAAGCGCGGGACGGAACCATCTGGGCCGGCGCGCTGGCCGAGCGGGGCCGGCTGTGCGCCGTTCGCGGCGGGCACGCCCGGTGTGACCAGCCGGAAGGCGGGTTCGGCACCTTCGTATGGAGCCTGGCGGAGGACAGTGAGGGCACCTTGTGGGCCGGCGCGGATTCCGGGCTCTGGCGATGGAAGCCGGGCCCACCCCAGCGGTTCGACACGGCCGGCGAGCGCCTGGCCGACTTGATCACGACCGCGGACGGCCGGCTGCTGGTCGGCATTCGCGGCGCAGGGCTGGGGCGGGTGGCCGGGGACAAGATCGTGCCGTACCCAGTCCAACGTGCGGAGCGCCCCGCCGAGCGCGTGCCTGATCGCGACGTCAAATCGAACAAGCTGCTGCGCGATCGCGATGGCGGCATCTGGATCGGCACCGACGGGCGGGGACTCATCCACGTGCAGGATGGCAAGGCGGATGCGTTCACGCGGGCAGACGGCCTCTCGGGCAACATCGCCTGCAGCCTCTTCGAAGACCGCGAGGGCAACATCTGGTTCACCAGCGAGAAAGGGCTGGACCGGTTCCGCAAGCTGCCCGTCACGACGCTTTCGGTGCAGCAGGGCCTGTCCAACGAGACCACGAAGTCCGTGCTGGCCACCACCGACGGAAGCATCTGGGTGGCCACCGCCGACGGCCTGACCCGCTGGAAGGACGGAAAGCCCACGGTCTTCCGCCAACGAGACGGGTTGCCCGGTGCGGGCACGCAGTCCCTCTACCAGGACGCCGCCGGGCGACTGTGGGTGGGCACGAGCGGCGGCCTGGCCTACTTCGAGAACGACCGTTTTGTGGCGGTGCCCGGTGCGCCAGGCAAAGAGGTGTATTCGATCGCGGGGGACGACGCGGGCAACCTGTGGCTGTCGGGCAGCGACGGCCTTGCACGACTGCACGATGGCCGACGGGTCGAAACCCTTCCATGGCCCGCGCTCGGCCGCCATCAGCAGGCCAAGGTGATCGTGCCCGACCGCGGTGGCGTATGGCTGGCCTTCTGGCAAGACGGTGGCCTGCTGTATGTCAAGGACGGGAAGGTCCAGGCCACCTACACCGCCGCGCAGGGGCTGGGCGCCGGGCATGTCAGCGGCCTGCGACGCGATTCCGAAGGCGCGCTGTGGGCGGCAACCGAGGACGGCGGCCTCAGCCGCATCAAGGATGGCCACATCAGCACGCTCACGGTCGCCAACGGCTTGCCCTGCAATTCGATTCACTGGTCTGCCACAGACGACCAGGGCTCGCTGTGGATGTACACCGCCTGCGGGCTGGTGCGCGTTCTGCACGATGACGTGAAGGCCTGGATCGCCGACCCAAGCCACAAAGTGGCACCCGCGCTCTGGGGCGCCGCGGACGGCGTGACGCTGCTGGCGATCTCCCCGGCCTACTTCAACCCGCCGGTGGCGAAGGCGCCCGATGGACGGCTGTGGTCGGTGTGGGGAGATGGGGTCCAGGTCATCGACCCGGCGCACCTGGCGTTCAACGCGCTGCCCCCGCCGGTGCACATCGAGGGCCTGGTGGCCGACGGCAAGCCCTACCCGGCGGCGAATGGCCTGCGCCTGCCCGCCCTGGTGCGTGACATCACGATCGAGTTCACCGCACTGAGCCTCGTCGACCCGCGGAACATGCGTTTCCGCTACCGCCTGGAAGGGCACGACAACGACTGGCAGGAGACCGCCGACAGGCGCCAGGCCATCTACACGAACCTGCCACCCGGCAACTACCGCTTCCACGTCAAGGCCAGCAACAACAGCGGCGTGTGGAACGAGCAAGGAGCGCAGCTCGACTTCGTGATCGCCCCGGCCTTCTACCAGACGACCTGGTTTCGCGTGGCTGCCGGCCTGGCCCTGGCGGGGCTCGTATGGAGCGGCATCCGCCTGCGCCTGCGCAGGTTGAGGCGCGAGCAGCAGCGGCTTCGGGAGGTGATCGAGGAGATCCCGGCGATGGCCTTCTCGATCAACCCCGACGGCACGCCCGACCTGGTGAACCAGCGCTGGCTGGACTACACCGGCCTGTCGACCGCGGCGAGGGACGGCGACCGCGGCTGGGAGTCCGTGATCCATCCGGCCGACGTGGAGGAGCACCGCCAGAAGTGGCAGGCGGCCCTGGCCAGCGGCAAGCCTTTCGAGAACGAAGCGCGCCATCGCGGCGTGACGGGCCAGTACCGCTGGTTCCTCATGCAGGCCGTGCCGCTGCGCGACAAGCACGGCAAGATCGCCAAGTGGTACGGCACGCTGACCGACATCGAAGAACGAAAGCGGGCCGAAGAGGAGCGCGAGCGGCTGCGCCGCCTGGAAGCGCACCTGGCACACACCAACCGGCTCAGCATGCTCGGCGAACTCACCGCGTCGCTCGCACACGAGATCAACCAACCGATCGCCGCGGTGATGGTCAGCGCCGGCGCGGGCCTGCGCTGGCTGGACCGCGAACAGCCGGAGCTTCAGCGCGCGCGCGAGGCGATCCAGCGCATCAAGGACGACGGCAAGCGTGCCGCGGACATCATTGCGGGGCTGAAGGCGTTCTACAGGAAAGACGGCTCCACGCAACGCGCCGTGCTCGACGTGAACGAGGTGGTGCGCGAGATGCTCGTGCTGCTGCGGCACGAGGCCGAACAGCGTTCGGTGACGATGCGCACCGAACTGGCCAAGAGCCTGCCCGCCGTGCGCGCCGACCGCGTGCAGCTACAGCAGGTATTGATGAACCTGATGGTCAACGGCATCGAGGCCATGGGCGAGGCGGGCGGTGAGCTCGTCATCCGCACGATGCCGGCCGAAGGCGGAGTGGCCGTGTCGGTCAGCGATACCGGGCCCGGCATTCCCGCCGACAAGATCGAGCACATCTTCACCGCGTTCGTCACGTCGAAAGCTGCGGGAACCGGCATGGGCCTGGCCATCAGCCGCACCTTGGTGGAGGCGCACGACGGCAAGCTGTGGGCCGAGTCGAACGACGGCGCCGGCGCGACGTTCCACTTCACGCTGCCAGCGGCGTCTGAACAACAAGAGGCTCAGGCGATGCGTGTCACTCCACCTTGACGGTGCGAAGGCGAAGTGCGTTGCTGATGACGCTCACCGACGAAAGCGCCATCGCGGCTGCCGCCACAACGGGCGACAACAGCAGTCCAAAGAACGGGTACAGCACCCCGGCCGCCAGCGGGATGCCGGCGACGTTGTAGGCAAAGCTCAGCACCAGGTTCTGGCGGATATTGCGCATCGTCGCCTGCGACAGCGTTCGCGCGCGCACGATGCCCATCAGGTCGCCTTTGAGCAGCGTGATGCCTGCGCTTTCCATGGCCACGTCGGTGCCGGTGCCCATCGCGACCCCGACAGTGGCTTGCGCCAAGGCCGGGGCGTCGTTCACGCCATCGCCTGCCATGGCCACAACTCGACCTTCGCCCTGCAAGCGTTTGACCACCGCAGCCTTGTCTTCGGGGAACACCTCCGCGACCACCTGGTCGATGCCGAGCTGGCGACCGACCGCTTCCGCGGTGGTCTTGCCATCTCCTGTCAGCATCACGACCCGCACGCCGGCGGCCTGCAGTGCCTTCAGCGCCTGCGGCGTCGTAACCTTTATGGGGTCGGCAATCGCCACGAAGCCAGCCAGCTTGCCATCGACGCCCACGAAGATGACCGTCGCTGCCTTCTGTCGCTGCGCCTCCGCGGCCTGAGCAAGAGCGCTCGCGTCGATCGAGTGTTCCGCCAGGAACTTCGGACTGCCAGAGACAATGGCGTGCCCATCCACGGTGCCGGTGACGCCCTTGCCAACCGGCGAGTCGAAGTCAGTGACCAGGGACAGCGGTAGCTTGCGCTCCTGCGCATCCATGACGATGGCCATGGCCAGCGGATGCTCGCTCGCACGCTCGACGCTTGCCAGCTGCTGCAAAACCTCCTCTACCGCGAATCCGCTTGCCGGCTCGACGTGGACGACCCTCGGGCGCCCCTCGGTGAGCGTGCCCGTCTTGTCGACGACCAGGGTGTCGACCTTCTCCATCTTCTCCAAGGCTTCGGCATCTCGAATGAGCACGCCGTGTTGGGCTCCCTTGCCGACGCCCACCATGATGGACATGGGCGTGGCCAGGCCGAGCGCACAAGGGCACGCGATGATGAGCACCGCCACGGCCGTGATGAGGGCGTAGCTGAAGGCAGGCGTCGGGCCCCACGCCATCCAGGCCACGAAGGTCAGCACCGCCACCAGGATGACCACAGGGACGAACCAGCCTGCAACTTGGTCAGCCATGCGCTGGATGGGTGCGCGACTGCGCTGAGCCGCTGCAACCATGTGGACAATCTGAGAGAGCAGTGTGTCCGCGCCAACCTTCTGCGCACGCATCACGAAGCCACCCGTCTGGTTCAGCGTGCCGGCCGTTACCTTTGACCCCAGCGCCTTGGCCACGGGCATCGGCTCGCCCGTCACCATCGACTCGTCGACGTTGCCCTTGCCCTCGGTGAGCTCGCCGTCCACTGGCACCTTCTCGCCAGGACGTACGCGCAGCAAGTCACCGACCTGGATGCTGTCTACCTGGACCGTCTCGTCGGTGCCGTCCTTGCGCACCTTCACCGCCGTCTTCGGCGCAAGACCGAGCAGGGCCTTGATGG
Source organism: uncultured Pseudomonadota bacterium (assembly GCA_946480245.1). The sequence goes on from CAMLIZ010000153.1 coordinate 4,906, forward strand.
CGCCGGAGGTCTTCTCACGCGCCCTCAATTCGAGGACTTGGCCGAGCAGCACCAGTACCGTGATAACCGCCGCCGCCTCGAAGTAGATGGCGACCGCGCCATCCTCACCCCGGAGCGCAGCGGGGAAGACGTAGGGCATCAGCGTGCCGACGATGCTGTAGAGCCACGCTGCGCCAGTGCCCAGTGCGATGAGCGAGAACATGTTCAGGCTGCGGTTCTTCACGGACGCGACGGCGCGGGTGAAGAAGGGCCAGCCGGCCCACAGGACGACAGGAGAGCCCAGCAGCAGCTGAATCCAGTTGGACGTCTGCTGGGCGACGAGGTGGTGGATGTTGAAGAGGTGCCCGCCCATTTCCAGCGCAAAGACCGGAAGCGTCAGCGCCGTCCCAACCCAGAACCGGCGCGTCATGTCGCGCAGCTCCGGGCTTTCGCCCCGGTCCGCGGTCGCGACGACTGGTTCCAGCGCCATGCCGCAGATGGGGCAGTTGCCTGGACCCACCTGCCGCACCTGCGGGTGCATCGGGCAGGTGTACTCGACCTGCCTCTGCTCATCCTTCGGCGTTGACTTCGGAGCCGAAGCGGCGTGAGGGTGGTGGTCGTGGTGCTCGCACGAGTCCCCCTTCATCACCGTACCGTCTGGCATCACGTGGGAGTGGTGTTGATTCTTGGACGGCTCCATGGCGCGCTCCTGTTGTTCCCCGGAAGTGTGAACCTTATTGGGAGCAGGAACGCCAGTGCGTTGTTCGTCAAGCTAGCACTCGTAGGCGCAGCAGTCCTGCTGGGGGGATACAACCGGTTCAAAGTGCTGCCTGGACTCCAGGCGTCGCTCGGACGTCGTGACGGCTGGCACAGAACCGCCTGGTTGAGAGCACGATGTCCAAAGCGCCTGGCTAGCCTTCATGCTCATCTAATGCGCTTGCGCTAATCTGTCACTGTGAAGCATCTTCGCCTCTGGCTCGTTCTGCTGATTGCCTTCGTGCTGCCACTACGCGGCGCACTGGCCTTTGGCGTGGCGTGCCCGAACGGCGGGAACACGGAACCCGCTGTCGCGAACGTGCAGGTCATGGACGACTGCCACTACGGCAGGCAGGCGGGCGGCGACAAGCAGTTCGGCCAGCACCAGGGTCACGATGCCGCATGCTGCAGCGCTGCGGTCATCACGCACGGGCAGCCTGCAATGCAGGGCGCCGTAGTCTGCGGCACAGTCGTCTTCGCCCCTCTCCAGGCTCCGCCAGCGTCCTTCCAAAGCGAAGGGCCGGAGCGCCCGCCACGAACGGTCTGACACCACGAGGCCCGCGTTGCGGGTCTGCCTGCACTCGCACGTTCGACTCAGTCACGTGCGGCACCGCCGACGGTGCGACGCCTCGGCTTGTCAGATGGAGTTCGAAATGAACCGCCGAAACCTTTTCTCCCTGGCCCTGGGCGCGGCTGCGCTCTCGGCACTGCCTGCATTCGCCGCGACGGCCCTTCCGCAGGTCGAAGTCTTCAAGAGCCCTTACTGCGGCTGCTGCGGCGCGTGGGTCGACCACATGAAAGCTGCCGGCTTCCCGGTCAAGGTCACGCTCGTGGACGACACCACCGCCACCCGGAAGCGCTACGGTTTGCTCGACCGCTTCGGAAGCTGCCACACGGCCATCGTGAACGGCTACGTGGTCGAAGGGCATGTGCCGGCCGCTGAAGTCAAACGCCTGCTTTCTACCAAGCCGAACGCGATCGGTCTGGCCGTGCCCAGCATGCCGCCGGGCTCACCCGGCATGGAGATGGGCTCCCGCAAGGACCCCTACAACGTCTTTCTCATCGACAAGAGTGGCCACGAAACCGTGTTCGCGTTCTATCCCAAAGCTTGAGAGGTCGACACAGCGCAGGGCAAGGTCACGGTGAAGTGCTCTGACGGTAACGGCCATCCAGGTCGTGAACTCGCTCCATGTTTCGCATTGCGTTGGGTCAAGCTGCAATGCGGCTTGACCCGCGCGGCTAAATCCCGGTGGATACACTGTTCATGCTCATGTTGCGTCGTCACGCCCATCGCCTGACCACCGCGTTCTTCGTGGTGATCTCGCTGCTGTTTGCGCAGCTGGCGATGGCGAACTACGTCTGCCCGCAGCAGGCGGACGTTGAGGCGACGACTGCCATGGCCGAAGCGGGCCAGCCCTGCGACGGGATGGACCAGCAACAGACTGCGCTGTGCCATGAGCATGCCGCCGACCCGGCCAAGACCTTCGAGGCCGTGAAGCAGCCGGTCGTGGGCGTGCCTGCGGTCGTGCAAGTCCTCGAGCTGCCCTTGGTGCTCGATGAGCGGGAAGGTCCTGCCGTTCCTCGGACGGCATCGTTCGAGGCCCAGCCGCCTCCACACCCGCTGTTCCTTTCCACGCTCAGACTCCGAGTTTGAACCGCCCCGTCGACTGACCGGTGCTGCCGCGCTTGACCGCCGGCCAGCCGCGTTCTCGTTCGTCCTCGGAGCTTTCAATGTCTCAACACATCCTGCGCGCGGTCGCCTTGGCCGCCGCCTTGCTGCCGGCCACCTGGGCCGTCGCGGCACCACTTTCTCTCGACCAGGCGATTGACCTGGCAGTTCAACGGTCGCAGATGGCGCGGTCCGCGCAGGCCGGCGCCATGAGCGCGGCCGAGATGGCGCGAGCCGCCGGCCAGCAGCCCGACCCGATGCTCACCGTTGGTATCGACAACCTGCCAGCCACCGGCGCGAACCGGTTCAGCACCTCTGCCGAGGACATGACGATGAAGCGCATCGGCATCTCGCAGGAGTGGGTCTCACGCGAGAAGCGCACGGCTCGCGAAGCCGCTGCCGGTGCGGTCGTTCGCCGAGAGTCGGTGATGGAGCAGGTTGCCGCAGCCGATGCCCGCATGCAGACCGCCATGGCCTACGTCGAGGCGTACTACGCCGGCCGGGCGCTGAAGCTTACGACACTGAACGAGAAGCACGCCCGCGAAGAGCTGGAAGCGGGCAAGGGCCGCCTGGCCACGGTCCCCGGCAACAGCGCAGAGGTGCTCGGGCTCACGGGCGCGCTCGGCAGCGCTGAAGACGAGTCGGCCGATGTTCGCCAGCAGGAGGCAGCCGCTGAAGCCACGCTCCAACGTTGGACCGGCATTGCCGGGAACGACCTGGACGCCCCGCGGCTGGCAGTCGTGCCCAGTCAGGACGACTTCGTCGCACGAAGCCCGCTCGTCGTTGCCAGGCAGCGCGACATCGACGTCGCCCGCCAGGAGGTCGAGGTCGCGCGTCTGAATCGCAGGCCGAACTGGAGCTACGAGGTTTCGTACGGACAGCGGCAGGGGCGGCCGGACCTCGTGTCCTTCGGCGTCAGCATCCCGCTGCCCATCGCGCCGGCCGCGCGCCAGGACCGCGAGACAGCGGCGAAGCTCGCGATGGTCGAGAAGGCCGAAGCCGACCTGGCCGAGGCACAACGAGCGGCGGCGGGCGAGTACGCGGCCCTGGCGAGTGGCGCGAAGCGCCTGCAGGAGCGCATCGACCGCTTCCAGTCGGCCGTCCTCGAGCCTCTGAAGCAGCGCACGGCCGCGACGCTCGCCGCTTACCGCTCCAACCAGGCAAACCTCGTGATGCTCTTTGAAGCCCGACATGCCGAAGTGGAGGCGCAGCGGAAGCTCCTCGGTCTTCAACGCGACTTGGCAAATGCGCAGGCCAAGCTTGTCTTCAAACCCGTCTCGCAAGGAGCAGGGCAATGAGCCGCTTCCAACTTTCCGCCATCGCAGTGGCTCTCGTCATCGTCGCCGGCGGCGCCTTCTACATGGGCCGCACGTCAGCCAGCAGCCAGCGACAGGTGGCTACGGTGTTCGCCGCCCCCTCCGCGGGCGAGCGCAAGGTCCTCTACTGGCAAGATCCGATGAACCCCGGTGCGCGCTTCGACAAACCGGGCAAGTCGCCGTTCATGGACATGCAGCTGCAGCCTGTCTACGCCGACGAGGCGAGCGACACCGGCGTCAAGGTGAGCTCGCAGGTCCAGCAGAACTTGGGCATTCGCACGGCGGTGGTCAGGAAGGCCGAGGTCAGCTCTTCCTTCGATGCGGTAGGCACCGTGCAGTTCGATGAGCGACTCAACGTCGCCGTCCAGACGCGCACCTCCGGCTACCTGGAACGGCTGGCCGTTCGCGCCCCGATGGAGCGGGTCGCAAGGGGGCAAGCGCTTGGCACGGTGTTCGCGCCCGACTGGCTGGGCCCGCTCAACGACATCGTGGCATTGAAGCGCTCCGGCGCTTCGCCGGAACTGGTCGCCGCCGCCAAGCAACGCACCCGGGCCCTGTCCATCCCGGCGGAGCTGGTGCGCCAGGCGGAAGAGGGCGGTACGCCTGAAGCGCGATACACGCTCGTTGCCCCGGCCTCCGGCGTCGTCGCGGAACTGGGCGTGCGAGAGGGGGTGGCCGTGTCGCCCGGCATGACCCTCTTCCGCATCGCCGGCCTAGACAAGGTCTGGGCCACCGCCGAGGTTCCAGAGGCCCAGGTGGTCCACCTGGTTCGCGGGCAGCAGGTCACCGCAGCGCTGCAAGCCGACCCCAGCCAGACGTTCACCGGCACCCTGCAGGAAATCCTGCCTCAGGTGAACGCATCGACGCGGACGTTGCAGGCGCGCTTCGAGGTGCAGAACAAGGGCGGCAAGCTGGTACCCGGCATGCTGCTGCGTCTGCAGGTCGCGGGGGCCACGGCGTCTCGCCTGGTCGTTCCGTCAGAGGCCGTCATCCGCACCGGCATGCGTGCGGTGGCCATCGTGCGCAAGGCCGGCGGCAGCTTCGAGCCTCGCGAGGTAAAGCTGGGTGCCGACCTCGGAGACCAGCTGGAAGTGGTCGAAGGCCTCACCGAGGGCGACCAGGTCGTGGCCAGCGGTCAGTTCCTGGTGGACTCCGAAGCCAGACTGCGTTCTGTGCTTGGCAGCATGACTGCCGCGCAGCCTGCGTCTGCATCCGTCTCCGCAGCCGTTCCCGACTCAGCACGCCACATAGCGCAAGGCAAGGTCGAAGGCGTCGATGCCGAGGGGGTCACGATTTCGCACGGCGCCATCGCGGACCTCAAGTGGCCGGCGATGACAATGACGTTCAGCAAGGCCAGCCCCACCGCGTTCTCCGAGGTGAAGGCCGGCGACACGGTGCACTTCGAGTTCCAGAAGAAGGGCGACGACTACGTGCTGGTGTCGGTTTACCGCAGGGGAGCTGCCCAGTGATTGCCGCCCTCATCCGCTGGTCGGTCGCGAATCGATTCCTGGTCCTCATCGCCACGGTGTTCCTGGGCGCCGTGGCCCTGTTCTCCGTGTTCAACACGCCGGTGGATGCGCTACCCGACCTGTCTGACACCCAGGTCGTGGTCCGCACGAGCTACCCCGGCAAGCCGCCTCAGGTGGTCGAGGACCTGGTGACCTATCCGCTGACGACGACGATGCTCAGCGTTCCAGGCGCCAAGACGGTTCGCGGCTATTCGTTCTTCGCGGATTCCTTCGTATACATCCTCTTCGATGACAAGACAGACCCGTACTGGGCACGCTCACGCGTCGTGGAGTACCTCAACCAGGTGCAAAGCAAGCTGCCGGCCGGAGCCGCGGCAGCACTCGGGCCGGACGCCACGGGCGTAGGCTGGGTCTACGAGTACGCACTGGTCGACAAGACCGGCAGGCACGACATCGGTGAGCTGCGCGCGCTGAACGACTGGTTCCTGAAGTACGAGCTGAAGACCGTGCAAGACGTGGCGGAGGTGGCCAGCATCGGCGGCATGGTGCGCCAGTACCAGGTCGTACTCGACCCCGATCGCATGCGGCAGCTGGGCGTGACGCAGGCCATGGTGATGGACGCGCTGCAGAAGGCCAATCAGTCCTCTGGCGGCTCGGTCGTCGAGATGGCCGAGACGGAGTACATGGTGCGTTCGCGCGGGTTCCTGAAGTCACTCGACGACTTCCGTGGCATTCCCATCTCAGTCACTGGTTCGACGCCGGTCCTGCTGCGCGATGTGGCCTTCGTTCAGGTGGGCCCGGAGATGCGGCGCGGCATCGCAGAGTTGGATGGGCAGGGCGAGGTGGCGGGCGGCGTGGTGGTGATGCGCTCGGGCAAGAACGCGCGGTCGACCATAGAGGGCGTCAAGACCAGGCTCGATCAGCTCAAGACCAGTCTGCCGAAGGGCGTGGAGCTGGTGACCACCTATGACCGTTCAAAGCTCATCGACCGCTCCATCGACAACCTCAAGGTCAAGCTGATCGAGGAGTTCATCGCCGTCGCGGTGGTGTGCGCCATCTTCCTGTTCCACCTGCGC
>CAMLIZ010000154.1 GCA_946480245.1 uncultured Pseudomonadota bacterium
GCAGCGCTCGCTGATGCTGGTGACGGCGCTCAACCCGCACATCGGCTACGACAAGGCCGCGCAGATCGCGAAGAAGGCGCACCGGGAGGGCAGCACGCTGCGCGAGGCCGCGCTCGCGCTCGGCTACGTCAGCGCCGACGATTTCGACCGCTGGGTGCGGCCCGAACGCATGGTCGGATCCCCCTAATGCCGGGCTAAGGCGGGGGCGCGACAATCGCGCCGCCATGAATGCTCCCCTGATCGACCCGGCGCCGGGCCTGGCCCCGCCGCGTACCACCGCGCTGCCGTGCATGAGCTGCGTGATCCCTGCGTACAACGAGGCCGCCAACCTGCGCCTGCTGCTGCCGCGGCTGGCGGCGTTCCTGGCGCAGCGCTTCGAGCACTGGGAGATCGTGCTGATCGACGACGGCAGCCGTGACGACACCACCGCGGTGATCGACGAATGGGCTGCCCGCTGCCCGCAGTTCAAGGCCCTGCAGCTGTCGCGCAACTTCGGCAAGGAGGCCGCGCTCACCGCCGGGCTGGAGCAGGCCGCCGGCGACGTGATCGTGCAGCTCGACGCCGACCTGCAGCATCCGCCGGAGCTGATCGACGAGATGCTCGCACGCTGGCGCGCCGGCGCCGACGTGGTGTATGCCGTGCGCGCCGACCGCAGCGACGAGCGCGCGTACAAGCGCGTGGGCGTGCGCTTGTTCTACTGGATGATCCAGGGCACCGACCGCTTCAAGGTGCCGCCCAACGCCGGGGACTTCCGCCTGATGGACCGGCAGGTGGTGGACGCGCTGCTCACGCTGCCCGAGCGCAACCGCTTCATGAAGGGCCTGTATGCGTGGGTCGGCTTCCGCGCCGAGGGCCTACCGTACGTGCCGGCCGAACGCGCCAGCGGCAGCACCACGTTCCGCCCGCTGCGGCTGATCCGCTTTTCGATCGACGGCATCACCGGCTTCACCACCTGGCCCTTGCGCGTGGTGAGCCTGATCGGCGTGGCGCTCGCGCTGCTGGCCTTCCTGTACGGCGGCATCGTCACCGTCAGCTACCTGCTCTATGGCAACGAGGTGGCCGGCTGGACCACCGTGGTGGTGCTGCTGCTGCTGATCGGCGGCATCCAGCTGATCTCGGTGGGCGTGCTGGGCGAATACCTGGCGCGCGTTTTCGAGGAGGTGAAGCGGCGGCCGCTGTACCTGGTGCGCCGGCGGGTCGACGGCAGCGCCGCGCGCCAGCCATGACGCCGCGCATCGATGCGCCGGGGCGGCGCGGCCTGATCGCCGTGTCGTTGCTGCTGTTTGCATGGTTTGCGGCCACGGCATGGCTGCGGCCGTTGACACTGCCCGACGAAGGGCGCTATGGCAGCGTCGCGTGGGAGATGCTGAGTTCGGGCCGCTGGGGCGTGCCGCTGCTCGATGGCCTGCCGTTCTTCCACAAGCCCCCGCTGTTCTACTGGATCTCCGCCGGCGCGATGCAGTGGTTCGGTGTGCACCCGTGGGTGGCCCGCATGCCCTCGCTGCTGGGGGCCACGCTGGCCGCCGCCGGCCTGTTCGCGTTCACGCGCCGCTGGAGTGGCGCGGTGCACGCGCGCGGTGCGGTGGTGGTGCTGGCCACGCAGCCGTTCTTCTATGTGGGCGCGCAGTTCGCGAACCTCGACATGCTGGTGGCCGGGTGCATCAGCGCCACGGTGCTGCTGGGCGCACACGCCATGCTGCTGGTACAGCAGCAAGCGCCGTATCGCGCCCCACTGGCCGCGGCCTACGCGATGGCCGCGCTCAGTGTGCTGGCCAAGGGCCTGATCGGCATCGTGCTGCCCGGCGGCGTGCTGATCGTCTGGCTGCTCGTCGCGCGCCGGCCGCGCCTGCTGCTGAAGCTGGTGTGGCTGCCCGGGCTGCTGGTGTTCGTGGCCGTCGGGCTGCCCTGGCACTGGCTGATGCAGTTGCGCTATCCCGGCTTCTTCGACTACTTCGTCATCTACCAGCACTTCCAGCGCTTTTCCACCGGCGAGTTCAACAACCGGCAGCCGTTCTGGTTCTATGTGCCCGTGCTGCTGCTGCTGACGCTGCCCTGGTCGCTGGCGCTGCCGGCGGCGTTGCGCCGGCCGGCATCTGAAGAGGCGCGCTTGCCGCTCACGTCGCTGATGTGGTCGTGGGCGGGCGTGGTGGTGGTCTTCTTCTCGTTGCCGGCGTCCAAGCTGGTGGGCTACGTGCTGCCCGCGCTGCCGCCCCTGGCCTGGCTATTGGCGCGCGCGCTCAGCGGTACGTCGCTGCCGGCCAGCAGGTTGTCGAAGCGCGCGGGCACGTTGGCCGTGCTCGCTGCGCTGGTGTGCGTGGCCGTGCCGGTGGGCGTGGTGCTGGCGCACCTGCCGTCGCAACGGGCGCTGGGCCTGGCTTTGCGCGCCGAGCGGCAGCCCGGCGAGCCCGTGATCTTCGTGCGCCGCCCCGCTTACGACGTGCCGTTCTATGCGCGGCTGGAGCAGCCGCCGATGGTGCTCGACGACTGGAACGACCCGCAGATCGCCTTGCGCGACGACTGGCGCAAGGAGCTGTGGGACGCGGGGCATTTCGACCCTGCTGCGGCCCGGACCGTGCTGATCGGCAACGGCGATCTTGTGGCCCGGCTGTGCGCAGCGCCCGCGGCGTGGCTCGTGGCCTCGGCCAAGCAGGTGAAGGCGCAGCCCGAGTTCCGCGGGGCCGAGCAGGTGGCGACAGCGCGCGACGTGGCGCTGTGGAAGTTGCCGCGCGCCGCGCTCAACTGCGGCGGAACGCCCAGCGCCGGCTCAACACATAGGTGAGCACCGCCACGGCCACCAGCACCAGCGCCAGCAGCAGGTCGTAGCGCCAGGGGCTGAAGTGCAGCAGCAGCGCATAGGCGGTCTCGTTGATCGCGAAGCCGCCGAGCGACAATGCGAAGAAGCGCCGCGCGGCCTGCCAATACGGTGCGCCATGGCCGCGAAAGGTCAGCGTGGACTGCCCGCTGAACGACACGGTGAACGCCACCGCCCAGCCGGCCACGTTGGCCGCCAGCGGCGCGGCGCCGAGCATGCGCACCAGCGCGACCACGACGGCCCAGTGCACCAGTGCCGCGGTGCAGCCGACGGCGATGAACCAGAAGATGCGGCGTGGCGGGGTCATGGGCACGGCAGATGGAGCACGGGTTGGCAACAAGGGCTGCGCAGGATAACCGCGCCACGAGGCGGCTCGTCGTGTGCGTGGACGACTTCGGCCTCGATGAGGCGGTGGACGCCTCCGTGTTCGCGCTTGCCGCCCTAGGCCGCATCTCGGCCACCGGTGCCCTGGTCGATGCCCCTCGGTGGCAGGCCGACGCGCCGCGCCTGGTGCGCGAGTTCGGCGACCGGCTCGACATCGGCCTGCACCTGAACCTCAGCGAACCCTTCCCGGGCGCGCCGCCGGTACACGACTGGGCGCGGCTGGTGCTGCGCGCGTATGCAGGCCTGCTGGACCGGGCCGCGCTGCGCGCGGAAGTGGAGCGCCAGCTCGACGCCTTCGAGCTGGCGGCGGGGCGCGCGCCCGACTTCGTCGACGGGCATCGTCACGTGCACCAGTTGCCCGGCGTGCGGCAGGCGCTGGTGGACGCGCTGCGCGCACGCGGCGCGCGCACCTGGCTGCGCTGCACCCTGCCGGCAGCGGGGCAGGGCTTCAAGGCGACGGTGATCGGTGCGCTGGGCGGGCGCGGCCTGCGCGCGCTGGCCGCCGACGCGGGCCTGCCGCAGAACCGGGCGATGCTCGGCGTCTACGGCTTCGACGCCGACCCGCAGCGGCACGCGCAGCGCCTGACCGGCTGGGTGCACGCTGCCCACAGCGGCGACCTGCTGATGTGTCACACCGCGCTGCCCGGCCCACCGCCCGCCGGCGACCCGATCGGCGCGGCACGCCGCATGGAGCACCAGCTGCTGTCCGGTGACCGGTTCGGCTGTCTGCTGCAGGAGCAGGGCGTGACGATCTCACGCCTGGCGACACGGCTTTGATCTGCCTCATTGCCGGCGATCTAATTTAGAATTATTCTCATTCGCGTACCGGCCATCCTGGCCGGCGCGAGTGTCGAATTGAATGTCGCTCATTCCTCTCAGCCGTCTTCGCACGGGTACCGACGCCACGGTGGCGCAGGTGCTCGCGCCCGAACAGTCCCAGGACCAGGATCTGGTGCTGCGGCTGATCGAGATCGGCTTTCTGCCGGGCGAGCGGGTGCGCGTGATTGCGCGCGGCCAGCCGGGCGACGAGCCGATCGCCGTGCGGCTGGGCGCCACCACCTTTGCGCTGCGCCGCTTCGAGGCGGAGTTCGTGCAAGTGCAGCCGTTGGGGGCCTGAGATGAGCGCCGCGGACCTGCAAGTCGCCCTGCTGGGCAACCCCAACTGCGGCAAGACCGCGCTGTTCAACCTGCTTACCGGCAGCCGCCAGAAGGTGGCCAACTACGCCGGTGTCACGGTCGAACGCAAGGAAGGGCTGCTGCGCACGCCCTCCGGCCGCCGGGTACGCGTGCTGGACCTGCCCGGCGCCTACAGCCTGAACCCGCTGTCGGCCGACGAGACGATCACGCGCGACATCGTCACCGGGGCGCGGCGTGATGTCGAGCGGCCGGACCTGCTGGTGTGCGTTACCGACGCGAGCAACCTCAAGCTCAACCTGCGCCTCGTGCTCGAGGCGCGCCGCCTCGGCCTGCCGATGTTGATGGCGCTGAACATGAGCGACGTGGCCCAGCGCCGCGGCATCCGCATCGACCGCGCGGCGCTGGAGCGCGAGCTCGGCATGCCGGTGGTGGAAACCGTGGGCGTGCGCACCGACGGCGCCAGGGCGCTGGTGAGCCAGCTGGAGGCCTACGTACCGGCGGCGCGGCAAGCGCAGGCCGCCTGGGCGGCGCCCACCGTGCACGACGTGCTGCAGACCCAGCAGGAGGTGCGACGCATCCTTGGCGCCGCCGTGCAGGAGCCCGAGGTCGACACGCGCTTCGACGACGCCATCGATCGCGTGGTGCTGCATCCGGTGTGGGGCCTGCCGATCCTGGCGGTGCTGTTGTTCCTGATGTTCCAGGCGGTCTTCAGCTGGGCCCAACTGCCGATGGATGCGATCAAGTCCGCCATGGAAACGGTGGGTGCGGTGGTGCAGAGCGCGCTGCCCGACGGCATGCTGCGAAGCCTGCTGGTGGACGGCGTGATCGCCGGTGCCGGCAGCGTGCTGGTGTTCCTGCCGCAGATCCTGATCCTGTTCCTGTTCATCCTGGCGCTCGAGGATTCGGGCTACCTGCCGCGCGCGGCGTTCCTGCTCGATCGCGTGATGGGTTCGGTGGGTTTGTCGGGGCGCTCGTTCATTCCGTTGCTGTCCAGCTTCGCCTGTGCGATCCCCGGCGTGATGGCCACGCGCACCATCAGCAACTGGCGCGATCGTCTGGTCACGATCATGATCGCGCCGCTGATGACCTGCTCCGCCCGCCTGCCGGTGTATGCGCTGCTGATCGGCGCGTTCATCCCCAAGCGCACCGTGTGGACGGTGTTCAACCTGCAAGGGCTGGTGCTGTTCGCGCTGTACTTCGCCGGCATCCTGTCCGCCATGGGCGTCGCGTGGAGCTTCAAGCACCTGCGCAGCCGCAAGGGCGAGGCGCCGTTGCTGATGGAGCTGCCGGCTTATCGCCTGCCCAATCTGCGCCACCTCGCGCTCGGCCTGTGGGAGCGCGCGCGCGTGTTTCTCAAGCGCGTGGGCGGCATCATCCTGTCGCTCACCATCGTGCTGTGGTTCATCTCCAGCTTCCCGGCGCCGCCCGCCGGGGCGCCGGGGCCGGCCATCCAGTACAGCGTGGCCGGCATCCTCGGTCATGCGCTGCAGCCGGTGTTCGCGCCGATCGGGTTCAACTGGCAGATCTGCATCGCGCTGATTCCCGGCATGGCGGCGCGCGAGGTGGCGGTGGGCGCACTCGGTACCGTGTACGCGCTGTCGGCCACCGGCGACAAGGTGGCCGAGCAACTGGCGCCGCTGCTGGCCAGCGGCTGGTCGGTGGCCACGGCGCTGTCGCTGCTGGCGTGGTACGTGTTCGCGCCGCAGTGCATCTCCACGCTGGCCGCGGTGCGGCGCGAGACCAACTCCTGGCGCTACCCGCTGATGATGGCCGGCTACCTGTTTGCGCTGGCTTATGCCGCCTCGTTCATCACCTATCGCCTCGCGCTGCTGTTCGGAGCCTGATGTTATGGAAACCCTGCTCGTCGGCCTGATCGTCGCCACCGCGGTCCTCTACAGCGGCTGGTCTCTGCTGCCGGCCGGGCTGCGGCGCAGCGCCGCTCGACGGCTGGGCGCGCAGGCCCGACGCTGGGGTGCCGGCGAGGCCGAGGCCGCGCGTCTGCAGGCCGCGCTGTCGGCCAGCGGTGGATGCAGCGATTGCAGCAGCTGCAAGGGCTGTGCAGCGCCCGCCGCGCCGCGCAGCGAGCACGGGACGGTGATTGCCATGCCGCGCTCGCGTCGCGCTGAGAACACGTAACTTTTTCCTTCGCCGTGCAAGCCTGACCGGGGTTTCGCCCTTACGGCGGTCCGCCGGCGGGGCGTCAGCTTTTGGCACGGCTCTTGCCACCAGGCCCAGCTTCGAGGAGGTGGGGCCCATCGCCGTTGGCCGCTTCCCTCCTGCATCCACCACTGCAAGGGAAGCTGTATGAAGGTTCTGGACACCCCCGCCGTTCACGCTGACCAGGAGCTTGCTGCCTTGCTGGAAGCGATGACCGCGCTGCGCAACGGCGACGCCAGCGTGCGACTGCCACTGCATTGGACCGGCGTTGCCGGCAAGGTGGCCGACATGTTCAACCAGCTGGTCGAGCAGAACGCCGACCTCGCCGCGGAGCTGGCGCGGCTGCAGCAGGTGGTGGGCAAGGAGGGCAAGCTGAAGCAGCGCGCGTCGCTGCAGACGCAGCGCGGCTTCTGGCGGCAGTCGGTGGAGTGCGTCAATTCGCTGATCGACGACCTCGTGCACCCCACCTCCGAAGTGGCGCGCGTGATCGGCGCGGTGGCCCATGGCGACCTCTCCAAGAGCATGGCGCTCGAGGTCGAGGGCCGGCCGCTGGAGGGCGAGTTCCTGCGCACCGCCAAGACCATCAACACCATGGTCGATCAGCTCAGTTCGTTCGCGGCCGAGGTGACGCGCGTGGCGCGCGAAGTGGGCACGGAGGGCAAGCTGGGCGGCCAGGCCGAAGTGCAGGGCGTGGCAGGCACCTGGAAGGACCTCACCGACTCCGTGAACTCGATGGCCGGCAACCTGACCGACCAGGTGCGCAACATCGCCGACGTGACCACGGCCGTGGCCAAGGGTGACCTCAGCAAGAAGATCGAGGTGGACGTCAAGGGCGAGTTCCTGACGCTGAAGAACACGATCAACACGATGGTGGACCAGCTGCGCTCGTTCGCCTCGGAGGTGACGCGCGTGGCGCGCGAGGTGGGTACCGAGGGCATCCTGGGCGGCCAGGCCCGCGTGGAAGGCGTGTCGGGCACCTGGAAGGATCTGACCGACAGCGTGAACTTCATGGCCGGCAACCTGACGAGCCAGGTGCGCAACATCGCGGAGGTGACCACCGCGGTGGCGGCCGGTGACCTGAGCAAGAAGATCACGGTGGACGTGAAGGGCGAGATCCTGGAGCTGAAGAACACGATCAACACGATGGTGGACCAGCTGCGAAGCTTTGCAGCCGAAGTGACGCGCGTGGCGCGCGAGGTGGGCACGGAGGGCAAGCTGGGCGGCCAGGCCGACGTACAAGGCGTGGCCGGCACGTGGAAGGACCTCACCGATTCCGTGAACTCGATGGCGTCCAACCTGACCAGCCAGGTGCGCAACATCGCGGAGGTGACCACCGCGGTGGCGGCCGGTGACCTGAGCAAGAAGATCACGGTGGACGTGAAGGGCGAGATCCTGGAGCTGAAGAACACGATCAACACGATGGTGGACCAGCTGCGAAGCTTTGCAGCCGAAGTGACGCGCGTGGCGCGCGAGGTGGGCACCGAGGGCAAGCTGGGCGGCCAGGCCGACGTGCAGGGCGTGGCCGGCACCTGGAAGGACCTCACCGAGAGCGTCAACTCGATGGCGTCCAACCTCACGAGTCAGGTGCGCAACATCGCCGACGTGACCAAGGCGGTGGCCGCAGGTGACCTGGGCAAGAAGATCACGGTGGACGTGAAAGGAGAGATCCTGGAGCTGAAGAACACCATCAACACCATGGTGGACCAGCTCAGCTCGTTCGCCGACGAGGTGACGCGTGTGGCGCGCGAGGTGGGCACCGAAGGCCGGCTGGGCGGACAGGCCGAGGTGCGCGGCGTGTCGGGCACATGGAAGGACCTGACCGACTCCGTGAACTCGATGGCCGGCAACCTGACGGCCCAGGTGCGCAACATCGCCGACGTGACGAAGGCGGTGGCCACGGGGGACCTCTCCAAGAAGATCACGGTGGACGTGAAGGGCGAGATCCTGGAGCTGAAGAACACGATCAACACGATGGTGGACCAGCTGCGAAGCTTTGCAGCCGAGGTCACGCGCGTGGCGCGCGAGGTGGGCACCGAAGGCAAGCTGGGCGGCCAGGCCGACGTGCAGGGCGTGGCGGGCACCTGGAAGGACCTCACCGACTCGGTGAACTCGATGGCCTCCAACCTGACGAGCCAGGTGCGCAACATCGCCGACGTGACCAAGGCCGTGGCCGCGGGCGACCTGGGCAAGAAGATCACGGTGGACGTGAAGGGCGAGATCCTCGAGCTGAAGAACACCATCAACACGATGGTCGATCAGCTCAGTTCGTTCGCGGCCGAGGTGACGCGCGTGGCGCGCGAGGTGGGCACCGAAGGCAAGCTGGGCGGCCAGGCCGAAGTGCAGGGCGTGGCCGGCACCTGGAAGGACCTCACCGATTCGGTGAACTCCATGGCCTCCAACCTCACGAGCCAGGTGCGCAACATCGCCGACGTGACCAAGGCGGTGGCTGCGGGCGACCTGAGCAAGAAGATCACGGTGGACGTGAAGGGCGAGATCCAGGAGCTGAAGAACACCGTGAACACCATGGTGGACCAGCTGCGCTCGTTCGCCGCCGAGGTGACCCGCGTGGCGCGCGAGGTGGGCACCGAGGGCATCCTCGGTGGCCAGGCCGACGTGCAGGGCGTGGCCGGCACCTGGAAGGATCTGACCGAAAGCGTGAACTTCATGGCGGGCAACCTGACCAGCCAGGTGCGCAACATCGCGGAGGTGACCACCGCCGTGGCGGCGGGTGACCTGAGCAAGAAGATCACGGTGGACGTGAAAGGCGAGATCCTGGAGCTGAAGAACACGATCAACACGATGGTGGACCAGCTGCGAAGCTTTGCAGCCGAGGTCACGCGCGTGGCGCGCGAGGTGGGCACGGAGGGCAAGCTGGGCGGCCAGGCCGACGTGCAGGGTGTGGCCGGCACCTGGAAGGACCTCACCGAGAGCGTGAACTCGATGGCATCCAACCTCACGGTGCAGCTGCGCGACGTGTCCAAGGTGTCGGCCGCCATCGCCGGCGGCGACCTGACGCAGAAGATCACCGTGGACGTGCGCGGCGAGATCCTGCAGATCAAGGACGTGATCAACACGATGGTGGACCAGCTGTCGTCGTTTGCCGCCGAGGTCACCCGTGTGGCGCGCGAGGTGGGCACTGAAGGCCGCCTGGGCGGCCAGGCGCAGGTGAAGGGCGTCTCCGGCACCTGGAAGGATCTCACCGACAACGTGAACTTCATGGCCGGCAACCTGACCAGCCAGGTGCGCGGCATCGCCAAGGTGGTGACGGCCGTGGCCAACGGTGACCTGAAGCAGAAGCTCACCGTGGAGGCCAAGGGCGAGATCGCAGCGCTGGCCGACACCATCAACTCGATGACCGACACGCTGGCCACCTTCGCGGACCAGGTGACCACCGTGGCGCGCGAGGTGGGCGTGGAAGGCAAGCTCGGCGGCCAGGCCAAGGTGCCGGGCGCCAGCGGCACGTGGAAGGGCCTGACCGAGAACGTGAACAACCTTGCGGCCAACCTGACCACCCAGGTGCGCGCGATCGCCGAGGTGGCCACCGCGGTGACGCAGGGCGACCTGACGCGCTCGATCACGGTGGAGGCACAAGGCGAGGTGGCGGCCCTGAAGGACACGATCAACGAGATGATCCGCAACCTGAAGGACACCACCAACAAGAACACGCAGCAGGACTGGCTGAAGACCAACCTCGCCAAGTTCAGCCGCATGCTGCAGGGCCAGCGCGACCTGGTGCAGGTGGGCCAGATGATCCTGTCGGAGCTGGCGCCGGTGGTGGGCGCGCAGCAGGCCGAGTTCTATGTGATGAGCGGCGCGGCCGACACGCCGCGCCTGAGCCTGTTCGCCAGCTATGCCTCGGGTGGCCAGAGCATGCACGGCAAGGAGGTCGACCTCGGCCAGGGCCTGGTCGGGCAGTGCGCGCTCGACAAGGAGAAGATCCTGCTCACCAACGTGCCGAGCGCTGCGTTCCGCATTGCCTCGGGCCTGAGCGAGAGCGCTGCGATGGACGTGCTGGTGCTGCCGATCGTGTTCGAGGGCAAGGTGCGCGGCGTGCTGGAGCTGGCGTCTCTGGAGCGCTTCAACCCGGCGCACCAGGCCTTCCTCGATCAGCTGACAGAATCGATCGGCATCGTGATCAACACGATCGAGGCCAATACCCGCACGGAAGACCTGCTGGTGCAGTCTCAAAGCCTCGCGCAGGAGCTGCAAAGCCGCCAGCAGGAGCTGCAGCAGACCAACCAGGAGCTGCAGGAAAAGGCGCGCCTGCTCGCGCACCAGAACGAGGAGGTCGAGCGCAAGAACCGCGAGGTGGAGCAGGCGCGCCAGGCGCTGGAAGAAAAGGCCGAGCAGCTCGCGCTGACCTCCAAGTACAAGAGCGAGTTCCTGGCCAACATGTCGCACGAGCTGCGCACGCCGCTGAACTCGCTGCTGATCCTGTCCGACCAGCTGTGCAAGAACCCCGAGGGCAACCTCACGCCCAAGCAGGTGGAGTTCGCCAAGACGATCCACTCGTCGGGCAACGACCTGCTGATGCTGATCAACGACATCCTCGACCTGTCGAAGA
>CAMLIZ010000155.1 GCA_946480245.1 uncultured Pseudomonadota bacterium
GGCGACGAGATGGGCCGCTTCCTGCTCGGCTCCACCGTGGTGATGCTGTTCCCGCGCGCCTGCATGCGCTTCTCGCCCACGTGGGCGCCGCAGATGCCGGTGCGCATGGGCGAAGCGATGGCGGAGTTCGTGACCCGCTAGCGCCGCCCCCGCGAAGACGGGGGAAGGTGACGCACGTCACTTGCGGGTGCGTCAGCGCGGCCACGATACTCGCCGCGCCCGCGCCGGGAGAAGCCGGCAGCGGGCGACACCAACATCACCTTCGAGGGAGATCCATGCACTCGACCGCCTTGCGTCGCAGCGGCCTGCCGGCCGCCGCATCCCTGAGCCTGCTTTTCCTGGCCGCCTGTGGCGGCGGAGGCGGCTCCACCCCGGCACCCGCACCAGCCCCGGTGGCGGAGACGGCGAACCAGTCCCTGAGCGGCGCGGTGATCGACGGCGCGATCGCCGGCGCCACCGTATGCCTGGACCTCAACAACAACGGCAGCTGCGACAGCGGCGAGCCGGTGTCCGGCGTCACCGACGCGCAAGGCCACTACACGATCAGCGGGCTCACGGCCTCGCAGGTGGCAGGCTTTGCGGTGGTGGCCATGGTGCCCGCAGGCGCGAGCGATGCCGACAACGGCACGGTCGCGCAGGCCTACACGCTGCACGCCCCGGCCGGCAAGCAGGCGCTGGTGAGCCCGGTGACCACGATGGTGCAGACCGCCGTGGCCGGCGGCATGACGCTGGCGCAAGCCGAAGCCGCGGTCGCGGCCCAGCTGCAGGTGAGCACGGCCAGCCTCTATCACGACTACACGGCGGCGGGCAGCAGTGACGACAGCACGTTGCAGGCCTTCGTACCCCAGGTGGTGAGCCTGCTGCAGGCCAGCGGCACGCCCGAGATCGGCGGCGGCGTGAGCGACGGCACGCAATACCAGGTGCGCCTGCTCAACTTCACGAGCCCGAGCACCTACACGCTGCGCTACTACTACGCGCCCGTCGCCAGCGCCGATGCCGACGGGCTGCTGCCCTCCTATGACGAACGCGTCGGCTTCAGCAACGGCGTTCCCACGCAACCCGCCGCGCTGTATGACACCGCCCTGTTCGCCGGCCCCGGTGGGTGGGCGCCGCTCACCAACGGCACCGTGGAGAAGTACAGCGCCGGCAATCCGTACTACTCGCTGACCACCGGCTATCGCTACGCAAGCAGCGGCACGTGGACCGACGTGAGCGGCAAGAGCCTGGCCGAGGTGGTGCGCATGGCACAGGACCTGTCGGTCAACAGCACCTCCACCATGGTGGGCGTGAATCCGGATTCGCTGCCCGGCACCATGCCGGTCGGCGCCCGCGTGCGGCGCGTGACCAACACCACCGTCGACACGCCGGTGGGCTATCGCACGTCGGAAGGCTATGTGGCCAACGTGAGCACGCTGGATGGGCTGGTGACGGCCTACCCGGTGCCGGCCACGCCCTCGCCCGCCAACACCGTCGCCATGGGGTTGCTCCATGGCAGCGCCACCTGCCACCAAGATGGCAGCGGCGTGTGCGCCGGCGAGTCGATGCGCGCGGCCTTCGGCGCCAGCGGCAGCGCCACCTACTACCTGTGCGACTTCGCGCCCGGGTCGGGCACCACCTCCAACTGCAGCGTGGCCGGCGCCGGCACGTACAGCATCGTGAGCGCGGCCGATGGCAGCACGCCGATCATGCGTTTCGCCGGCATGCCGGCGGCCGCGGGCGTGCAGACCTACATGCGCGTGTTCGTGCAGCGCAATGCGCACGTCTACTACGGCTGGCAGGACAAGCCCGGCACGGTCTTCGTGACCACGCGCCTGAACCGCGTGGCGTTCGAAGCACTCGCCGCCGCGCTCGGCATCACGCCACCGGTCGTGGAGGACACGGCCTCGGTGTATGCCGGCAACTGGAGCGCCAGCTACACCGGCGGCGACACCGGCAGCTGCGGCTCGGTGCTGATCGATCCCGCCGGCTACCTCACGGGCAGCTGCACCTCCACCGGCATGGGCGGCAACTTCACCGTGTCCGGCCGCGTGACCGGCAGCGGCATCGCCAGCTTCACCGCCAGCGGCTCCACAAGCAGCGGCGCCGTGTTCTCCGGCAGCTTCACCACCACCAGCGGTTCGGGCAGCTGGACGCTCAGCAGTGCAGGCCTGACCGGTACCTGGGCCGCGACCAGGCCCTGAGCCCCGCAACGGGTGCGGCCGGCCCGACGGCCGCTTGCTCGGGCGCAAGGCTGCGCTAATGTTCCCGGCGCATCCTTGGCATCGTTGCGAATGCCGAGGATGCGATCCATGCAGTGCCCCTCCACCACCCACCGCCTGGTGCTGGCACTGCTGGTCGCAGCGGCCCAGCCCGCGTGGTCGGCCAGCGACTGCGATGCGCCCCCCGAATCCTGGCAGCCACAGAGTGCCGTGCAGGCGCTCGCCGAACGCAACGGCTGGCAGGTCGATCGCCTGAAGATCGACGACGGCTGCTATGAGCTCAGGGGCCGCGACGCCGCGGGCCGGCGCTTCAAGGCCAAGCTCGACCCCGCCACCTTGCAGGTGCTGCACATGCGGCGCAACGGGCACGGCCAGCGCGAGCGCGAGCGCAGCCGGCACCCCGAATCCCATCTACCCCCTTCGACAGGAGTCAACGAATGAAGCATGCATGGCCTCTTGCCGCAGTTGCCGGCGCACTGGTCGTGCCGTCGATCGCGTCGGCACGCCAGGTCACGCTCGAGACGCAGCTCACGAGCTACGGCGGCGACGGCGCCTACCTCGCCATCTACCTCACCGATCGCAGCGGTCGCTACCAGAGCACGCTGTGGGTCGCCGGCACGAAGGCCAAGTACTGGCGCCACCTGGGCGACTGGTACCGCGCCACCGCAGGCAAGGTCAAGGTCGACGGCATCAGCGGTGCCAGCGTGGGCGCCGGCAAGAACCTGCGCGTGAGCGTCGACGTGGCCGACGCCCTGCTCGATGCGGGCTACGAAGTCCACATCGACACGGCCGTCGAGAAGATGAAGGACAACCCGTCCGAGGTGGTGGTGCCGCTCACCGCCGCCGGGGCCGGCAAGCCCGTCGCGGGTCGCGGATACGTCAAGTCGTTCCGCTACACGCTCTGAGGCAACGGCCGGCCCGATGCTTCGCAAGCTGCATTCGATCCCGGGGCTGATCGCCGCGCTGCTGCTGATGGTGGTCGCCCTCAGCGGCGCGGTGCTCTCGGTGTTTCCCGCACTGGAGCGGGCCCAGGCGGAGAGCGCTGCCGACATCGACGTGGCGACGCTGGCCGCACGCGTGTGCGCGCGCCTGCCCGGCGTGCAGACGCTCGTGCGCCAGCCGTCCGGCACGATCGTGGCGTATCACTTGGTGGGCCAGGAGCAGAAGGCCTCGGTCATCGATCCGGCCAGCGGCAACGCGATCGCCGACTACCGCGCGTCCGCCTTGCAACGCTGGGTGAAGAACCTGCACCGCAAGCTGTTGCTCGACGACCCGGGCCGGGTGGCCGTGGGCGTGGCTGCCGGCAGCATGCTGTTCATCGTCATCTCCGGCCTGCTGCTGCTCGCACGCCGCATGGGCGGCTGGCGCCGGCTGTTCGGCCCGGTTCGCGGCAACGCATTGCAGCGGCTGCACGACGAGAGCGCGCGCATCGTGCTGGTCGGGCTGGTGCTCTCGGCGGCCAC
This sequence comes from uncultured Pseudomonadota bacterium, assembly GCA_946480245.1. Next base: position 3,662 of record CAMLIZ010000155.1, read on the forward strand.
GGGCGTGCTGATGTCGCTGTCCACCTTCGGCCTGCTGCCCGAAGGCGGCGGTGCCGATCCGCTGGCGGATGTGCAGCCCAGCGCCACCACGGCGATGCCGCTGTCGCGCATGCCGGCGTTGCAGAGCGTGGCGCTGTCCCGGCTGCAGCAGCTGAAGCTGGCCAGCCCCGACGATCCGACCGACGTGATCGAACTGGACACGGCCGATGGCGCCGGCGCCGTCGATCCGGCGACCGGGAACTGGCTTGCCTACAGCCCGTTCGACGGCTGGCAGCGGCTGCATGCGACCGTGCGCATGCTGCACACCGGTGACGGCCTCTGGTGGCTGGCGCTGCTGCTGGGCGTGGCGGCGCTTGCGGTGCCGCTGCTCGCCGTGACCGGCACGCTGATGTGGGTGCGTCGTCGCCAGGCCCTTCCCCGCCTGGGCGGCAACGTCGCCGCGCAGGAGGCCGACACGGTGCTGCTGGTCGGCAGCGAGAGCAACACCACCTGGGGCTTCGCGGTGGCGCTGCACGACGCACTCCGGCGCGCCGGCCTCAAGGTGCACACCGCGGCGATGAACGACGCCGCGGCGCGTTACCGCAGCGCGCGCCGCCTGCTCGTGCTGACCGCCACCTACGGCGACGGCGAGGCCCCCGAGAGCGCACGCCAGTTCATCGGCAAGCTGGCGTGCCTCACCGTGGGGCCCGACACCTCGTTCGCGGTGCTGGGCTTCGGCGACCGGCAGTTCCCGCAGTTCTGTGGCTATGCACGGCGGGTGCACGAAGCGCTGGCCGCCAAGGGCCTGGCGCCGCTGCGCACACCGGGCACCGTGGACCGGCAATCGGAACCCGAGTTCCGCCAATGGTGCGACTGGCTCGCCCAGGCGCTCGGCTGCACGCTCGACATCCGCTACCAGCCGCTGCTGCCGCGCACCACCACGCTGAAGCTCGTCTCGCGCACCGACTATGGTGCCGACCCGCAGACCGTCACCGCGGTGCTGCGCTTCGCGCCCGCCGATCCGGCGCCGCGGCCGTGGCGCTCCAACCCACTGCCGGCCTTCGATACCGGCGACCTGCTGGGCGTGCTGCCGCCGGACGGCGCCGCGCCGCGCTACTACTCGCTGGCCAGTGCGGCCGCGGACGGGGTGGTGGAGATCTGCGTGCGGCGCCATCCGGACGGCGCCTGCTCGAGCTATCTCACCAGCCTGCAGCCGGGCGCGACGATCCAGGCTTTCGTGCGCCCGCATGAAAGCTTCCGCCCGGCGGCGGGAGCCGCACCGGTGATCCTGGTCGGCGCCGGCACCGGCATCGGCCCGCTGATCGGATTTGCGCGCCACAACCCGCCGCAGCGGCCGATGCATCTTTACTTCGGCGCGCGCGACGCCGACGACGGCTTCCTCTACCGGGACGAGCTGGACCGCCTCGTCAGCGACCAACGCCTGCACACGCTGACCACGGCCTTCTCGCGCTCGCCCGCCCGGGCTTATGTGCAGGACCGGCTGGTGGCCGATGCCCCCCGCTTGCGCCAGCTGGTCGCCCAGGGCGCGCAGATCCTCGTGTGCGGAGGCCGCAAGATGGCCGAGGGCGTGGCCGCGGCATGGGAGCGCATCCTCGCGGGCTCCGGCCTGTCGGTGGCCCAGCTGCGCGCGCAAGGACGCTATGTCGAAGACGTCTATTGAATGGCTGCCCGAGGCGCAGCTGATGGACTGCCGCACCAGCGGCGACACGATGGGCACGCGCTACAGCGCGCGCTTCCATGCGCCGGCGCAGGCGGACGTGAAGGCCATTGCCGCCGCGCTGGCGGCCGCCGTCAGCGCCGTGGACCGGCAGATGTCCAACTGGAAGCCCGACTCCGACTTGTCGCGCCTGAACCGCGCCGCCCCCGATCGGTGGACACCGGTTCCGGCGAACCTGGCGCGCGTGCTGCAGCGCGCAGTGGAGATCGGGCGCGAGACCGGCAACGCCTTCAACGTCGGGGTGGGTGATCTGGTGGATGCCTGGGGCTTCGGCCCGTCGGGCCGGCGCACGCTGCAACCCGCGCCCGCCGCGTCGCAGCCGCGCCCGCCGTGCGATGCAGTGCTCGAAGTGGACGTGGCGCAATGCCGCGCGCGCAGGCACGGCCCGGCGACGCTCGACCTGTGCGGCATCGCCAAAGGCTTCGGCGTGGACGAACTCGGCCGCGTCCTCGACGCACACGGCATCGGCTCATGGCTGGTCGGCATCGACGGCGAGATGCGCACCCGCGGTGCCAAGCCGGACGGATCACCGTGGGCGATCGCGCTGGAGGCGCCGGATGACGAACGGCGCGCGGCGATGAGCGTGATCGAGCTCGGCGATGCCGCCGTCGCCACCTCCGGGGACTACCGCCGGTGGGCCGAGGTGGACGGCCGCCGCGTGTCCCACACGATGGATCCGCGCACCGGCGCTCCGCTGTGCAACGCGCTCGCGTCGGTGACGGTCGTCACCGCGCAATGCATGGACGCCGACGCCTATGCCACCGCGCTGATGGTGCTGGGCGAACAGGCCGGCCGCGACCTGGCGCAGCGGCTCGGGCTGGAGGCGATCTTCGTGGTGCGCGATGGCCAGGGGCTGCGCGTCGAGGGCTGCGGGGCATTGCGTCACCCGCCGTACACCTCGCTTTCGTCCCACCCCAGCTCCCGCATGTCCTCCATGCGATAGGGCGCGTCGCTCGGCATCAGAAACTCGTCGAGCTGCGGTGGCGTGACACCCGCGCTAGACAGCATCGCGTGCACCTGGCCGCGGTGGTGCGTCTGGTGCATGAACAGGTGGGCCAGCACGTGGCTGGCGCGGTCGCGCTGTTGCTTGCCGCTGCCGCGGTCCATCACGATCACCGGGTCGATCGCCTCGGCGTCGAGCTGGTCGCACACGCGGATCAGGCGTTCGTCGCAGAGCTGCTGCCGGTAGGCGAGCTCCTGCAGCGTGTCCGCCGCCACGAACGCGCGATAGCGCGCCTCCATGTCCGCCACGCCCTGCAGCGCATCGATGTAGTAGGTGTCGACCGCGAGGATGTGGTTCAGCGTGAGCGCCAGGCTCGGGAAGAAGCCGGCGCGCGGCGCGTGGAAGTCGTCGCGCGTGAGCCGGGCCATCGCCTGGTGCAGCCGGCGGTTGGCCAGGCGGTTGGCTCGTGCCGCAATGCAATGGTGCTGCAGCAGATCCACGTCACGCCTTCTTCGGCCTTTCGGCCACCGGTTGCCTGGCTGTCTTCGTCATCGCCATGGGTTTTTCAACGGATTCTTGATGCACCCCACCTTAGCGCAGCTTGTGCGTGCCTTCCATCGGTGCGGCCGCGCATGTGCACGCCGCTTGCCCCACACTCGGCAGACATGGACGCGCTGCCACTCGATTCGCTGTTGCTCGTGAGCTGCACCACCGCGGTGGCGGCCTCGCTGCGGCCCTGGCGCATGCTGCGCGGGCCCTTGCTGCACCCTGCGCTGGGCGCGCTGGTGCTGCTGCCGCTGGCCTGGGGCGGCGCCGGCGGCAACGTGATGGGCATGGCACTGCAGTTTTCCGGCGCCTGCCTGCTCGTGCTGCTGCTCGGCTGGCCGCTGGCCGCGCTGCTGCTGCCGGTGACGGCGCTGCTGGCCGCCTGGCTCGGCGACCTGTCGGCCACCCGGGCGCTCGACATGCTCGTGTGGCAGGGCACGCTGCCGGCGCTGGGAGCGTTGAGCGTGGGTTGGCTGGCGCGCCGCGCACTGCCGGCGCATCCCTTCGTGTTCGTGATCGGGCGCGCCTTCTTCGGCACCGTGGTGGTGCTCACGCTGTGCGGGCTGGCCCACACCTGGAGCCTGGGCGGCGCGGCGGCGCTGGGCACCGTGGACGTGCTGATCGGCCAGTGGCTGCTGTCCTGGGGCGAGGCCATGATCACCGGCATGCTGGCCGGCGCGTTCATGGTGTACCGGCCGCAATGGCTGGCCACGTATTCGGACCGCGTGTACCTGCCCCGCGGGTAAGTGCGGCAGCTCAGGCGAGCGCGCGACCGATCAGGATCTTCTGCACGTCCGACGTGCCTTCGTAGATCTGCGTCACGCGCACGTCGCGGTAGATGCGCTCGACCGGGAAGTCGCTCACGTAGCCGTAGCCGCCGTGCACCTGGATGGCCGCGCTGCACACCCGCTCGGCCATCTCGCTGGCGAACAGCTTGGCCATCGCGGCCTCCTTCAGGCAGGGCTGGCCGGCGTCCTTCAGGCTGGCGGCATGCCAGATCAGCTGGCGCGCGGCCTCGATCTGCGTGGCCATCTCGGCCAGGCGGAACTGCACCGCCTGGTGCTCGAAGATCGGCTGGCCGAAGGCAACGCGCTCCTTGCTGTAGGCCAGTGCTGCGTCGAAGGCGGCGCGCGCCATGCCGACGCTCTGCGACGCGATCCCGATGCGCCCGCCCTCCAGCCCCGACAGCGCGATCTTCAATCCCATGCCTTCGTCGGCCAGCAGGTTGGCGGCCGGCACGCGGCAGTTGTCGAACAGGATCTGCGCGGTGTCGCTGGCATGCTGGCCCAGCTTGTCTTCCACGCGCGCCACCGTGTAGCCGGGCGTGCGCGTGGACACGATGAAGGCGCTGATGCCCTTCTTGCCGGCGGCCTTGTCGGTCACCGCCATCACGATGGCGATGTCGCCGGTCTTGCCACTGGTGATGAACTGCTTGACGCCGTTGAGCACGTAGTGGTCGCCATCGCGGACAGCCGTGGTCTTGAGCCCCGCCGCCTCGGAGCCCACGTGCGGCTCGGTGAGGCAGAACGCGCCGAGCATCTCGCCGCGCGCCAGTGGCTTGAGCCACGTTGCTTTCTGCGCCTCGCTGCCCCAGGCCATCAGGATCGAGCACACCGGGCAGTTGTTGACACTGACGATGGTGGAGGTGGCGCCGTCGCCGGCGGCGATCTCCTCCAGGATGATGGCCAGCGCGAGGTAGTCCAGCCCCGCGCCGTCGTACTCGGTGGGCACTGCCACACCGTAGCAACCCAGCGCGGCCAGGCCCTTCAGCTGCGCCGCGGGGAAGTGGTGGGTCTTGTCCCACTCGGCCGCGTGCGGCGCGATCTCGGCCTGCACGAAGGCGCGCACCGCGTCCTGCACCGCGCGGTGGTCGTCGCTCAACAGCATGAATGTCTCCGGTTCCGAGTGTGCATCACCACGCCAGCGCGGTGCCGTCGTGATTGAGGAAGGCGCCGTTGTCGGCGTCGGTGAGGGCGGCCAAGGTGCGCCGCATGTCGCGCACACTCTGCTCCGGCGGCAGCTCGGCGCCGGAGCCGCCCATGTCGGTCTTGACCCAGCCGGGATGAAACGCCACGCAGATCGCGCGGCCCGCGAAGGCGAGCGACGCGTCCTTCAGCACGGAATTCAGTGCCGCCTTCGACGCGCGATACAGCCAGCCGCTGGTGTTGGCGCGCAGCCCCATCGAGCCCATGCGTGACGACAGCACCGCCAGCCGCGCGTGGGGCGCCAGCGCGTCGCCCAGCTGCGCCAGCACGCGCATCGGCCCGAGCACGTTGGTGTGCATCACGCTGTCGAAGTCGGCCTGCGCCGGCGCCTCGAGCCCCGCGGTGCGCGGCCCGTAGACGCCGGCATTGACGATCACGGTGTCGAACGCGATGCCGTCGATGCGCCACGCGATCTGCGACACGCTGGCCGCGTCGGTCACGTCGAGCGCAAAGGCCTCGGCGCCGAGCGCGCGCAGGCGCTGCAGGCCGGCGTCGTCGCGCGCAGTGGCCGTCACGGCGTGGCCCTCGGCACGGTACTGGCGCACGAACTCCAGCCCGATGCCGCGCGAGGCGCCGATCACGAGCACGTTCATCGTTGCAACTCCTTCTGCCCTAGCGCTGCGCCAGCGCCAGACGCGCTGCCAGCCCGGCGAAGAGCGTGCCGCCGGCACCCTGCAAGGCGCGCTGCACCGTGCGGCCGGGCCGCCAGCGCGCCAGCGGCGCCACGCACAACACGAACACGATCAGGAACACCAGGCTCTGCAGCACGAACCAGGCGCCGAGCGCCAGGAACGCCAGCGTCTTGTGCGACGCGCCGGCGTCGATGAACTGGGGCAGCAGCGCCAGGAAGAACAGCGCCACCTTCGGGTTCAGCACGTTCGTGAGCAGTCCCTGGCGAAAGGCCTTGACCGCCGGCAGCGCCACGCGCTGCGCGCGGGGGGTGTCGGCCGCCGTCCGCTCGGCCGGCGTGGCCGGCGCGGCCGCGTCGCGCAGCATGCCGATGGCCAGCCACAGCAGGTAGGCCGCGCCCACCCACTTGACCGCGCTGAACGCGGCCGCCGAAGCCGCCAGCAACGCCGCCAGGCCAAAGGCCGCCGCCAGCGTGTGCACCACCGAGCCGGCGGTGATGCCCAGCGCCACCGCCAACCCGCGCCGCACGCCGTGCTGCAGCGTGCGCGTGAGCACCAGCATCATGTCGACGCCGGGCGTGGCGTTGAGCACCAGCACCGCCGCGGCGAACAGCCACGGCGAATGCAGGCCCTGCTCGGTCATCGCGTCAGACCAGCTCGACGGCCATCGCGGTGGCCTCGCCGCCGCCGATGCACAGCGCCGCCACGCCTTTCTTCAGGCCGCGCTGCTTCAGTGCACCGAGCAAGGTGACGACGATGCGTGCGCCGGAGGCGCCGATCGGATGGCCCAGCGCGCAGGCACCGCCGTGCACGTTGACGATCTCGTGCGGCAGCTTGAACTCCTTCATCGCTGCCATCGTGATCGCGGCGAAGGCCTCGTTCACTTCCCACAGGTCGACGTTCTTCGCGTCCCAGCCGGCCTTCTTGAGCACCTTGTCGATCGCCCCGATCGGCGCGGTGGTGAACCAGTTGGGCGCCTGCGCGTGCACGCCGTGCGCCAGGATGCGCGCGATCGGCTTGACGCCCATCTTGGCGGCGGTGGATTCGCGCATCAGCACCAGCGCGGCCGCGCCGTCGGAGATGCTGGAGGAGGTGGCCGCGGTGATCTTGCCTTGCTTGTCGAACGCCGGCTTCAGGCCCGGGATCTTGTCGAGCTTGGCCTTGAACGGCTGCTCGTCGAACTTGACCACCGTTTCGCCCTTCGGCGTGGTCAGCGTGACGGGCGCCATCTCCCAGTCGAAGGCGCCGCTCTCGTTGGCCTTCTTGGCGCGCTCGGTGGAGGCGATCGCGAACGCGTCCATGGCCTCGCGCGTGAACTCGTACTTGTTCACGCACTCCTCGGCGAACACGCCCATCGCCTTGCCACGCTGGTACGCGTCTTCCAGGCCGTCGAGCGCCATGTGGTCGTAGAACTGCGTGACGCCGTACTTCACGCCCTTGCGGATGAAGCTCAGGTGCGGCGCGTTGGTCATGCTCTCCATGCCGCCGGCCACCATCAC
>CAMLIZ010000156.1 GCA_946480245.1 uncultured Pseudomonadota bacterium
CTCAAGCAGCCCGAGGTGCAGAGCATGGTGGGCGTGCTGGGCTTCAGCTTCTCGGGGCAGGGGCAGAACGCGGGCCTGGCCTTCGTGACCCTGAAGGACTGGGACGAGCGCAAAGGCGCCGGCCATTCGGCGCAGGCTGTGGCCGGCCGCGCCTTCGGTGCGCTGATGCGTGTGCGCGACGCCTTCATCTTCCCCTTGAGCCCGCCCCCCATTCCGGAGCTGGGCACCGCGTCCGGCTTCGCCTTCCGGCTGCAGGATCGGGGCGGCAACGGCCACGAGGCGCTGGTTGCCGCGCGCAACCAGCTGCTGGGCATGGCCGCGCAAAGCAAGGTGCTCTCCGGCGTCCGCCCCGATGGCCTGGAGGACGCGTCGCAACTCGAGCTGCAGATCGACCGCGACAAGGCGGCCAGCCTGGGCGTCACCTTCGACGCGATCAACGCGGCGCTGTCCACCGCCTTCGGCTCCGCCTACGTGAACGACTTTCCCAACCAGGGCCGCCTGCAGCGCGTGGTGGTGCAGGCCGAAGCGCCGGCGCGCATGCAGCCGGACGATCTGCTGCGGCTGAACGCGCTCAACGCACAGGGAAAGCCGGTGCCGTTCTCCACGTTCGCCAGCACCCATTGGGTGACCGGGCCGATGCAGCTGATCCGCTTCAACGGCTATCCCGCGATGCGCATCTCGGGCGACGCGGCACCCGGCTACAGCACCGGTGACGCGATGAACGAGATGGAGCGCCTGGCCGCGCAACTGCCGCCGGGCTTCGCCTACGAATGGACCGGCCAGTCACGCGAGGAGAAGCTGTCCGGCTCGACAGCGTTCTACCTGCTCGGCTTCTCGCTGCTGGCGGTTTTCCTGTGCCTGGCCGCACTGTACGAGAGCTGGTCGATCCCGCTGTCGGTGATCCTGGTGGTGCCGCTCGGCGTGCTGGGCGTGGTGCTGGCCGTGCTGCTGCGCGGCATGAACAACGACATCTACTTCAAGGTGGCGCTGATCACCATCATCGGCCTGTCGGCCAAGAACGCCGTGCTGATCATCGAGTTCGCGAAAGACTTGCAGGCGCAGGGCAGGAGCGCGCGCGACGCGGTGCTGGCCGCCGCGCACCTGCGCTTTCGCCCGATCATCATGACGTCGATGGCCTTCATGCTGGGTGTGCTGCCGCTGTTCGTGGCTTCCGGCGCCGGCTCGGCCAGCCAGCGCGCGATCGGCACCGGCGTGATGGGCGGCATGATCAGCGCCACGATGCTGGCCGTGTTCTTCGTGCCGGTGTTCTTCGTGGTGGTGCGCGGGCTGTTCCACGGCAGCGAACGTCAACGGCGCCTGTACGCCCACACGCTGGACGAGAACGGCGGCCCACCGCCGTCACCGCCCGCGGGTGCAGGCGAGGGAGGTGGCCATGAGTAAGTTGCACCTGCCCTGCCTGCCGCTGCTGGGGTCGGCGTTGCTGCTGTCGGGCTGCATGTCGCTCGCGCCACGCTACGAACGGCCCGCCGCGCCGGTGCCCCAGGCCTTCCCCGGCGCTGCCGCCGCGGCACCGGCGGGCAAGACGGCCGCCGACATCGGCTGGCGCAGCTTCTTCGCCGCCGACCCGCAGCTCGCGCACCTGATCGACATCGCGCTGGCCAACAACCGCGACCTGCGCGTGGCGGTGCTCAACATCGAGCAGGCGCGGGCGCTGTACGAGGTGCGGCGTGCCGACCAATGGCCCACGGTCGGTGCAGCGGCGCAGGTGGCGCGCTCGCCCGGCGCCAGCGGGAAGGTCATGCAGACCTACAGCGCCGGGCTGGCGCTCAGCACCTACGAGCTCGACCTGTTCGGCCGCGTGCGCAGCCTGAGCGACGTGGCGCTGGCGCAATACCTTGCCACCGAGGAAGCGCGCAAGTCGGCGCAGATCAGCCTGGTGGCGGCGGTGGCCAACGGCTACTTCGCGCTGCTGGCCGACGACGCGCTGCTGGCGGTGACACGCGAGACGCTCAAGACACGCGAGGAGTCCACGCGCCTCACGCGCCTGAAGTTCGACAACGGCGTGATATCGGAGCTCGACTGGCGGCAGGCGCAGTCGCTGCTGGACGCGGCGCGCATTGCCGCTGCACAGCAAGCGCGTCAGCGCGCGCTCGACCAGAACGCCCTCGCACTGCTGCTTGGCGAGCAGGTGCCCGCAGAACTGGCCTCCACTGCGGGCGCCGATCTCGCGCGGCTGCAGCTGCCGGAGTTGCCGGCTGGGCTGCCATCGGAGGTGCTCACGCGCCGGCCCGACGTGCTGCAGGCCGAGCAGCAACTGATCGCCGCCAACGCCAACATCGGCGCCGCGCGCGCCGCGTTCTTCCCGCGCATCTCGCTCACGGCCACGGCGGGCAGCGCGAGCACCGAGCTGTCGGGCCTGTTCAAGAGCGGATCGTTCGCGTGGACCGGCACGGCTGGGCTTCTGCAGCCGATCTTCGACGCGGGGCGCAACCAGGGCAACCTGGAAGCCGCACGCGCCGGTCGCGACATTGCGGTAGCTCAGTACGAGCGCGCCATCCAGTCGGCGTTCCGCGACGTGGCGGACGCGCTGGCAGGGCGCTCGCTGCTGGCCGAGCAGTTGCAGGCCCAGCGCTCGCAGCTGGAGTCGCTGCAGGTCACGTTCCGGCTTGCCGACCTGCGCTATCGCAACGGCGCCGCGAGTTACCTGGATCTGCTGGATGCGCAGCGCTCGCTGTTCACGGCCCAGCAGGCGATGGTGCAGACCGAAGCGCTGGTGCTGCAGAACCAGGTGGCGCTGTACAAGGCGCTGGGTGGCGGCTGGACCGAGCCGCCGGCCCGCACGCGCTGATCACGGGGCGCGGCGTGCTGCGCGGCTTGCGAAGCGCGCGGCGTCCACGGCGTCGAGCAGGCCCGCCTCCAGCGGAAGCGGTGCGCCGGCGATCCACGCGGCCAGCGTGCGGGCCGCCAACGGAGCCCAGGTGATGCCGCGCGAGCCGAGTGCGGTGAGCACATAGAGGCCGGGCTCGCGTGGCACGAAACGCGGCTGGTCCAAGCGCATGCCGGGCGCGGACGGCGTCGGCACGGGCCCGAGCACCGGCAATCGATCGTTGGCCGTCAGGCGCCAGCCGACGCGGCCGGCGAGCACGGCTTGCGCTGCAGGCGGGTGGCCGAGCAGGCGCGCGAGCTGGCGCAGATTGGCGTCGTGGTCCTCGTCCCGCACATCGGGCCACAGGTCGTCCGGCTGCTGCGTGGCGCCGCACAGCAGCTGTCCATCGCCCATGTCGATGGCATAGCCGGCGCCGGCCAGCGGGCGACGCAGGTGCGTTGCGCTGCGCAGCAGGGTGATCTGCCCGCGCACTCGTTGCAGCGGCCACCGCGGCGTGCCGAGAAGAGGCAGGGCGTCGGTCCCGTTGGCCAGCACCAGCACGGGCGCTTCGGCGAGCACGTCGCCCGATTCGTCCAGCGCCTGCCAGAGTGCGCCGGCCCGGCGCACGCTGCGCACGGACGCGCCGAACCGCAGGTCGGGCACGCCGGCCAGTTGCTGACGCACGAGGTCCGCGGGTGCCAGCCAGCCGCCACCGGGAAAGAACCACGCGGGGCTCGGGAGCGGATGGCCGGCGAGCGAGGCTGCGATGTCCGCAGGCACCGCCCGCACGTAGTCGGGCGGCAATCCGTGGCGCTCGACGATCGCCTGCATCGCCGCCACGCAGCCGGGCATGTCGTGCAGCCGCAGCAGGCCGTCGACCTCGCCGCGCACCGTGCCCGCGCGGCACAAGGGCTCGAACAGGCGCTGCGCGTGAAGCGCCGCCGCGCGGTTGAAGCGCGCGTGCGCTCCGTCCTCCGGGGTCACCACGCCGTGGAACAGGCCGCCAGGATTGCCACTGGTCTCCTGCGCCGGCTGCGGCTGGCGCTCCAGCAGGGTGCAGGCGATGCCCTCGCTTTGGAGTGCATGCGCCACGCAGGCACCCGCCAACCCTGCACCGACGACGATGGCGCGGTCGGCGTGACGGCTGGATGCATTGAGCCGCGACGGTGCCGCGCGCGGTTGGAAGCGCGGCGCAAAACGGGCCACGCTCATCTCGGCCTTGCCCGCGAAGCCGGCGGCGCGCTGCACCTCGAAGCCGGCGGTGACGAGCCCGTCGCGCACCGGCCGCGCGACGCTCCAGGTGGCGGCTGTGGCGCCCGCCGAGGCCAGGCGCGCCAGCGACTTGAACAGCCGCGGCTGCCACATCTGCGGGTTGCGGGCGGGCGCAAAGCCGTCGAGGTAGAACGCGTCCACCTCGGCCACCAGCTCCGGCAGCCAGTCCGCCACATCGCCGAAGGCCAGCAACAGGCGCACCGAACCGCCATCGAACTCGCGCGTGTGCAGGTTGTGCGTCAGCGGCGGCCACGCATCAAGGAGCTTGTCGGCCAGGTCGCGTAGCGGCGAGGCGGCGTGCGCACGCTGAAGGTCCGCGCGTTGCGGCGGATGCTTCTCGATGGAGATGAACACCAGCCGCTCGCAGCGCGACGCGTCGTCGCGCCAGGCGGACCAGGTGGCCAGGAAGTTGTTGCCCAGCCCGAAGCCGGTTTCCAGGATCACGAAGCGGCTCTTGCCGCGCCACCGCTCGGGCAACTGGTTGCCGCGGAGGAAGACGTGCGAGGCCTGGGCCAGCGCGCCGCTGCGCGAGTGGTAGACGTCGCCAAACTCGGGCGCGTACGGCACATCGCCCTCGAAGGCGATGCGCGCGGCGACGACGGGCTGGGTTTTCATCGCCGCAATGCAAAAGCCGGCCCAGGGGCCGGCTTGTCATGCATGCAGGTGCGCACGCCTCAAACGCGTTTGCGGTACTCGTGGGTGCGGGTGTCGATCTCGATCTTGTCGCCGTCTTCCACGAACAGCGGCACCGGGATCTCGAAGCCCGTGCCCACGATGCGGGCCGGCTTCATGACCTTGCCCGAGGTGTCGCCCTTGACGGCCGGCTCGGTGCTGATCTGCCGCACCACGGTGGTGGGCAGTTCGACCGAGATCGCCTTGCCGTCGTAGAAGACCACTTCCACCGCCATGCCGTCGTCGAGGTAGTTGATCGCGTCGCCCATGTTCTCGGCTTCCACCTCGAACTGGTTGTACTCGCTGTCCATGAACACGTACATCGGGTCGGCGAAGTAGGTGTACGTGCACTCCTTCTTGTCGAGCACGATCTGGTCCATCTTGTCGTCGGCCTTGAACACCAGTTCGGCACCGGAGCCGTTGAGCAGGTTCTTCATCTTGATGCGCACGGTGGCGGCGCCGCGGCCGCCGCGGCTGTATTCGGTTTTCAGCACGACCATCGGGTCCTTACCCTGCATGATGACGTTGCCTGCGCGGATTTCCTGAGCGAGTTTCATGGCGGAATCTGGAAAAGATGAGCGTTCGAGAACGCGAATATCGAATCGGCGCGCGTTCTGTCAGCCGGTTCCCAGAGGTTCAGTCCGGCGCGAATGCGCAAAGCCCGTCATTCTAACCGTTTGGCTGCAGCGAACTTCAGCAGCTGGCCCGTAAGGTCTTGCTGTGCGAGCAGGCCTTCACGCCACGCGTGACAGCGTGCGGCCCAGTCGTCAGGTGGGGGCAGGTCCGTCGGCCACAAGGCCAGCCCGTTCCACGCGTGCCAGAGTGCACGCACGGGTGCGGCGGGGCCGAAGCGATCGAGAAAGGCGTTCAGCTTGCCCGCATGCACGCCATCGTGCTGCGGGTAGATCTGCCACACGAACGGAGCGCCGGCCCACTGGGCGCGCACGAAGGAATCCTCGCCACGCACGAAGTTCAGGTCGCAACTCCACAGCAGCCGGTCGTAATCGGGCTGCGGCAACCACCGCAGCGCCTGGGCGCGCAAGGCGCCGAGCCGCGCACGCTCATCCAGCAGGGGCAGCGCCTGGCGTTGGGCCGCGCCGGGTGTCAGCAGCAGCAGCGTCGGCTGCTGCGCCAGCTGGTGCAGCAACTGCGGCAGCGCCGGGTTGTCGTAGCAGAACAGGCTCACAACGCGCTCGCCGGCATGGCGGGGCGTGCCGAGGGCCTGCAGCCAGCCGTCACGGTTGAATGCCGCCCGCTGCGCCATCAATCCGGGTTCGCGAAGCAGGCCACCGGTTCGCGGCGTGAAGCCGGGATAGAAGAACCACTTGGTCAGCCCGCCGTGTTGTGGCGACGGCAGCCCGTGGCTGCGCTCCACGTAAGCCTCCGCGCTCAGGTACTCGAGATTGATCCACACCGGCCGGCGCACCTGCATCCGTTCCACAAAGGAGCCGGGGGGGTCGCAGCCGAAGGCTTCGATCACCACGTCGCCCGGGTCGAGCGCGGGCAGCGGATCGGCCCAGCGCTGTACCTGCACGCCGGGCGCCCCGGCGGGTGCCATCCACGCCAGTGCGGACGGGTCGTCGATCCACAGCCGCACGGACTCGCCGCGCGCGCCCAGGTCGGCCGCCAGACGCCAGCACACGCCCACGTCGCCGAAGTTGTCGATCACGCGGCAGAAAAGGTCCCAGCGCATCACGCCATTATCGAAGCGGCAGAATCGGCAACCCCATGAACGAGAGCTCGCAGCCCACCCCCCGCCCCGACAGCGAAGACGCGCCGCGCGAACGCCTGCTGGCCGAGGTGGCCGCGCTGCCGAGCCTGCCCGGCGTCTACCGCTACTACGATGCGGCCGGTGGCGTGCTGTACGTGGGCAAGGCGCGGAGCCTGAAAAAGCGCGTCTCCAGCTACTTCCACAAGGATCACGGCGGTACCCGCATCGGCCACATGGTGGGCCGCATCGCGCGCCTGGAGACCACGGTCGTGCGTACCGAGGCCGAGGCGCTGCTGCTCGAGAACAACCTGATCAAGACGTTGAACCCGAAGTTCAACATCCTGTTCCGGGACGACAAGAGCTACCCGTACCTCAAGCTGGTGAGCCACGCGTTTCCGCGCGTGGCCTACTACCGCGGTGCGGTGGACAAGAAGCACCACTACTTCGGCCCATACCCGGGTGCGTGGGCGGTGAAGGAAACGATCCAGCTGATCCAGAAGGTGTTCCGGCTGCGCACCTGCGAGGACACGGTGTTCAACAACCGCACGCGGCCTTGCCTGCTGTACCAGATCCGCCGCTGTTCGGGGCCGTGCGTCGGCTTGGTGTCGACCGCTGACTACCAGCGCGACGTGACGAATACCGAGCGCTTCCTGCTGGGCGAGCAGCAGGAGGTGATCGACGCGTTGCAGCAGCAGATGCTGGGCTATTCCGAAGCGCTCGAGTTCGAGAAGGCAGCAGCCACACGCGACCAGATCGCGGCGCTGTCGCGCGTACTGCACCAGCAGTCGGTGGAGGCGAGTTCGCTCAGCGCGACCGACAAGGACGTGGACATCCTCGCGGTGCGCGTGCAGGGCGGCCGTGCCTGCGTGAATCTGGCAATGGTGCGAGGCGGCCGCCACCTGGGCGACCGCGCCTATTTCCCCAGCCACGTGGAGGAAGCCACTGCGCTGAATGCGGAGCAGGCCGAGGAGCGCGCCGACGTGTCCCCCGAGGTGCAGGTGCTGGAGGCCTTCATTGCGCAGCACTACCTGGACAGCCCGGTGCCGCCGCAACTGGTGCTGAGCCACCCGGTGGACAAGGCGCTGGTCGAGGCGCTTACGCTGCAAAGCGGCATTAAGGTCACGGCGCAGCATCAGCCGCGCGAGCAGCGCCGCATCTGGCAGGAAATGGCGGTCAAGGGCGCCGAGCTGGCGCTGGCCCGCCTCTTGGCGGAGGAGGGCTCGCAGCGCGAGCGCACGCGCGCACTGGTCGAGGCGCTGGACTTGGCGCCCGAGGACCTGGACGTCTTTCGCATCGAATGCTTCGACATCAGCCATACCGCAGGCGAGGCCACCCAGGCCTCCTGCGTGGTGTTCGAGAACCACCAGATGCAACCGTCGCAATACCGGCGCTACAACATCGAGGGCATTACCGGCGGCGACGACTATGCGGCGATGCGCCAGGTGCTCACCCGCCGCTATGCCAAGCTCGCCGAGGGCGTGGCCACCGGTTCCGCCCGCATGCCCGATCTGGTACTGGTGGACGGCGGACGCGGCCAGGTCGCGATGGCGCGCGAGGTGTTCGAGGAACTGGCGCTGGACCTGTCGTTGATCGTCGGCGTGGAAAAGGGCGAGGGCCGCAAGGTGGGCCTCGAGGAGCTGGTGTTCGCCGATGGTCGGCCCAAGGTGTACCTGGGTCACGACTCGGCGGCGCTGATGCTGGTGGCGCAGATCCGCGACGAGGCGCATCGCTTCGCCATCACCGGCATGCGCGCGCGCCGCGCCAAGGTGCGCACCGGCGGTAGCCGGCTGGAGGAGATCGGCGGCGTGGGGCCGAAGAAACGTGCGCGCCTGCTGCAGCGTTTCGGCGGCGTGCGCGGCGTGACCAATGCGAGCGTGGACGAGCTGGCCAGCGTCGACGGCATCTCGTGGGAACTGGCCGAGGAGATCTACCGTGCGTTGCATTGACCTGCGCCTTGCGCCGCTGATGGTGCTGGCCGCGCTCGCGGCCTGCAGCTCGACCTCGCTGCCGCCGATGGCGCCTGCGCCGGACAGCGCCGCGCAAGCGCTGCCGGCGGCCGCGCCGGCACGCAACTGGGACGAGTTCCGCCACCGTGCCGCGCAGCGCATGGTGGCAGCCAATCCGAGCATCAGCTACATGGGTGTGCCGCCCGAGCCGCTGCTCGCGATTCCGGTACTCGAGATCGAGCTCGGCGCCGACGGCGATGTACGCGACATCCACGTGCTGCGTCATCCGCGTCAAGCGGAGGACACGGTGCAGATCGCGATCGACGCGGTGCGGCGGGCCGCACCCTACGGCGACATGCGCCATCTGAAGAAGCCGTGGAAGTTTGCCGAGGTGTTCCTGTTCGACGACCAGCGCCGCTTCAAGCCTCGCACGCTCGACGAATGACCGCCCTCATAATCGGCCGATGTTCTTCACCGTCCCCACGCTGCTCACCTGGGCGCGCATCGTCTGCATCCCGCTGATCGTGGGCGTGTTCGACCTGCCGTTCGGCAGCGTCGAGCCGGCCACGCGCAACCTGATCGCGACCGTGCTGTTCGTGGTGTTCGCGGCCACCGACTGGCTGGACGGCTTTCTCGCGCGGCGCCTGAACCAGACCTCGTCGTTTGGTGCCTTCCTCGACCCTGTGGCAGACAAGTTCCTCGTCTCGTCCACTTTGCTGGTGCTGGTTCACCTGCAGCGCGTGGACGCGCTGATCGCGCTGGTGATCATCGGCCGCGAGATCGCAATCTCGGCACTGCGCGAGTGGATGGCGCAGATCGGCGCATCTCGCAGCGTGGCGGTGCACATGCTCGGCAAGGTGAAGACCACGGTGCAGATGATCGCGCTGCCGTTCCTGCTCTACGGCGGCATGTTGTTCGGCGTGATCGATACGCGTGTGTGGGGCACCTGGCTGCTCTACGCCGCTGCGGTGCTCACGATCTGGTCGATGGTGTACTACCTGCGCAAGGCGCTGCCCGAGATCCGGGCCAAGGCGCGCTGAGTGGTTTCCGTGCCGCGAACCGCTTGGCTGCGCGCCATGCCGGTCGTGTTCGTATTGATCTGGAGCACGGGTTTCGTCGTCGCTCGCTACGGCATGCCGCATGCGCCGCCGATGAGCTTTCTCGCATGGCGTTACGCGCTGTCCGTGCTCGCCTTCGCGCTATGGATCACGCTGGCGCGCGCTCCGTGGCCGGCCGACGGCCGGCAGCGCGCGCACCTGGTGGTCACCGGCCTGTTGATCCATGCGGGCTATCTCGGCGGCGTGTGGGCAGCGGTGAAGGCCGGCATCCCGGCCGGCACCGTCGCCCTGATCGTGGGCCTGCAGCCGGTGCTCACCGCTCTGTGGGTGGCAGCGCGTGAGCGGGACCAGCGCGTGGCGCCGCGGCAGTGGCTCGGCCTGATGCTCGGCTTGGCCGGGCTGCTGCTGGTGGTATGGCGCAAGCTCAGCGTCGGGCAGGTCACGCCGCACAGCCTGGCGCTGGCCCTGCTGGCTCTGCTGTCGATCACCGTCGGAACGCTCTACCAGAAGCGCTTCGTGCGCAGCACCGACGTGCGCACTGCCAGCTTCATTCAGTTGCTGGCCGCGCTGGCGGCCACGCTGCCGCTGGCGCTGCTCGAGGCGGAGCCGATGCGCTGGCACCCTGAGTTGCTGGGCGCGCTGGCGTGGTCGGTGCTCGTGCTCACGCTCGGCGGCAGCTCGTTGCTGTTCATGCTGATCCAGCGCGGAGCGGCCACGTCCGTCACTAGCCTGCTGTACCTGGTACCGCCCTGCACGGCGCTGCAGGCATGGTGGCTGTTCGGTGAGCCCTTGGGCCCGCCGGTGCTCGTCGGGCTGGCGCTCACCGCATGCGGAGTGGCGCTGGTGGTACGTGAGCCGGTACGTCGCGCCGCAACTCCTTGACGCCCGCGCGACAACGCGTGCAGTGCTGCCGCTGTCACGCAAATGGAAACGCATAGAATCGCCGTTCCGCGCTTGACACCCGCAAGACGCATCGCTGTAATCAGCCGGGGAAACAACCCACGCACCGCCGCAGGTCGAGGGGCATCACCGAACACTTCGTCGAGACACCTTGAGAGGGGGTACTACGTGAACAAGAGCGAACTGATTGACCACATCGCGGTGCAGGCAGACATCTCCAAGGCGGCAGCAAGCCGCGCACTGGAAGCCATGATCGGCGGTGTGAAAGCGACGCTGAAGAAAGGCAACTCCGTGTCGCTGGTCGGTTTCGGCACTTTCTCGATCACCAAGCGCGCTGCTCGCAGCGGCCGCAATCCGCGCACCGGCGACACGATCAAGATCAAGGCAGCCAAGGTGCCGAAGTTCCGCGCGGGCAAGGCACTGAAAGACGCGCTGAAGTAAACGTCGAAGGTGACCCGGCGTCCTCCACTGGAACGACACGGGTGCTTAGCTCAGCTGGTAGAGCGGCGCCCTTACAAGGCGTAGGTCGGCGGTT
>CAMLIZ010000157.1 GCA_946480245.1 uncultured Pseudomonadota bacterium
CGAGCGGCGCGGCGCCCAGCGCCGAGTAGGGCAGCGCGGCCTGGCCGGGCTGCGCAGCGGGCAGCGCGCTCTTGTCGGTGTCGCCTGCTGCGGCGGGCAACGTGAAGGCGGGCGGCGTGGTGGCCGCGCCGGCGTCGGCCTTGCGAGCGGTCGATGCCGTGGCGTCGGTGGCGGCGGCGGGCAGGCCGGGTGTCTTGCGCCGGGCCGAGCTGGCGTCGGACAGTGCGGCAGCCGGGTCGGTGCCGGCCGCGGTGTCGGTTGTGGTGTGGGCCTTGCCGGCCGTGGGATCGGCCACCGCTGCGCCTGCTGCTGGCGGCTGCGCCGCGCTCCAGCCGGGCAGCAGCGTGTCGAGGTGATGCGGGTCGGCGGCCGCGGGTGGCGCAGCCGCGGCCGCGTCGTCGCCGTCCTTGGCCTCCTTGGCCTTGGCGTCTTTCGCGTCCTTGGGCTTGTCGGCCTTCTTGGTCTCGTTGTGTGCCGCGGGCTTGGCGTCGGCCTTCTTGCCGGCGTTCGGCTTGTCGGCGGCCGAGGAGGGCTTGTCCTCGGGGGCGGCGGGCCGGCGTGCCTGCTGCAACTGCTGGGCGAATGAATCGGTGGGCGCGTCCGCGGCAGGCGGCGGGCTGCCGGCCTGCGGTGCGGCCGGCGGCGTGGGGGTGAGGGCGTTGAGCGCGGGAGACAGCATGGCGGGCCCGATCAGTTGAACTGGTTGACCATGCGCGAGGGCAGAGCGCTGTTCCAGCCCGAGCGCTGCGCGGCTTCGTCGGTGAGCTTCTGGTCCTGGCGGTCGGCGGCGCGGCGCTGCTCCTGCTGGCGCCGCTCGATGATCTTGCGCACCGAGGCCACGCGCATCTCGCGCTCGGCCAGTTGCGTGCGCGCCTGTTCCAGCTGCACCTTGCTCTGCGCCACCACCTGCGCCTGGTGCGCCACCGCCTGGTCCAGCCGCTCGTTGAAGCTCTGGTAGCACTGCACGATCTCGATCGCGCCGCGCTGCGCGAACTGTTGCGACCAGCGCTGCTGGTACTGGCCGCGATAGGCCTGCAGCTGCTCGGCCTGCGCCTGTGCGCCGTCGGCGCGCTGCTGCGCCTGCTGCAGCTGCAGCAGGGCCTCGTCGCGCTGGCTTTCGGCCTGCTGCAGCAGCACGGTGAGCGAATGAACGTCTTGGGTCATGGGCGGGTGCTTCAGGTGTTGGCCACGGTGGCGGCGAGCTGGCGCTTGGCGGCTTCGAGCGGTGCCACCTCGTGCATGTCCTGCTGCAGCAGTGTCATCAGCGCGGGATGGGCGCGCACGGCGGCGTCGAGCTCGGCGTCGTGGCCGGGGGCGTAGGCGCCGAGCTGGATCAGGTCGCGCGCCTTGTTGTACTTGGCCAGCAGCTGGCGCGCGCGGCGCGCGGCCTCCACGTGCTGGCGCGTGGCCACGGCCGTCATCACGCGCGAGATCGAGCGCTCCACGTCGATGGCCGGGTAGTGGCCACCCTCGGCCAGCTCGCGGCTGAGCACGATGTGGCCATCGAGGATGCCGCGCGCCGCATCGGCGATCGGGTCCTGCTGGTCGTCGCCTTCGCTGAGCACCGTGTAGAAGGCGGTGATCGAGCCCACGCCGTTGAGCCCGTTGCCCGAGCGTTCCACCAGCTGCGGCAGCTTCGCGAAGCAGCTGGGCGGGTAGCCCTTGGTGGCCGGCGGCTCGCCGATGGCCAGCGCGATCTCGCGCTGCGCCATGGCATAGCGGGTGAGCGAGTCCATCAGCAGCAGCACATGCTGGCCGCGATCGCGGAAGTGCTCCGCGATCGCGGTGGCGTACGTGGCGCCCTGCATGCGAACGAGCGGGGGCGCGTCGGCCGGAGCCGCCACCACCACGCTGCGCTTCAACCCCTCTTCCCCGAGGATGTCTTCGATGAATTCCTTGACTTCGCGGCCGCGCTCGCCGATCAGGCCGACCACGATCACGTCGGCCTGCGTGTAGCGCGCCATCATGCCCAGCAGCACCGACTTGCCCACGCCGGTGCCGGCGAACAGGCCGATGCGCTGGCCGCGGCCCACCGTGAGCATGGCGTTGATCGCGCGCACGCCGGTGTCCAGCGGGGTGCGCACGGGGTCGCGGTCCATCGCGTTGATCGGGCGGCGGATCATCGGCTCGTTGTGCACCGTGGCCAGCGGGCCCTTGCGGTCCATCGGCGCGCCATGCGGGTCGACCACGCGGCCGAGCAGGCCGTCGCCCATCGGCAGGTGCAGCCCGCGGTCCTCGCTGCGGCGCCAGGGGTGGTTGTCGCGGCCCAGGCGCGGCGGCTGGCTGGGGGCCGGGCGCGGCACCACGCGCGCGCCGCTGGACAGGCCGTGGATCTCGCCGGTGGGCATCAGGAACGCGCGGTCGGCGTTGAAGCCCACCACCTCGGCCAGCACCGGCGGCTGGCCGTCGTCGTTGGGTGAATGCACCTCGCACACCGAGCCCACCGGCACGCGCACGCCGGCGGCCTCGAGCACGAGGCCGGTCACGCGCACCAGCGTGCCTTCGGTCTCCAGCGCGCGCGGCGCGGCCGCGTAGGCCTGCAGGTCGGCGAGGTAGCGCTCCCAGCGCTCCACCCGCTCGGCGGCCGCGCGCTGCACGGCCTGGAACTCGAACAGGTGCGTGCCGCTCATGCGTCAGCCTCGCTGTCGTGCCACGGCACGCTCTGCCCCAGCGCCTGCGACGCCTGCTGCCAGCGCGCCTCGATGCGCGCGTCGATGCTGCCGGCGTCGCTTTCGATCAGGCAGCCGCCGCGTGCGATGGCGGCCGACGGCATCAGGCGCGCGCCACGCGCCTGCAGCGCCTCGGCTGCGCCTTGCGCCACCAGCGCCTGGTCCTGCGGGTTCACATGCACGCGGATGTGGCGCGCGCTCATCAACACCGCGTTCACGCCTTCGGTGGCCACCTGCGCCACCAGCTCGGGCTGCACCGTGAGCTCGTGGCGCACCACCTGGCGCGCCAGCTGCGTGGCGGTGCGCGCCAGCGCGTCGGCCATCTGCTGCTCCAGCTCGCCCATCTGCGCGTCGAAGCTCTGCAGCAGCTGGCCGATCTGCGCGCTCATCTGCTGGGCGAAGGTCTGCTTGAAGCTGTCCAGCGCGACCAGCCCGTCGCGATAGCCATCCTGGTAGCCGGCCTGGCGCGCCTCGTGCAGCTGTGCCTGCACCTCGTCGGCGCTGGGTGCGGCGGGCGGCGCCTCGGGTGCGCCGTGCGGCGGCTGCGCCCTGGGCGCTTCGCCGAAGCCGCCGGGCTGCCAGCTGGCGAACTGGCCCAGCTCCTCGCGCGGGATGAAGCGCGCATAGCTGCTGGCCGGCTTGGCCGTGCCCTCGGGCGGCGGCACCGGGCGCGGGCCGCGGCGCTCAGACGAACTGGTCATCGGCCCCCCCTTGCAGCACGATCTGGCCTTCGTCGGCCAGGCGGCGGACGGTCTTCAGCAGTTCCTTCTGCTCGGCCTCCACCTCGGACAGCCGCACCGGGCCGCGGCTTTCCAGATCCTCGCGCAGCGTCTCGGCGGCGCGCGTGGACATGTTCTTGAAGATCTTCTCGCGCAGCTCGGGCGTGGCGCCCTTCAGCGCGATCACCAGCGACTCGCTCTGCACCTCGCGCAGCAGCGCCTGGATGGCCTTGTCGTCCAGCTTCTCCAGGTCGTCGAAGGTGAACATGTTGTCCATGATCTTCTGCGCCAGCTCGTTGTCGGCCTCGCGGATGTAGTCGAGCACCGAGGTCTCCACCGAGCTGCCCAGCATGTTGATGATCTCGGCGGCGGTCTTCACGCCGCCCAGCGTGGCCTTCTTCAGCTTCTCGCCGCCGGCCAGCACCTTGCTCATCACCTCGTTCAGGTCCTTCAGCGCGCTGGGCTGGATGCCGTCGAGCGTGGCGATGCGCACCAGCACCTCGTTGCGCTGGCGCTCGGTGAAGCACTTGAGCACCGAGCTGCTCTGCTCGTAGTCCAGGTGCACCAGGATCGCGGCCACGATCTGCGGATGCTCGTTGCGCAGCAGCTCGGCCACCGAGCTGGCGTCCATCCACTTCAGGCTCTCGATGCCGGTGATGTCGCTGCCCTGCAGGATGCGGTCGATCAGCAGGTTGGCCTTGTCGTCGCCCAGCGCCTTGCGCAGCACCGACTTTACGTACTCGTCGGTGTCGGCCACCAGCATGCTCTGCTCGGAGGCCACGGCCGCGAACTTGTCCAGCACGCCCTCGACCTTCTCGCGCGGGATGGCCTTCATGCGCGCGATGGTCTCGCCCAGGCGCTGCACTTCCTTCGGCTCGAGGTGCTTGAACACCTCGGCGGCTTCCTCCTCGCCGAGGGACATCAGCAGGATCGCCGCGTCTTCGAGACCTTGCTCATCCATGTGTCGGCCCCTCGACGCGGGAGTACCGCGCCACTCCTCCGAGGGCAGGCTCGCTCGCGATGCGCTTGGCAACCGTCTTGCTCATGCCACTTCGCCCTTGACCCAGCCGCGCACGATGTTGGCCACCGCCGCCGGGTTGTCCTTGGCCAGGCTGCGTGCGCCTTCGAGCTGGGTGCTCACGCGCGGCGCCTCCAGCGCAGGCAGCGTCACCTCGTCGGCCACCACGGCGTCGAGCTGCTTGCCCTTGTTGCCGGGCGGCGGCGCGACGGCGCGCAGGGCGGGGCGGATCAGGCCGAACACCACCAGCAGCGCCACCAGGGCCAGCGCGCCGGGCACCGCACCGGCACGCACCATGTCGAGCAGCCAGGGCTGCTGCCACAGCGGCACGGCCTCGGGCTTGAGCGCGGGATCGGTCTTGAACGGCGCGTTGATCACGCGCACCGAGTCACCGCGCTGCTTGCTGAAGCCGATGCTCTCCTGCACCAGCGCGGTGAGCTTGTCGAGCTCGTCCTGCGTGAGCGGGGTGACGCTGGTCTTGCCTTTCGCATCCACGTTGACGCGGTTGTTCACCACCACCGCGGCCGACAGGCGCTTGATCTGGCCGGTGGCGTTGCGCGTGACGCGCACCGTCTTGTCGAGCTCGTAGTTGGTGAGCTTGTCGCGCCGCGCCGCGCCGCCCTGCGGCTGCCCGCCCTGCGCGGCCTGCAGCGGCTGCGCCGGGCCGTTGATGGGCGCGGTGGCCGGCACCGGCGGCTGGTTGCTGGTGGCGCCCGGCACGCCGCCCGGCGTGGCCGACGCGCCGTTGGTGGATTCGGTGCTCTGCTGGCTGCGCACCGCGGCGCTGGCTGCGGCCTCGCCCTGGTTGGGCTTGTACTCCTCGGAGGTGGATTCCACCTGCGAGAAATCGACCTCGGCGGCCACGGTGGCGCGCAGGTTGTCGCGCCCGACCACGGGCTCCAGGATGTCGAAGATGCGCTTTTGCAGCGTGGCCTCGATCTGGCTCACGTAGCGCAGCTGCGTGGCGTCCAGCCCCTCGTTGCCGCTGCCTGCGCCGTCGGTGTCGGACAGCAGGGTGCCGGTCTGGTCGAGCACGCTCACGGCCTTGGGCGCGAGCTCGGGCACGCTGGAGGACACCAGGTGCACGATGCCGGCGATCTGCGATCGATCCAGCGTGCGGCCGGGGTACAGCGTGAGCAGGATCGAGGCGCTGGGCTTCTGCTGCTCGCGGAAGAAGCCGTTCTGGTTGGGCAGCGCCAGGTGCACGCGCGCCGCCTGCACGGCGGCCAGCGAGGTGATGGAGCGCGTGAGCTCGCCCTCCAGGCCGCGCTGGAAGGTCAGGCGCTCCTGGAACTGGGTTTGCCCGAAGCGGGCGTTGTCCATCAGCTCGAAGCCCACCACCGAGCCCTTGGGCAGGCCGGCCGAGGCCAGCTTGAGCCGCACGTCGTGCACCTTGTCGGCCGGCACCAGGATCGCGTTGCCGCCGTCGGCATGCTTGTAGGGCACGTTCATCTGCGACAGCTGGGCGATGATGTCGCCGCCGTCCTTGTCGGACAGGTTGGCGTACAGCACCTTGTAGTCGCCCTGGCTGCTCCACAGCGTGAGCGCCACCACCACGGCCACCAGCGCCGCGGCACCGACACCGAGCATCAACCGGGCCCGCGGCGGCATGCTGGCCAGGCGTGCGAAGGCGCCACTGGGCACGGGGGCCAGCGTGGGAGTGGCGGTAGGAGCGATCGCGTTGTCCATGGGTGGCTTGAAGAGGGTTCAGGCACGAACACACCGGCAAACGGCCGGATGGCACGGATTCTTGGTGAACGCCCCCGGGGCGAATGCGGGGAACAGGCCCCGATTCGGCCGGCACTTCCCCCCTTCGGGTGCCGCGGCGCTGCTTACGATGCAGGTCACGGTGCCCCTCAACCCCCTGCCATGGACCTGAAGCTCAAACCCTTCGACTTCGCGCAAGCGGTGGCGCGTGCCGGCCTCGGCACCGACGGCCGCCCGCTGGCGCCGAAGGTGGGCAAGAGCACCGGCGTCGAAGCGCCCAGCTTCTCGCAAGCCATGACCCAGGCACTGCGCGGCGTGAGCGACACGCAGCACGAGGCCGAGCGCCTGCAGCGCGAAGTGCAGCTCGACAACCCGACGGTGAGCCTGGAGGAGACGATGGTGGCCATGCAAAAGGCGCAGATCGGCTTCCAGGCCACGGTGCAGGTGCGCAACCGGCTGGTGCAGGCCTACTCCGACATCATGAACATGCAGGTGTGACGCCATGACCCGGCGCTCGAGCGAACCGCCTGGTGTGCGCCGATGGCCGGCGTTGGCCGTTGCCGCGGCCGCTGTCGTGCTGCTGGGCGGGTGCGCGAGCACCGATGTGCGACGCCTGGCCACCGACGGCCCGGCCGCCTACGAACTGCGCGGCCGCCACCTGCAGACCCTGGGCGAACGCGCCGACGCGCTGTGCCCCAAGGGCCACGAGGTGGTGCGCCAGTGGGAGCGACGGCACACGTCGCCTGCGGGCGACCGCTGGTGGGAACCGGCCGTGGCCTGGGCCGAAGGCGCGGAGGCCGACCAGGCGCAGATGACGGTTCAGTGCAAAGGCTGAGGCCTGCAGGCACCCAACCTACCCCTTTGCTTCTTGCGATGGACAGCGCGCGTGTGGCGCGGATATCCTGCGCCCACTGACGCAGGCGAACGTCCTCTTTGGTGGTCGCTAATTGCCTGCGCTGTCCACTATCAAGCCGAGATGCGCTCGCCGTGCTCAGGCGAAACAAGGACTTAGGGGAGGTCGATGTCCAATATCAACTTATCGATCAGCTGGCAATGTGGACGGCGTGTGTCGTCGAAAACACGTTAGGTGCCTACGAAAGTCGCAAGGCGGAGGCATGCAGAGCGAGACAAATGCAAGGTTGCGGAGGCGTGCGGAGCGCGTCTCGCTTTCGGCCGTCGGCGCTGCGGCACGGGTTGCTGAGTGGTGCGGCTATTCGCCTCTACCCGGCTTGTCTTGTGGCAGGTAAGGGCCGCGCTCGCGCGCTTCGTAGTACTGGAGCGGTTGGCTTGCTTTGCCAATCGTCGAAGGTCGCATGGTTGGCGGTCACTGAAGGCAAGAATGCAAGCCCTGCGCTGGCGCGCAAGGCAAATGCAAGGCCAGCGCTGCGTAGCCAGGTCAGCCGAAGCACCGGCCTTCGGCCCGTGCTGCAGGGGTTGGAGCGCGGGTCACGGGTGAAAATGCACCGCATGCAAAGCCTTGCACCTAACCCGTCGTTCGAGCGGACATCTTTTAGCCGGTTGCACCAGGCAGTGGTTCATCATGCCTCGCGCAGCCGGCTAAAAGCCGCCGCTCAACTCCAACGTTAGGTGACCCGAAATCCATCCGCCGCAAAGGCTCTCCGGTCCCAGCGCTGAAGTCAACTATCCAGAGGAAATGGAGCGATATGAAGAACATGTGCCGCGCGATTCCTCGCGCCATCTACGTCGGAGTGATGGCCGCATCAACCGTCCTTGCGGGCTGCGCCGGTGGCATTCAGACGAAGCCGCTGACGAACGACCTAATCGTGGTGGATGTGGGACAAGAGTCCTCAAGCACTACTAGGCTTGTTAGCTTCTATCAGGATGACTTCGATTGCTATGGCTTTGCTGGCAGTGGAAAGCCATCTGTAGAGATGAACCGGAGGCCGTTCATCACCTTCACCTATCAATACCTTGGAATAGGATCGAGCAACGGACACCTGACGAGCGAGACTTGCACGGGAATCTACACGTTTCCTACAGCTGATGCGAAACACTTCCGAATTTCCACAGTGCGTACCGCCGGTGGCTGTGAAGTTCGGGTTGAGTCGGAAACGCGGTCAGACTGGAATCAGGTTCCACTGGTGCGCCGGGATATGACGACGCCGCTTGTCGACAATAACGGGCCCTGGTGCAACGCGAACCCACAGTTCAAAGGGTCATCGAACCTCACCAAGCCTCGCGGAACGTGATGCGCGGGCTCTGTTCCGGCCCCGTGGCGCGTGAATCACCTAACCCCTCCATCGAGCGGACACCTTACAGCCAGCTGCGCTGGCCTCCAGGCGCCGCTCATGTCGAACGTTAGCCACCATGGGAGAGGTTGTGCTTGAGTCCACCGCGGTCGAAGTCGTGCGTGAGTTTTGGCGTCTCATGGCCACCAACGAATTCACGGCAGTCGGTGCAGTGCTTGGGCCAGAGTTCGTTCTCGAATGGCCGCAGTCAAGCGAGCGCATTCGTGGAGTGGAGCGCTTCGCTCAAATGAACGCCGAGTACCCGGCGCATGGCCGCTGGTCGTTCACAATCAATCGCGTCGTGGGCGGTGAGTCCGAGGCGGCCTCGGATGTCACAGTCAGCGATGGGGTCCAAACCGCGAGAGCCATTTCCTTCTTCGAGGTTAGGCAGGGCAAGATCGTGCGGGTGGTGGAGTTCTGGCCTGAGCCATACGAGGCGCCTGCCAATAGAGCTCACCTGGTCGAGCACATGAAATGAATACCAGCGGCCTGGCGGCTAACCCCTCCATCGAGCGGACGTCTTACCGCCGGCTGCGCCGTCGGCAAGCCGCCGCTCATGTCGAACGTTAGGCCCCATGCGCACCGCTTGCATCGTTGATCCCCGCCTTCTCGGCACGTGGCGTTCGGACGCCGCGTTGACGCTTGCCGAATGGGTGTTTGCGGGGAGCAAGTCCAAGGAGGTTCGAGCTAAGCTCGCTGCTGAGTTCGGCAAGCTTGTCATGCGCTACACGCCGGCTCGGGTGTTCACAGAGTTCGAGGGCAACCGCACTGCGTGCTCGTATCGGGTCGCGGCAACCGACGAGTCGTCTGTTGCCATCGTTCGCCGCACGGAGGGCAGAGATGAAATTCAACACGTCCACTTCGTTGAGCCAAATGTCCATTGGGTCTCGGTGGGGCGCAACCGAGAGTTCTTTCGCCGTGTTGGGGCCTAACCCCTCCATCGAGCGGACGTCTTACCGCTGGCTGCGCCATCGGCAAGCCGCCGCTCATGTCGAACGTTAGGCGTCCCATGAGCAATCGCACATTCGCCTGCCTACAGTGCAGAAAGCTCCAGCGCAAAGACCAGAACACCACCGCGTTCTTCTGTCCTCGGTGCGGTAGGGAAAGCATACGAGTGCATTGGAAACTTCACGTTCCCGCGCCGCGGAAGGTCAAGAAGTGGAACTCGTTCTGGGAGCGTTACCTTTTCGAGCTTCGCCAGATCGAAGAGTTCCGCTCAGACACAAGCATCACCGAGCTACATCTTCCTCTGCTTAATCAAACGTTGCGCCGGCCGTCGAGGCAAGGGGCATGAACGAAGAATGCTCGTTGTTACCCTCGGTGGCCTTACCAAACCAGCCGCCTAACCCCTCCATCGAGCGGACGTCTTACCGCCGGCTGCGCCGTCGGCAAGCCGCCGCTCATGTCGAACGTTAGGCATCACAGGAGCATGTCACCTCATGCGTAGCTTAGTCAGGCTCATTCTTGCGCTTGCCGCATTAGCTCCGGTTCTCGCATGCGCGCAGCGAAGCCTTCCTGACGGCTACGTCGCAATCGTCGAACGTTCTTCACGCATGAAGGCAGGTGAGCAAATCACGCTCGCTAACGTTCACGCGGGTCAGCCAATCGTTGTGTGGCCGGGCGGGAACGCAGAGCCAACCGTCCGGGCATTCCAAGATGAAGAGTTTGTTGTCTTGGTCTTTGTGGCCAAGCTGACTGGCGGCACCGAAACGTTCTATCTCAACACCAAGACCAAGCGGTTCACCCTCATCGAGGCCATCCTGCCATCCGCCACAGAGGCCGGTTTCAAGCCCGGTGTAACGCAAGGGTTGCTGCGCGCAAAGTGACGCCTAACCCCTCCATCGAGCGGACGTCTTCCGGCATGCTTCGCATGCCTACAGCCGCCGCTCATGTCGAACGTTAGAAGCCGCAAACAGCCAACACCTCACATTGGGCATTGGCGAGTGCGAGCAAAAGGCAGCGTACAAATCGCGAGCGTTGAAGCAGCGTGTGGGTAGCGTGGGGCGGTTGGCGTGGGCTGTCCGTCCGTTGGCGGCCAGCGCGAGGTCGGAGGTGTGCGAGCGATCTCGTGGCGAGTGGTCCTGTCAAAGCGAGAGATCGCAAACGGCCAAAGCCATCGCACTGGCCGTGGTGGCCTGCGGTGGTGCGCAGTGCAACGGTTGCTGCAGCAGCCTCGCGTTGAGGTGGTGTGGGCTGTCCGTCCATCGGCGGCCAGCGCACGGTGGTAGCGGCGCGCCTCGCCTCATGCGAAGGTCAGTATGCGCAGGCAGCCAACGCATAGGTTGGAGTTCATCGCTCGCACGTCGAGGTTGTGCTCCGTCGCCTTTGGCCAAGGGGTTGCGGGCTCGTGTCTGAGCCGTGCAAACTCGCGCAATCAAAACGGGAGGGTTGCCAGTGCCAAGTCAAAGCGAGTTCGCATGCAAAGCGTCCGCGGCATCTAACCCCTCCATCGAGCGGACAGTTGTCGGCAAGCCGCCAACTGCCGCTCATGTCGAACGTTAGGCC
>CAMLIZ010000158.1 GCA_946480245.1 uncultured Pseudomonadota bacterium
ACCCAGGGGCACCCCACCTGTGGGCGACTGCGCGGCCGGCGGTCCCCGGCGGGCGCGATGGGTGGGGCGGCGAGCCGCGCCGGGGCGGGGGCGGCGCGCGCAGCGCGCATCAACAACTGACTCGCTGGGACTGGTTGAGCGCAGTGAGCGAAGCGAACGAAGCGAGTTTCCCAGCGCGACCCAGTCCCGAGCATCGCAGCGGAGTCGGCGCCGTAGGCGACGACCGACCCAGTGTGAGCGCCCGCCGGGTACCGCCTGCCGCGACGCGCCAGCCTCCGAATGCCAAGCGCAAGCAGCTCAGGAAACCCCCGCTCCCAAGCGCCGCGACAGCTCATTCGCACACCGCAGCAGCGCCTTCGCCACCACGCCGTCCCAGCGCGAATCGAAAGCTGCCGTCGGCCCGATCGCGGTGAAGCTGAGCACCATCTCGCCCGTGCCGTCGAACACCGGCGCGGCCATCGCGCTGATGCCGGGCAGCGACAGATCCACCGCGCGGCTGAGTCCGCGGTGGCGCACGTCCTCCAGCCTTGCCTGGAACGTGGCGTCGTCCACCTCGGGGCTGTCCGGCGGGTCGTGAGCCAACGCCGTCTGCACCTCGGCCGCCGAGCGGTGCGCCGCAAACAGCCAGCCCGACGCGGTGCCCTTCAGGCTCATCACCGTGCCGTGGCGCATCGAGATGTGCACCGGTGCCGGGCCTTCGGCCACGCGCACGATCGTGGCGCCGCGGTTGCCCCACATCGCGATCGCCGCGGTGTGGCCGGTTTCCTGTGCCAGCTCTTCGATCATCGGCGTGGCCAGCCGCACCGGGTCGTATTGCTGCAGGCTGATCAGGCCCAGCTGCATGGCCAGCGGCCCCAGGCCGTAGCGGCCGGTGGTGGGCTCCTGCTCGATCAGGCCGAGCTTTCCGAAGCTCACCAGGTAAGGGTGAGCCTTGGCGGGCGCCATGCCGGCCTCGCGGGCCAGGTCCTTCAGCGCCATCGGGCGCCCTTGGTGCGCCAGCGCCAGCAGCAGCTGGCCGCCCACCTCCACGCTTTGGATGCCGCGCTGCGGGCCGCGTTCGGCCGGGGAGTCGTCCATGTTCGGGTTTCTACTTAAACGAATCGGTTAGACATTATCGAACAGGATGACTAAGATCAACCACGTTAGACATACCCAAATTCGTTAATCAAAGTCAAAGACGGAAGGCAGATCGATGAGCAA
This sequence comes from uncultured Pseudomonadota bacterium, assembly GCA_946480245.1. The sequence continues at coordinate 1,201 of CAMLIZ010000158.1, forward strand.
AGCCTTTGCCTCTCAGGCCGACCTCGAAGAAAAGCAGGTCAGCTTCACGCAACTGTCGGATCACGCCTGGGCGTACACCGCCGAAGGCGACCCGAACACCGGCATCGTGATCGGCGACAACGCGGTGATGGTGATCGACACGCAGGCCACGCCCGTGATGGCGCAGGACGTGATCCGCCGCATCCGCCAGGTCACCGACAAGCCGATCAAGTACGTCACGCTCAGCCACTACCACGCGGTGCGCGTGCTGGGCGCCTCGGCGTATGGCGCCGAGCACGTCATCGCCAGCCAGGACACCTACGACCTGATCGTCGAGCGCGGCGAGGCCGACAAGGCCAGCGAGATCGGGCGCTTCCCGCGCCTGTTCCGGGCGGTGGAATCGGTGCCCGCCGGCATGACCTGGCCCACCCTCACGTTCAAGGGCGAGATGAGCCTGTGGCTGGGCAAGCTCGAGGTGAAGCTGCTGCAGCTCGGCCGCGGCCACACCAAGGGCGACACGGTGGTGTGGCTGCCCGGCGAGCGCACGCTGTTCTCGGGCGACCTGGTGGAGTTCGCCGCCACGCCGTATGCCGGTGACGCCTACTTCAAGGACTGGCCGAAGACGCTGGACAACCTGGCCGCGCTCAAGCCCCTGGCCCTGGTGCCGGGCCGCGGCGCGGCGCTGAAAGGCGAGGCGCAGGTGGCGCAGGGCCTGAGCGGCACGCGCGCGTTCATCAGCGACCTGTACGCCAGCGTGCAGGCCGGCGCCGCCGCGGGCCGCGACCTGAAGGCGGTGTACCGCGAGACCTACGACAAGCTCAAGCCCCGGTACGGCCAGTGGGTGATCTTCGACCACTGCATGCCGTTCGACGTGACGCGCGCCTACGACGAGGCCACGCAATACGCCGACCCGCGCATCTGGACCGCCGAGCGCGACCAGCAGATGTGGCAAACCCTCGAAGCCTGAAGCAGGAGCACCGCATGCAGATCCAGCGCATCCACCACGTCGCCTATCGCTGCCGCGACGCCAAGCAAACGGTCGAGTGGTACGTGAAGCACCTGGGCATGAACTTCGTGCTCGCGATCGCCGAGGACCAGGTGCCCTCCACGCACGCGCCCGATCCGTACATGCATGTGTTCCTCGATGCCGGCAACGGCAACATCCTGGCCTTCTTCGAGCTGCCGAACGCGCCCGAGATGGGGCGCGACCCGCACACGCCCGAGTGGGTGCAGCACCTCGCGCTCAAGGTGGGCAGCGTGCAGGAGCTGAAAGACACCAAGGCGCGGCTTGAAGCCGCGGGCATCGAGGTGGTGGGCATCACGGACCACACCATCTTCCAGTCGATCTACTTCTTCGATCCCAACGGCCATCGCGTGGAGCTGGCCGCCGACACCGCCACGCCCGAGATGCTGGGCAAGCTCGACGAGGTGAAGTGGGCAATGCTCGAAGAGTGGTCGCGCACCAAGCGCGCGCCGAAGCACGCTGCGTGGATGCACGAGAAGGAATTCGCCGGCGCGCACTGAGATGCAGCACACCTACACCTACCCCGAGTTCGCCTACCGTAGCAGCGCCGAGCAGCGCGACGGCGTGGCACAGCGCCATCCGGTGGTGATCATCGGCGCCGGGCCCGTGGGGCTGACCGCGGCGCTCGATTGCGCCCAGCGCGGCCTGCCCGCCGTGGTGCTGGACGACAACAACACCGTGAGCATCGGCTCGCGCGCTGTCTGCTATGCCAAGCGTCCGCTGGAGATCTGGGACCGGCTGGGCGTGGGGGAGTCGCTGGCCGAGCGCGGCATCCAGTGGAAGGTGGGCAAGGTCTTCTTCCGCAACGACCCGGTCTACCGCTTCGACCTGCTGCCCGAGAGCCGGCACCAGATGCCGGCCATGATCAACCTGCAGCAGTACTACCTCGAAGAGACGCTGGTCGCCGCCTGCGAGAAGAGCAAGGGGGTCGACCTGCGCTGGAAGCACAAGCTGCTGGCCCTGCAGCAGCACGACGACCATGTGGCGCTGAGCGTGGAAACGCCTGACGGCATCTTCACGATGCAGGCGCAATGGGTGATCGCGTGCGACGGCGCCAACAGCGACACGCGGCGCATGGTGGGTGCGTCGTTCGACGGCCAGCGCTTCGAAGACCGGTTCCTGATCGCCGACGTGGTGATGAGCGCGAGCTTTCCCACCGAGCGCTGGTTCTGGTTCGACCCGCCGTTCCACCGCGGCCAGAGCGTGCTGCTGCACAAGCAGTGCGACAACGTGTGGCGCATCGACTTCCAGCTCGGCCGTGATGCCGACCCGGTGGAGGAGAAGAAGCCGGAGAAGGTGATCCCGCGCATCCGGGCCATGCTGGGGCCGGACGCGCAGTTCGAGCTCGAATGGGTGTCGGTGTATCAGTTTGCCTGCCGGCGCATCGACCACTTCCGCCACGGCCGCGTGCTGTTTGCCGGGGACGCGGCGCACCAGGTGTCGCCCTTCGGCGCGCGCGGTGCCAATTCCGGCGTGCAGGACACCGACAACCTGGTGTGGAAGCTCAAGCTCGTGCTCGACGGCAGCGCGCCCGAGGCTTTGCTCGACACCTATCACGCCGAGCGCGCACCGGCGGCCGACGACAACCTCGGCCACTCCACCCGCTCCACCGACTTCATCACGCCCAAGACGCGCGCGTCCCTGCGCATGCGCAACGCCGTGCTCGAACTCGCCAAGACGGAAGCGTTCGCGCGCCCGCTGGTCAACAGCGGCCGCCTGTCGCGGCCCACGCCTTACACAACGTCGCCGCTCAACACGCCCGACGAGGCGGAGTTCGCCGGCGCCATGCGCCCGGGCACCGACTGCGCCGACGCGCCGGTGCGCCGCGACGGCAGCAGCAGCTGGCTGCTCAAGCAGCTGGGCGACGGGTTCACCTTGCTGTGCTTCGGCGCGCGCCCTCCGGTGTCGGCCGTGGCCGCCGGCACGGTGGCTGCCCGCGTGCTGCACGTGGGCAGCGACATCGAAGACGTCGACGGCGTACTCGCCGAGCGCTACGACGGCCGGCCCGGCACCGTGTACCTGATTCGCCCTGACCAGTACGTGGCTGCGCGCTGGCGCGGCTTCGATGCTGTGAAGATCGAGCGCGCCCTGAGGACCGCCACATGCGCCTGAACCGCGAACCGAACATTCCCGACGCCGATCGCTTCTACGAGGAGCTGATCGCCGGCCAGCGCGACATGAGCGACGAGCAGGCCGACGCCTTCATCGCCAAGCTCGTGCTGATCCTCGCCAATCACGTGGGCGACCGCGCGCTGCTCAGCGAAGCCATCGCACTCGCGCGCGACAACACGCTGGCCCAGGGCACGTGAGCATGCAGACGCTGCAGTATCAAAGCGGCTTCGGCAACCACTTTGCCAGCGAAGCGGTCGCGGGCACTTTGCCGGTGGGGCGCAACAGCCCGCAGCGCGCGCCGCGCGGGCTGTATGCAGAGCTGCTCAGCGGCACCGCCTTCACCGCGCCGCGCCACGAGAACCGCCGCACCTGGCTGTACCGCCGCCAGCCGTCGGTGGTGTGCGGCGCCTATCGGCCCGAGCCCCAGCCCTGGTGGAAGAGCGGCGCCAAGGAGGGCGTGGCTGCGCCGCCCGATCCGCTGCGCTGGCTGCCGTTCGCCGAGCCCAACGAGGCGCAGGATTTCGTGCAGGCCCTGCGCACCATGGTGGTCAACGGCGACGCCGACGCGCAGACCGGCATGGCCGCGCACGTGTTCCACGCCAACCGCTCGATGCAGCGGCGCGCGCTGGCCAACGCCGACGGCGAGATGCTGATCGTGCCGCAGCAGGGCCGCCTTCGCATCACCACCGAGCTGGGCGTGCTGGAAGCAGCGCCCGGCGAGATCGTGCTGATCCCGCGCGGCCTGCTGTTCAAGGTGGCGCTGCCCGACGGCAGTGCGCGCGGCTATGTGTGCGAGAACCATGGCGCGCCGTTTCGCCTGCCCGAGCTGGGCCCGATCGGCAGCAACGGCCTGGCCAATCCGCGCGACTTCCTGGCGCCGGTGGCGGCCTTCGAGGACGAGCCGGGCGAGTACGAGATCGTCAAGCGCTACGGCGGCGCGCTGTGGCGCGCGAAGGCCTTGGCGTCGCCGTTCAACGTGGTGGCATGGCACGGCAACCTGGCGCCGCTGAAGTACGACACCGCGCACTTCATGACGATCGGCTCGATCAGTTTCGACCACCCCGATCCGTCGATCTTCACGGTGCTCACGTCGCCGAGTGACACGCCGGGCACCGCCAACTGCGACTTCGTGATCTTCCCGCCGCGCTGGCTGGTGGCCGAGGACACCTTCCGCCCGCCCTGGTACCACCGCAACGTGATGAGCGAGTTCATGGGGCTGGTGCACGGCCAGTACGACGCCAAGCCCGAAGGCTTCAAGCCCGGCGGCGCCAGCCTGCACAACAGCATGGTGCCGCACGGTCCCGATGCCGAAGCCTTCGAGAAGGCGAGCCATGCCGCGCTGGCGCCGCACAAGCTCGCCGACACGCTGGCCTTCATGTTCGAGAGCCGCTGGCGTTTCCACCCCACCGAGTTCGCGATGAAGATCGCCGCGCTCGACACCGGCTATGCCGATTGCTGGGCCGCACTGCCCGACAGGTTCCAACGATGACCCTCGACGCCACACACGACCCGGCGCGCCGCAGCTGGGTGGCCTCGGCCAACGACGCCGACACCGAGTTCCCGATCCAGAACCTGCCGTTCGGCCGCTTTCGCCCTGCGGCGGGGCGCGGCTGGCGCATCGGCGTGGCCATCGGCGACGAGGTGCTGGATCTGCGCCTCGCGCAGGAGCAGGAGGTGTTCGATGCCGACACGCAGCGCGAGCTGAAGCCGCTGGCCGAAGGCGACCTCAATGCGTTCATGGCGCGCGGCGCGGTCGTGCGCCGCGCGATGCGCCACGCCTTGAGCGAAGCCTTGCGCGAAGGCAGCGTGCTCGAGGAGCCGCTGCGCGCCTGCCTGGTGCCGCAGGCGCAGGCGGAGATGGGGCTGCCGTGCCGCATCGGGGACTACACCGACTTCTACACCGGCATCCATCACGCCACCGCGGTGGGCAAGCTGTTTCGACCGGACAACCCGCTGCTGCCCAACTACAAGTGGGTGCCGATCGGCTATCACGGCCGCGCGTCGTCCATCGGTGTCAGCGGGCAGCGCTTCCATCGGCCGCTCGGCCAGACCAAGGGCGAGGCGGAGGTGCCGGCGTTCGGGCCGTCGCAAAGGCTCGATTACGAGCTCGAGCTCGGCGTGTTCGTGGGTGCCGGCAATGCGCTGGGCCGGCCGATGAGCATGGCCGAGGCCGAGGACGACTGGTTCGGCATGGTGCTGCTCAACGACTGGTCCGCGCGCGACCTGCAGGCCTGGGAGTACCAGCCGCTCGGCCCGTTCCTGGCCAAGAACTTCGCCACCACGATCTCGCCCTGGCTGGTCACGCAGGAGGCGCTGGCGCCGTTTCGCGTGCCGTTCGCGCACCCGGCCGCCGACCCGCAGCCGCTGCCCTACCTCGATGCACCGGCCAACCGCGAACGCGGCGGCATCGACATCGCGTTGCAGGTGCTGCTGCACAGCGCGCAGATGCGCGAGCGCGAGCTGCCCCCGCAGGAGCTCTCCCAGTCGAACTACCGCGATGCCTACTGGACCGTGGCGCAGATGCTGGCGCACCACAGCAGCAACGGCTGCAACCTGCAGCCCGGAGACCTGATCGGCAGCGGCACGCAGTCGGGCCCGCAAGCCGGGCAGGGCGGCTCGCTGCTCGAGCTCACGCAAGGCGGCAAGCAGCCGCTGGTGCTGCCGAACGGCGAGCAGCGCCGCTTCCTGCAGGACGGCGACACGGTGATCCTGCGCGCGCGCTGCGAGAAGGCGGGTGCGCGCAGCATCGGCTTCGGCGTCTGCGCCGGCACGGTGCTGCCGGCCATCGAGGGTTCGCGCCATTGACGCTGCCGGTCGCGCGACGATAGAGTTTTGTTCGCATAAAGATCGCTTGTTCTCTAATAGAACACTTCACTTCATCACAGGAGACACCATGACTCTTCATCTGCGCCGCGCCCTGCTGCTCGCGCTGTCGGTCTTCGGCATGGCCGCCTCGGCCCAGGAGGTCACGCTGAAGGTGGCCCACTTCTGGCCCCCGGGCGCGATGCCGCCCAACAAGATCCTGAAGCCCTGGTGCGACAAGATCGAGGCCGATTCCAACCACAAGCTCAAGTGCCAGGTGTACCCGGCGATGCAGCTCGGCGGCACGCCGGCGCAGCTGATCGACCAGGCGCGCGACGGCGTGGCCGACGTGGTGTTCACGCTGCCGGGCTACACGGCCGGCCGCTTCCCTGTGATGGAGGTGTTCGAGCTGCCGTTCATGTCTTCCTCGGCCGAGGCCACCAGCAAGGCCGCGTGGGAGTACTACGAGAAGTACGGCAAGAAGGAGTTCGCCAGCGTGCACCCGCTGATGTTCGCGGTGCACGACAACGGCTACCTGCACACCAAGGACAAGCAGGTGAAGACCCTGGCCGACCTGAAGGGCCTGAAGTTCCGCGCGCCCACGCGCATGACCAACAAGCTGCTGGCGAGCCTGGGCGCCACGCCGGTGGCGATGCCGCTGCCGCAGGTGCCCGAGGCGGTGAGCAAGGGCGTGATCGACGGTTTCCTGCTGCCGTGGGAGGTGATCCCCTCGGTCAAGCTGCACGAGATGGTGAAGTACGACACCGAGACCGACCCGTCGCGCCCGGCGCTGTACACCGCGGTGTTCACGATCGCGATGAACAACGACAAGTACAACAGCCTGTCGCCCGAGTTGAAGGCGGTGATCGACCGCAACAGCGGCGCCGGCCTGTCGGCCATGGCCGGCAAGGTGTGGGACGAGAGCCAGGCCCCGGGCCGCAAGGCCGCGCATGAGCACGGCAACGTGTTCTACACGATTCCTGCCAGCGAGCTCGACCACTGGATCAAGGCCTCGGCCGGCTTGTACGACGAGTGGGTGGCCGACATGGACAAGCGCGGCCTGCCGGGCAAGCAGATGCTCGGTGATGCGCGCGCGCTGATCGCCAAGTACCAGAAGCAGTAGTCGCGGGGCCATCGATGCAAGAGCCCGTGCCCGGCGCCGCCGAAGGCAGCGCCCCGATCGCGTTCGGCCCGGCGGGCCGCCTGCTGCTCGCGGTGAGCAAGGCAGCCGCCATCGCCGGCGGCCTGGTGTTCGTGGGGCTGGTGATCATGTCGATCGTGTCGATCGTCGGCCGCAAGCTGTTCTCGATGCCGGTGCCCGGTGACGTGGAGCTGCTGCAGGTGTGCTCGGCCTTCGCCGCCGCCACCTTCTTCGCCTACTGCCATCTGGTGGGCGGGGACGTGAAGGTCGACTTCTTCACGCACCACATGAAGCCGGCGCACGTGCATTTGCTCGACGCCGCGGGCTCGCTGCTGGTGGGCGCCTTCGGGCTGCTGATCGCGTGGCGCGCCGGTGCCGGTGCCCTGTCGGTCAAGGAATCGGGCGAGACCACGATGATCCTCGGCTGGCCCTTGTGGATCGGGCAGATGCTGATGGTGCCGGGCTTCGCGCTGCTCGGCCTTGCGGGTCTGTACATGGCGGCAGCGCACTGGCGCGCACGAAAGCAAAACACATGAGCGGCATTCAAGTGGGGCTGGCCATCTTCGGCCTGCTGATGGTGCTGCTCGTGCTGCGCGTGCCCATCGGCATTGCGATGTTCACGATGGGCTCAGCCGGCTACATCTATCTGACGGGCGGTGAACTCGGCCCATGGCTCGCGTCACTCAAGAACCTGGCGTATGCGCGCCTGTCCAACTACGACCTCGTGGTGATTCCGCTGTTCCTGCTGATGGGGCAGTTCGCCACGCACGGTGGCTTGAGCCGGGCGCTCTTCAAATGCGTGAGCGCCTTCCTGGGTCACTATCGCGGCGGCGTGGCGATGGCGGCGGTGGGGGCGTGCGCGGGCTTCGGTGCGATCTGCGGCTCGTCGCTGGCCACGGCCGCCACGATGGGCCAGGTGGCCCTGCCCGAGCTGCGCCGCTTCGGCTATGCCGGCAGCCTGAGCACCGGCGCGCTCGCGGCCGGCGGCACGCTGGGCATCATGATCCCGCCGTCGGTGCCGCTGGTCATCTACGCCATCCTCACCCAGGAGTCGATCGGCAAGCTGTTCATGGCGGCCGTGCTGCCCGGCGTGATCGCGATGCTGGGCTACATGGTGGTCATCAAGATCATCGTCACGCTGAACCCGAAGATGGGCCCGGCCGGCGAGCGCATGCCCTGGGGCGAGCGGCTGAAGGCGCTGGCCAATGTGTTCCCGGTGCTGCTGGTGTTCTTCGTGGTGATCGTGGGCATCTACGGCGGCTGGGCCAACCCGACCGAGGCCGCGGCCATCGGCGCGGCGGCCTGCGGCATCCTCGCCGTCAGCAGCGGCGGCATGCGCATGAAGGGCGTGCTGGCCAGCGCACTCGGCACCGCACAGGCCACCGCAATGATCTTCCTCGTGCTGCTGGGCGCCGACCAGCTGAACACGGCACTCGCGCTGTCGCAGATGCCTACCGAACTGGCGGAGTGGGTCAAGGCCAGTTCGCTCTCGCCGCTGCTGGTGATGGTGGCGATCCTGGTGATCTACATCCTGCTGGGCTGCGTGATGGACAGCCTGGCGATGATCCTGCTCACCATCCCGATCTTCTATCCGATGGTGATGGGGCTGGACTACTGGGGCCTGGGCCAGACCGACAAGAGCATCTGGTTCGGCATCCTCGCGCTGATGGTGGTGGAGATCGGCCTCGTGCATCCGCCGGTGGGCATGAACGTGTACATCATCAACCGCCTCGCCAAGGACGTGCCGCTCACCGAGACCTTCAAGGGCGTGATGCCGTTCCTCGCATCGGACTTCCTGCGCATCGCGCTGCTGCTGTTCGTGCCGGCGGTGTCGCTGGTGCTGGTGCGCAGCTTCGGTGGTTAGCCGCGCTTGGCGGCCACCAGCGGCTTCAAATCATCCTGCACGAAGCGCTTGCGCCCCGGCTCCACCGCGCGCAGCGGCTGCACCTCCACCATCGTGGCGGCCGAGCGCTCGGCCAGGCGCTGGTAGGTGCGCGTGCCTTCGAGCTTCCAGGCCAGCTCCTGCTCGCTGAGCTCGCGCATCGGCTTGGCGGGCACGCCGGCCACCAGCGTGCGCGGCGGGATCTTCATGCCGGCGCGCACGAAGGCCGACGCAGCCACGAAGCTGGCCTCGCCCACCTCGGCCTCGTCCATCACCACGGCGTTCATGCCCACCAGCGCGTCGCGCCGCACCACGCAGCCGTGCAGCACCGCGCCGTGGCCGATGTGGCCGTTCTCCTCCACCAGCGTGTCGCTGCCGGGGAAGCCGTGCATCGTGCAGTTGTCCTGCAGGTTGCTGCCGCGCTCGAGGATCAGGCGGCCGAAGTCACCGCGCAGGCTGGCGCAGGGGCCCACGTACACGCCGGGGCCGATGATCACGTCGCCGATCACCACCGCGGTGGGGTGCACGTAGGCTGTGGGGTCGACCACCGGCATCAGGCCGTCGATGGCGTAGAAGGGCATGCTGGTGTGTCCTGTACGGTCGGAAGGTGGTTGAGCATAATCATCGACCGACCGGTCGGTCAATGAATCAAGCAGAGGAGCATCCGATGAGCGAACCC
>CAMLIZ010000159.1 GCA_946480245.1 uncultured Pseudomonadota bacterium
GCGAACTGAAGAACCCGGCCATCTCGCTGTACGAGTACAAGGACGGCAAGAAGGTCGCCCTGAACTGATTGACCCGTCTGCTCTCACAGGAGCAGGAGCTTCAGGGGATGCCGCCGGCATCCCCTTTTTTCTGGGCCCTCACAGCGGCAGCTTGGCCGTGCTCTTCACTTCTTCCATTGCGGCATACGTGCGCACTGCGCGCACGCCGGGCAGGCGCCACACCACCGAGGCCACCAAGGCTCGATAGGCCTCCATGTCGGCCACCCGCGTCTTCAGCAGGTAGTCGAAGCCGCCTGCCACCTCATGGCATTCGAGAATCTCGGGGCGCGCCTGCACGGCCACCTTGAAGGCGGCGCTCAGGCCGACACCCGTGGTCTCCAGTCGCACCTCTGCGAACACCAGCAGGCCGGCGCTGAGCAGCGCGGGGTTCAGCACGGCCTCGTAGCCCAGAATGAAGCCATGCCGCGTGAGGCGGCGCACCCGGTCATGCGCAGCCGCCGGTGACAGGCCGACTGCGCGCGCGAGATTGAGGTTGGTGATGCGACCATCGTCCTGCAGCAGGCGCAGGATGCGCGCGTCGATCTCGTCGATCGCCAGCGCTTCGGGCGACAGTGGGGCCGGCTCTTGTGGCGGGGCCAGGCGCATGACGGGCACTCCCTTCGGCCGCCGCCAGTGGCGGCCTCGATGGGGTGCAAAGGTGCCGCAAGCGCGGCTCTGCTTGTCACGGTCTTGCCCCGGGGGCGCCGCAGAATCTGCGGAAATCCACCCCGCTCGCGCTATAGCGGCAGCACCGTGCTGTTCTTCACCTCTTCCATCACCGTGTAGGTGCGCGTCTCGCGCACGCCGGGCAGGCTCCAGATGACGGACGCGATCATTTCGCGATAGGCCCCCATGTCGGCCACGCGCGTCTTGATCAGGTAGTCGAAGCCGCCCGCGACCAGGTGGCACTCGAGGATCTCGGGGCGCGCCTGCACGGCGGCCTTGAAGGTGTCCATCACATCGGGCGCGGTGCGATCCAGCAGCACCTCGATGAACACCAGCATCGCCGCCCCGAGCTTGGCGGGGTTGAGCCGGGCCTCGTAGCCGAGGATGTAGCCCTCCCGTGTGAGCCGCTTCACCCGCTCCAGCACCGCCGTCGGCGACAGGTGCACCGTCTCCGCCAGCTTCAGGTTGGAGATGCGGCCGTCCTTCTGCAGCACGCGCAGGATGCGGGCGTCGATCTTGTCGATGCCGCGTTCGTTGCGGACCTGGGCGTTGGGGTCGGGGGCGTTCATGAGGGGTGGATTATCCATCGGTTCTTTTCCAACTCAGAATCTATCGCTGAATGCGCGCGCCTATGCTGCACGATCATCCAAACTCGGAGTCGGTCATGAGCGCCGTCCTGCAACCTTCCGCGCCGCGTTCCCGCTTTGCGCCGCCACCGCCGCGTGCGCGGCTGCCGTTTCCGTATCGCGCGGAGAGCGAGGTGGTCGAGCAGTGCCTCGGCGGCTTGCAGGGGCGCCTCGACTGGTCGGCGGTGGTGCAGGCGGCGCGACCGTGGGTGCAGGCGGTGCGCGAGAAGCCGGCGCCGTTCTGGGCAATGGAATCGCTGCTGCGCGAATACCCGATCTCCAGCGCCGAGGGGCTCGCGCTGATGCGTCTGGCCGAAGCGTTGCTGCGCGTGCCCGACGCCGAGACCGCGGTGGCGCTCACCGCCGATCAGCTCGGGCGGGCGCATTTCGAAGGGGGCGCCGACGGACCGCACCGCATGCTGGCCAGCCTGTCGGCCAGTGCCATCGAACTCTCCAAGCGCTTCCTGCCCGATGCCGAGGGCCAGAGCGGCTTGCTCAGCCGCCTCGGTGCGAAGACGGTCGTGGCCGCCACCGTGCGTGCGATCCAGCTGCTGGGGCGGCAATTCGTGCTCGGCCGCAGCATTGCCGAGGCAATGCGCGAAGCCGCAGATCAGCGCAACGCCGCGGCCGGCAGCCTGCGCTTTTCGTACGACATGCTGGGCGAAGGCGCGCGCACCGAGCATGACGCCGAACGCTATTTCGCCTCCTATGCGAACGCGATCGACGCCATCGCCATTGCGCGCACGGCGAGCGGGCCCGAAGAGGCGGACGGCATCTCGATCAAGCTGTCGGCGCTGTTCTCGCGCTATGAGGACGCACAACGCGAGCGCGTGTTCGAGGTGCTGCTGCCGCGCGTGTGGTTGCTGGTCGAGCGCGCCGCGCGCGCCAACCTGAACCTCACGATCGACGCCGAGGAGAGCGACCGCCTCGAGCTGTCGCTCGACGTGCTCGAGGCCCTGGCCGCGCGCGTGGCCGGCGTGTTCCCGCAGTGGGGCGGCTTGGGCCTGGCCGTGCAGGCCTACCAGACACGCGCGCTCGCGGTGATCGACGAAGTGGCGCGCATCGCGCGTGCGCAGGGGCTGCGCTTCATGGTGCGGCTGGTCAAGGGTGCGTACTGGGACGGCGAGGTCAAGCGCGCACAGGAGCTCGGACTGCCCGGCTATCCGGTGTTCACACACAAGCAGCACACCGACATTGCGTACCTGGCTTGCGCGCAGGCGCTGATCGGCCACAAGGACGTGATCTACCCGCAATTCGCCACACACAACGCCGGCACCATCGCCGCCATCTTGCAGATGGCGCGCGCGGCCGGTGCAGCGTTCGAGATGCAGCGGCTGCACGGCATGGGCGAAGGCATCTACCGCGAGGTGCTGAAGCAGCCGACGATCGCATGCCGCGTGTACGCACCCGTGGGCGAGCACCGAGACCTGCTCGCCTACCTCGTGCGACGCTTGCTCGAGAACGGCGCCAACTCCTCGTTCGTGCATCAGCTGGCGGACGACGACGTGAGCGCGGACGTGCTGCTCGCCTCGCCGCTTGAAATGGCGCAGCCGCAGCCGTCGCTGCCATTGCCGCTCGATCTGTACGGCGCCGAGCGCCGCAACTCGATCGGGGCCGACCTGGCGTGCATCGCGCAGCGCGAGCCGCTGCTCGCCGCGGTGGCGGCGGCTCGGGTGCCCGACGTGCGCGCAGCGACCGAAGCCGACATCGACGCGGCGATGGGGCGCTTGCAGGCGGGTTACGCCGCATGGAACGAGCGCCCGGTGGTCCAGCGCGCGGCGGTGCTGCGCGCAGCGTCGGACATGTTGGAAGCGCGCATGCCCGCGTTCTGCGGCCTGCTCGTGAAGGAGGCGCACAAGACCTTGGGCGACTGCGTGGCCGAGGTGCGCGAGGCGGTGGACTTCCTGCGCTACTACGCCGCGCAGGCCGAGCGCGAGCTGGGCGGGCGCAGCGGGCGCGGCGTGTTCGTCTGCATCAGCCCTTGGAACTTCCCGCTGGCGATCTTTGCCGGCCAGGTGGTGGCCGCGCTCGCCGCCGGCAACGCCGTGGCCGCCAAGCCCGCGGAGCAGACGCCCGCGGTTGCGCAGGCGATGGTCGAGCTGCTGCATGCGGCCGGTGTGCCGCACGATGCCCTGCAGCTTCTGCATGGCGCGGGCGACACCGTCGGCGCCAGACTGGTGGCGCACCCGTGCACCGCGGGCGTGTGCTTCACCGGCTCCACGCAGGTGGCGCACCTGATCCACCGCGCGCTCGCCGCCAAGGGCGGGCCGATCGTGCCGCTGATCGCCGAGACCGGTGGCCTGAACGCGATGCTCGTCGACTCCACCGCGCTGCCTGAGCAGGTGGTGGACGCGGTGGTGATGAGCGCCTTCCGCTCTGCGGGTCAGCGCTGCAGCGCATTGCGGCTGCTGTGCGTGCACGAAGGCATCGCCGATGCGGTGATCGAGATGCTGCGCGGCGCGCTGGCCGAGCTGGTGCTCGGCGACGCGGCCGAGCTGCACACCGACGTCGGTCCTGTGATCGACGCGGAGGCGTTCGACAGCATCCGGGCCGAGGTACGGCGCCTGCGGCGCGACGCGCGGCTGATCGGCGAGACCGTGATGCCGCACGCCACGGTGCCGCGCCTGGTGGCGCCCGTGGCCTTCGAGCTGGGCCGCATCGCCGAGCTGCAGAAGGAGATCTTCGGGCCGGTGCTGCACGTGGTGCGCTGGCGCGGCGAGCCAGAGGGCGTGGTCGACGAAATCAACGCGCTCGGCTACGGCCTCACCTTCGGCGTGCAGACGCGCATCGACTCGCGCGCCCTGCGCCTGGCCGAACGCGCACGCATCGGCAACGTGTACGTCAACCGCAACATGATCGGCGCGGTGGTGGGCGTGCAGCCCTTCGGGGGCGAGGCACTGTCGGGCACCGGCCCGAAAGCCGGGGGCCCGCACTACCTGTGGCGCTTCGTGCAGCCGGTGCCTGGTGCGGCGGGGCCGAACGCGCAGGACGCAATGGCGGTGCGCGAGCTGCCGGGGCCCACCGGCGAAAGCAACGAGTTGCGGCTGCATCCTCGGGGCCTGTTCGCGGTGCTCGGGGCGGGTGCGCCGGCCGATGTGGTGGCCCGCACGATCCTAGGCTTGCGCGAAACCGGCAACGAGGCAGTGCTGATCGGAGCCACGGCGCCAGCCGCGCACGCGGTGCGTTGCGAGCCCGCGGAGGCCGCGGCGCAGTGGCTGTCGCGGCCACAGCTGGCGGGCGTGTGTGTGCTGGATGACGCTCAAGTGGGCAGCGCGTGGCAGCAAGTGGCTGCGCGCCCTGGGCCGATCCTGCCGGTGATCACGCGCGCGGAGGTGCTCGATCCCGCGCAGCGCTATCGCTTCTGCGCGGAGCAGACATTGACGATCAACACCGCGGCGGCGGGGGGCAATGCGGCGCTGCTGGCCGGGGTGCCGGCCGGCGGGGTGTAGCCCTCAGCGCACCTGCTGGTAGCGCCGCTCCTGCGTAAGGCCGCCATAGCCGTAGGCGGCGGCGCGCAGGTCGGCCACGTGCACGTACGAATGCTCAGCCACCTCGCCCAGCAGCTCGCGCATCGCGGCGTGCACCTCGCGCAGGTAGTCCGCCTTCTCGGCTTTGGTGTTGGTTTCGTCCGTGATGCTCACCATCCAGTGGTACGAGCGCGCTCCGCTTGCCTGCAATGCGCGCCCCGCCACGAACCAACGCGAGGGCGCGATGAAGTCGACCACCACGGCTGTCAGCGACGGGTCCTTGTGCAGCAGGCGCTGCGTCAGCTGCACCGCGGTTGCCGCTGACCGCGCGGCCAGCGCGTCGTCGGGCTGACCGGAGATCTGGATGTGGATGTAGGGCATCGTGCTTCCTCATGAATGGTTGACGTCGCCAATGTAGGTGGCGAGCATTGCGCAGTGAAGCGAAACAATCTCGCCTCATTCGGAAGGAAGCTTGATGAATCACCTCGACCCGCTGTGGCTGCAGAGTTACTGCGCCATCGCGCGCACCGGTGCAATGGCACGTGCCGCCCAGCAGGTGCACCGCACGCCGTCGGCAGTGAGCATGCACCTGCGCCAGCTGGAGGGCGCGCTCGACGTGCAGCTGGTGCAGCGCACCACGCGATCGCTCAGGCTCACCGCCGAGGGCGAGCGCTTTCTGCCGTTTGCACAGGAGCTGCTCGATCTGCAGGGCGCTGCACGTGCGGCCGTGCAGCCGGTGCGTCCTCAGGAAACGTGGCGCATCGGCATCAGCGAGTACTTCATGCCGCAGCGGCTGGAAGCGTTGTTGGCGCTGCTGGAGCGCGAGGCGCAGGGGGCGCGGCTGGAGCTGGTGTGGGCCAGCTCCGAGCAGCTGCAGCGCTTCTGGCGCGAGGGGCAGGCCGACCTGGTGGTCATCACCAGTGCAGCTCCGGTGTCCGAGGCGAAACTGCTGCTCCGCGAGCCGCTGGTCTGGGTATCGGCGCCGAACCGAGTGCCCGCACACGGCGGGCGCACGGCGCTGGTGCTGCTCGGCACCGAGTGCCCGGTGCGACAGATCGCGCTGGCCGCCTTGGCTCGCGCCGGGCGCCCGCACGAACTGCGGCTGAGCTGCAGTGGCAGCCAGGCCGCAGCAGCGGCGGTACGAGCAGGCTGGGGCGTGGGCTGCCTGAACGCATCGGCCGTGCCGGCCGACCTGCTGCAGTTGACGCGACAGGACCCGCGGCGTTGGCCGTCGCCGGGGCGACTGGCCTTCTACGGCCTGGCGCGGCCGGCCCTGCAGCCCACGCTACGGCAGCTCGCGGCCTGGGCCGCGTGAAACCTCGGCGCTCCCGCGCCGAGGTGCTTTCACCCGTCAGGGGTAGAGCCCGCGTTCCTCGCGCGCGATCAGGATGCGCTCGCAAGCCACCGCGAAGGTCGCCGTGCGCAGGCTGATCTTGTGCTTGTCGGCGGTGTTCCAGATGTGCTTGAGCGCGTCGACCATGATCTTGTCGAGCCGCAGGTTGATCTCGTCCTCGCTCCAGAAGAAGCTGGAGAAGTCCTGCACCCACTCGAAGTAGGACACGGTCACGCCGCCGGCGTTGCAGATCACGTCGGGAACCACGAGCACGCCCCGGTCCGCAAGGATGTCGTCCGCACTCGGCACCGTCGGGCCGTTGGCGCCTTCGAGCACCAGCTTGGCGGTGACGCGCTGCGCGCGCTTGGCGTCGATCTGGCCTTCGAGCGCGGCCGGGATCAGGATGTCGCACTTCACGTCCCAGAACTGCTCGTTGTCGATGCGTTCCGCGCCCTTGAAGTTGCCCACGCCGCCGTCACGCTTGAGCACCGGCATCAGCTCGGCCATGTCCATGCCGTTGTTGTTCAGGATGGTGCCGGTGTGGTCCTGGATCGCCACGATCTTGGCGCCGGCTGCCGCGAACAGCTCGGCCGCCGAAGAACCCACGTTGCCGAAGCCCTGCACCGCCACGCGTGCGCCGTCCAGGCTCATGCCGATGCGTCGCGCCGCTTCGCGGCCGGTGACGAACACGCCGCGGCCGGTCGCCTTCACGCGGCCCAGCGAGCCGCCCAGGTGGATCGGCTTGCCGGTGACCACGCCGGTGGCGGTGGCGCCGACGTTCATCGAGTACGTGTCCATCATCCAGGCCATGATCTGGCCGTTGGTGTTCACGTCAGGGGCGGGGATGTCCTGCTGCGGGCCAATGATCAGGCCGATCTCGCTGGTGTAGCGGCGCGTCATGCGCTCCAGCTCTTTCAGCGACAGCTTCTTCGGGTCGACGCGCACGCCGCCCTTGGCGCCGCCGTAGGGCAGGTTCACCGCAGCGTTCTTCACCGTCATCCAGGCCGACAGTGCCATCACCTCTTCGAGCGTCACGTCGGGGTGGTAGCGGATGCCGCCCTTGCCCGGGCCGCGGCTGAGGTTGTGCTGCACGCGGTAGCCCTCGAAGTGGGCCACCGAGCCGTCGTCCATCTCGATCGGGATGTCGACGATCAGCGCGCGCTTGGGCCGCTTCAGCGTTTCCACCCATTTGGCAAGGTGGCCGAGGTACGGGGTCACCCGGTCCACCTGCATCAGGTAGGTGCCCCAGGGGCTGTCGGGTGTCGGGTTCACGTAGGACAAGGGGCTGCTCATGGCAAGACCTTTCGAGGGTTCACGAGGAATTCTTCGTCGCGCCGCCTCGTGAGCGGGGCGACGCCGCGTGGCTGCGCACTGTAGGCGCGCTGCGGCCGAATTTGTCACCGAGCCTTATGCGAGATGTGCATGACTCCCAGCGGTCGGTTACATGACGGTTTCGCACGGGCGGTCCGCGGCCGGCTTCTACACTGCGCGCCATGAGCACTCCGGACATCGTATTCGTCGGCGGCGGCAACATGGCCAGCGCCATCGTCGGCGGCCTGGTCAAGGCAGGTCGGCCGCCCGCCTCGATCCTCGTGATCGACCCCGGCGAGGCGCAACGCGAGCGCTTGCTGCGCGATTACGGCGTGCGCACCTTGGCGGCGGCCGACGCGTCGGTGCAGCGCGCGGCGATGGTGGTGTGGGCTGTCAAGCCGCAGGCGTTCCGCGAGGCTGCAGCGCCGTGCGCGCGCTGGGTGTCGCAGGCGCTGCAGCTGAGCGTGATGGCCGGCATCCGCAGCGACGCGATCGCGCAGGCCAGCGGCAGCGGCCGGGTGGTGCGCGCGATGCCCAACACGCCGGCGTTGATCGGCATGGGGATTTCCGGTCTTTTTGCACGGGCCGCGGTGAGCACCGACGACCGTGAACAGGTCGAGCAAGTGCTGCAACCGACTGGCGCGGTGTGCTGGGTCGACGACGAGCGCGATCTCGATGCGGTGACCGCCCTCTCCGGCTCCGGCCCCGCCTACGTGTTCTATGTGATCGAGGCGATGATGCAGGCGGCCGTCGAGATGGGGCTGAGCGAGGTGCAGGGCCGCCAACTCGCGCTGGCCACGATGGCCGGCGCCACCGCGCTGGCGCAGCAGTCGGCCGAGGCGCCGGCCGTGCTGCGCGATCGAGTCACATCGAAAGGCGGCACCACCTACGCGGCGATCTCCGCGATGGAATCTGCCGGCGTGAAGGGCTCCTTCGTCGACGCGATCAAGGCCGCGCAGCGGCGCGCCCAGGAACTGGGCGACGAGTTCGGCGCTTGAGCCTTTAGCGGCGCAGCAGAAAGTCGGCCACGACGCCGGCGAACAGCGCGAAGCCGACCCAGTGATTGCTGCGAAACGCGCGGAAGCAGCCGTCGCGGCTGCGCGTGCGGATCAGCGAGAAGTGCCACAGTGCCTGCAGCACGCCGACCACCCACCCGGCGACGAACGGCGCGCGCAGCCCCTGGCCCAACCCCAGCCCGAGCCACAGCGCGAAGTACAGGCCGTAGAAGCCCATCACCCCGGCCACGTCGAAACGGCCGAGCGTGAGCGCCGAGGTGCGGATGCCGATGCGGACGTCGTCGTCGCGATCGACCATCGCGTACTCCGTGTCGTAGGCGAGCACCCAGAACAGGTTCCCCAGCAGCAGCCACCACGCCAGCGCCGGCACGCGGCCCTGCACCGCAGCGAATGCCATCGGAATGCCGAAGCTGAACGCGACGCCCAGCACGGCCTGCGGCATCGACAGGAAGCGCTTGGTGAACGGGTAGACGATGGCCACGGCAAGCGCCGCGAACGAGAGCCCGATCGTCAGCGGATTGGTGGTCAGCACCAACCCGAAGGCCGCCAGCGCCAGCAAGGCGCCGAAGGCCAGCGCCTGCTTCACCGAGATCAACCCGCTGGTGACCGGGCGCTGCGCGGTGCGCTTGACGTGACGGTCGAACTCGCGGTCGGCCACGTCGTTGACGCAGCAGCCGGCACTGCGCATCAGCACCGTGCCCAGCGTGAACACCGTCAGCAGGTGCCAGCCCGGAAAGCCGTGTGCCGCGATCCACAGCGCCGCGAGCGTGGGCCACAGCAGCAGCAACCAGCCGGCCGGACGGTCCCAGCGGATCAGGTCGAGGTACAGCGCGAGGCGTGAGCGAGGCGTTACGGCGTGCACGACGGAATGCGCTACATGCGCTGCTGAAACACCAGCCCCGCATGCTCGCGCAGCGAGTGGAACCTGATGTTCGGCCAGTTGCTTTCCACCGCGCGCAGCTCCGGTGCGTATTCCACGAGCAAGGTCGGTGCGTCGACGGCGTCGTGTGCCACGCGGTGCGCGTTGGCGTCGATGAAGCGCTGCAGCTCCTTCGCGCCCCCGTCCTCCTCGGGGCAGGTGACCCAGCGCGCAATCTGGAAGCGGCTGGGCAGGATGCGCGCCTTCACGCCGTACTCGTGCTCCAGCCGGTGCGCCACCACTTCGAACTGCAGCTGGCCGACGGCGCCCAGCAGCAGCACCGAGCCCAGCACCGGGCGGAACACCTGGATCGCGCCCTCCTCGCCCAGCTGGGTGAGGCCGGCGCGCAGCTGCTTGGTCTTCAACGGGTCAGCCACCTCGACGCTGCGGAACATCTCGGGTGCGAAGAACGGCAGCCCGGTGAACTGCAGGCTTTCACCTTCGGTGAGCGTGTCGCCCAGCTGCAGCACGCCGTGGTTCGGGATGCCGATGATGTCGCCGGCAAAGGCCTCGTCGAGCAGCTCACGGCGCTGGCTCAGGAAGCTGACCACCGTGTTGGGCCGCAGCTCCTTGCCCGAGCGCACCACCTTCAGGCGCATGCCGCGCTCGAAGTGGCCCGAGGCCACGCGCACGAAGGCAATGCGGTCGCGATGCGCCGGGTCCATGTTGGCCTGGATCTTGAACACCACGCCGCTGAACTTCTCTTCCTCGGGCTTAACCTCGCGCTGGATCGCGGGCCGCACGCCGGGCGCGGGCGCCAGGTCGACCAGCGCGTCCAGCACCTCGCGCACGCCGAAGTTGTTGATCGCCGAGCCGAAGAACATCGGCGTCTGGCGGCCGGCCAGGAACTCGGCCTCGTCGAATGCGGGTGATGCCTCCTGCACCAGCTCGATCTCGTTGCGCGCCTGCTCGTACTGGGCGCCGAAGCGCTGGGCATACAGCGGGTTGTCCAGCCCCTGCAGCATCTCGTCGGCATCGTGCGCGCGGTCCTCGCCGGGGCTGAACACGCGCATGCGTTCTTCGCGCAGGTCGAGCACGCCGTGGAACACCTTGCCCATGCCGACCGGCCAGGTGAACGGCACCACGCTCATGCCCAGCTCGCGCTCGATCTCGTCCAACAGCGACAGCGGCTCCTGCACCTCGCGGTCCATCTTGTTCACGAAGGTGAGGATCGGCGTATTGCGCGCACGGCACACCTGCAGCAGCCGCCGTGTCTGCGGCTCCACACCGTTGGCCGCGTCGATCACCATCAGCGCCGCGTCCACGGCGGTGAGCACGCGGTAGGTGTCTTCGGAAAAGTCCTGGTGGCCGGGCGTGTCGAGCAGGTTGATCACGCAGTCGCGGAACTCCA
>CAMLIZ010000160.1 GCA_946480245.1 uncultured Pseudomonadota bacterium
AGCCTGCTGCGAAGAAGGCTGCTGCAAAGAAGCCTGCTGCGAAGAAGGCTGCTGCGAAGAAGCCTGCTGCGAAGAAGGCCGCTGCGAAGCGTCCGGCCAAGAAGGCCGCCGCCAAGAAGGCCCCTGCGGCTCCGACTGCCCCTGCGGCCCCTGCCCCTGCGCCTGCGGCTTCTGCGCCGGCTCCTGCAGCGAAGACCTCGCTCAGCCCTGCTGCAGCGTGGCCGTTCCCGACGGGCAACAAGCCCTGAGGTTCGGCCGCTCAACGGCACACAACCCGGCTTCGGCCGGGTTTTTTCTTGCATGAACTGGCCCTGTATCCAAGCGCTTGGGGATGACCGCTCGGCATTGCTCGTTGCGGTGATTCCCAATGCGCGCCGCACGGAGGCGGTGGGTTTGCACGATGGCTGCCTGCGCATGCGCCTGGCGGCACCGGCGCTGGATGGGCGCGCGAACGAGGCCCTGATCGCATGGCTTGCACATCAGCTCGGCGTGCCGCGGCGCGAGCTCGTGCTGGCGCAGGGCGCGTCGGCGCGGCGCAAGCGGCTGCTGCTGCCGGTCAGCGCGGCGCAACTCTCGAAGTGGCTGGACGGGTTGGGGCTGGATGCAGCCTGAGCCGGGCTAGAGTGGCAGTGTGTCGGCGAAGCCGTGCGCCGGGCGCTGCGGTGCGTCGCCGACGGGCGGCGACGGCACCAGCACGTCGAGCTGCGCACGCACCTGCTGCTGCTCCATGGCAACGCGCTGGCGCTTCTGCAGATCGGCCACCATCTGCGTCAGCTTGTTGACCTGCTGGCGCGTCTGCAGCGCCCGCACATGGTCGGCTTGACGTGCCTGCTCGCTGCGCTGCAGCTTGCCGACCAGCGCGGCCATGGCGCTTCTCGCGCGCCAGCGGCACACCAGCGTGGCCAGTGCCGCGCCGGCGAGGGCGGCGGCCGCGGGCCAGAGCAGCGACGAGTCCATCATGGTGCAGCGTTTATCGGCGAGCCCGCCTCGAACTTGAGGCCGACTTCAGAGCCCGAGCGCCGAGCGATCGACCTGGTGGTTCTGGGGGCCAGCACTTGCGATCTTCAAGGCGCCGAGCCGATTGCCCAAGGCCGCGCACTGCGTCAGCGGCCAGCCACGCTCGAGACCGTACAGCAGCCCGGCACGGAAGGCGTCGCCGCAGCCGGTGGGATCCACCACCGCGCTGGCCGCCACGCCGGGCACCATGCTGCGCTCGCCGCGCACCCACAGCTCGCATCCCTCTGCGGCCAGCGTGACGACGATGCCCTGCACCTGGCCCACGCGGGACAACTCGGCCAGGCTCAAGCCGGTGCGGTCGCAGAGCATGCGGCCCTCGTAGTCGTTCACCGCTACCCAGCTAGCCTGCTCGACGAAGCGGCGCAGGTCGGCACCGTCGAACATCGGCAGGCCCTGGCCCGGGTCGAACACGAAGGGGATGCGTGCCTCGGCCAATTGCTCGGCGTGCTGCAGCATCGCGTCTCGGCCGTCGGGCGCAATGATCGCCAAGGCAATGTCGCTGCGCCGCGGCACCGCGGCGCGGTGGGCGAACGACATGGCGCCCGGGTGGAAGGCGGTGATCTGGTTGTTGTCGGTGTCTGTGATGATGATCGCTTGTGCGGTGTAGCTGTCAGCCTCGATGCGCACGTGCGAGGTGTCCAGCCCCCAGCCGTTCAGCCGGTCGAGATAGCTCTGCCCGTCGTTGCCCAGCGTGCCCAGCACCACCGCCTGGCCTCCGAGCTGGTGCAGCGTGTAGGCGATGTTGCCCGCCGTGCCGCCGAACTCGCGGCGTAGCGTGGGCACCAGGAACGACACGTTCAGGATATGCACCTGGTCGGGCAGGATCTGCTGCGCGAAGCGGCCGGGGAAGGTGGTGATGGTGTCGAAGGCGAGCGAACCGCAGATCAGCGCCGGCATGGCGTCTCCCAGGCAAAGGGTTGAGAAAGGTCAGGGATAGAACAAGTCGACGGTATAGCCTGCGATGGCCGCGTCGCCCACGCCGAGCAACGCCTGCAACGACAGCTCGGCACCGGCGCCGATGCTGTCCTGGTGCGCGCCAAGTTCGCTGGCGGTCAGCACCTTGCGCGCCACCACGCTGCCCAGCGCATTCGTGAGCGTGAGTTCCACGGCCGGTAGCAGCACGGTCGTCTGGCCGTGGTTGCGCAACACCACCGATAGCTTGTACTGGCCTGGCACGGCGAGCTGCGTCAGCCCGCTGGCGTCCACCGACAAGCGTTCGAGCCGGCGTGGCGGCAGGATGCGGCAATCGAGCGCAGCGCAGAGTGGGTCCAGCACCACGCGCGACTCGGGCCAGCGTGCAGCGAACTCAGCGCGCCAGTGGACACCCACCTGACCCAGCAGCCCGAGCGTGGACAGCACGAGCAGCAGCGCCAGCGTGACGCGCACCGCGGGCCGGTTCCAGCGGGCCGCCTGCTCTGCCTCGCGAATGAAGCGCGGCGGCGGCAGGTCCGTGGCGGAAGTGTGCGGCGGCTCGAAGGCGGACGGCATCGGCTCGAGCTGCGACGCGCCGAACACTTCCAGGTCTTCCTCTTCCTCGTCGAGCAGGTCTTCGTTGAAGCGGGCATCTTCGAACCCCGTGTCCTCGGCGGTCGGCTCGTCCGGGGCCGTGGTGTCGAGCGAGGCGGTGCGCAGCAGCGGCTGAGTGGACAGCGCCGAAGGGTCGCTGTCGATGCCCTCGTCCCCCGCTACCGCGCGTTCGGGCTCGGGTGCCGGCGCGGGGCGCGGTGCTGGTGTGGAACCGGGTGGCACCGGCAGCGTGGCGTCCCAGGTCTTGGGCGCTTCCGAAGCTTGCGGCGGCCAGGGCGGCGGCGCTTCGCGCTCCAGGTCGAACAGGTTCTGCAGCGCGTTGAACACCTGCTGACAGCGCCCGCAACGCACCCAGCCTTCGGAGACCTTGAGCTGGTCCTGCACGACCCGGAAGATCGTGCCGCAGGCGGTGCAACGGGTGGCGAGGCTCATCGCGTCATGCAGGAGCCGCGGTGGCGGTCATCAGGATCCAGCCATCTTCCTGGTCGCTGACCTCGAGCGCGACCCACGGCGCGTACGCGCTCTTCAGCTCGTCGGCCTGTCGTTCCAGGATGCCGGCCAGAACGAGCTGCCCACCGGGCGCGAGGAAGCTGCACAGCAGCGGCGCCAGCAGCTTCAGCGGTGTGGCGAGGATGTTGGCCAGCACCAGCGGGTAGGTGCCGCGGGCGAGATCCGGGCCGCCCGCCGCAAGCGCCACTGCGTTGGCCTGTGCATTGGCGAGCGTGGCGGTGATGGCGGCGGGATCGATGTCGACTGCCTCGATCTGCCGCGCACCGTGCAGTGCGGCACCGATGGCGAGGATGCCCGAGCCGCAGCCGTAGTCCAGCACGCGCTGCCAGGCGCTCGCGCAGGCCGGCGCTTGGCGCGCAATCCACCGCAGGCACATGCGCGTGGTGGGATGTGTGCCGGTGCCGAAGGCCAGGCCAGGATCGAGCCGAATCACCTGCCGCGCGGCAGCCGGCGGCTGATGCCAGCTGGGCACGATCCAGAACTGTTCTGTGACCGGTACCGGGTCGAACTGCGACTGTGTCAGGCGCACCCAGTCCTGGTCGGGCAACGGTTGCAGCGAACGCAGTTGCACACCCGCAGCCCACTCCTGCGCCAGCAGCAGCGTGGCCGCGTCGGTGGCCTGCGCTTCACCGGCGAACAGCGCCTTCAGCGTGGAGTGCGCCCAGGCCGGACGCGGCGGCGGCATGCCCGGCTCGCCGAACAGCGCGTGCTCGGCCTCGGTGTCGGCGTCGGCGTCCTCCACCGACACCGAGACCGCGTCCAGTTCGTTCATCAGCGCCTCGGACACCGGCTCCACCAGGGCCTCGGGCGCGAACAGGACGAGCTCGAACATCGCCGTGCTACCGGTTGTGCTGGCCGAGCCAGCCTTCGAGGTAGTGGATGCTGGTGCCGCCCTCGGCGAACTTCGGGTCGACCATCAGCTCGCGATGCAGCGGGATGTTGGTCTGGATGCCCTCGACCACCGTCTCGGACAACGCCGTGCGCATGCGCGCCAGCGCCTGCTCGCGGGTGTCGCCGTGCACGATGATCTTGCCGATCATCGAGTCGTAGTTGGGCGGCACGAAGTAGTTGGTGTAGGCATGCGAGTCGACGCGCACGCCGGGGCCGCCGGGCGGGTGCCACATGGTGATGCGGCCGGGCGATGGGGTGAACTTGTACGGATCCTCGGCATTCACCCGGCACTCGAGCGCGTGGCCACGCATCTGGATGTTCTTTTGCGTGAACGGCAGCTTTTCGCCGGCGGCAATGCGGATCTGCATCTGCACGATGTCGATGCCGGTCACCAACTCGGTCACCGGATGTTCCACCTGCACGCGGGTGTTCATCTCGATGAAGTAGAACTCGCCGTCCTCGTACAGGAACTCGAAGGTGCCGGCGCCCCGGTAGCCCAGGCGCTTGCAGGCTGCGGCGCAGCGCTCGCCGATGCGCTCGATCACACGCCGCGGAATGCCGGGCGCCGGCGCTTCCTCGATGATCTTCTGGTGGCGACGCTGCATCGAGCAGTCGCGCTCGCCCAGCCACACGGCGTTCTTGTGCTCGTCGGCGAGGACCTGGATCTCGATGTGCCGGGGGTTCTCAAGGAACTTCTCCATGTAGACCTGCGGATTGCCGAAGGCGGCTCCCGCCTCGGCGCGCGTGGTCTGCACCGCGTGGATCAGGGCGGCCTCGGTGTGCACGACCCGCATGCCGCGGCCGCCACCGCCGCCGGCTGCCTTGATGATCACCGGGTAGCCCACCGTGCGCGCGATGCGGATGATCTCCTTCGGGTCCTCGGGCAGTGCACCCTCAGAGCCCGGCACGCACGGCACGCCGGCCTTGATCATCGACTGCTTGGCCGACACCTTGTCGCCCATCGTGCGGATCGCTTCCGGCGTGGGGCCGATGAAGACGAAGCCGCTCTTCTCCACGCGCTCGGCGAAGTCGGCGTTCTCACTCAGAAAGCCGTAGCCCGGGTGGATGGCCTCGGCGTCGCTGACCTCCGCGGTGGAGATGATCGCGGGCATGTTGAGGTAGCTCTGCGCGGACGCGGCCGGCCCGATGCACACCGCCTCGTCGGCCAGCTTGACGTACTTGGCGTCGCGGTCGGCCTCCGAATAGACGACGACCGACTTCACGCCCATCTCGCGGCAGGCGCGCTGGATTCGCAGCGCGATCTCGCCTCGATTGGCGATCAGGATCTTCTTAAACATCGCCCGCCTTACTCGATCACGAACAGCGGCTGACCGAACTCGACCGCCTGGCCGTTCTCGCAGAGGATCTTGGTGACGGTGCCGGCCTTGTCGGCCTCGATCTCGTTCATGATCTTCATCGCCTCGATGATGCAGATCGGCTCGCCTTCCTTCACCTGCGTGCCGATCTCGGCAAACGGCTTGGCGCCGGGGCTCGACGACCGGTAGAAGGTTCCCACCATGGGCGACTTCACCACATGGCCCGTCTCTGCCGGTGGTGCTTCCGGCGCCGAGGCGAGCGGGGCAGCCGGTGCCGCGGCGGCCACCAGCGTCTGCGGGGCCGCCTGCATCACCATCTGTTGGGGCGGGCGGAGATCGGCCTTCACGATGCGCACCTTGCCGTCGGCTTCGGTGATCTCGAGCTCGGATATGTTGGACTCCGACACGAGGTCGATCAGGGTCTTCAGCTTGCGCAGGTCCATGCGAAAGATTCTCCAGCGTGGTCGTTGTGGCGCCGCCGCGCGCTGCCGGCGCGCGGGCGGTGGCCGGGGGAAGTCAGGCGCTGCGGGGGCGCGCCAGCAGGTACTGCAGCGCCAGCCGGTAACCGGCGGCGCCGAGCCCGCAGACCACGCCTTCGGCGAGGTCGGAAAAGTAGGAGTGGTGTCGGAAGGGCTCTCGCCGATGGATGTTCGACAAGTGCACTTCGACGAAAGGCAGCGCCACCGCCGCCATGGCGTCTCGCAACGCGACGCTCGTGTGCGTCAGGCCGGCCGGATTGATGATGATGGCGCCGGTGCCGTCGCTGCGGGCCGCATGCACCCGGTCGATCAAGGCGCCTTCATGATTGCTTTGAAAGCTCTCCAGGGCTTGCCCTGCTTCTGTCGCGATCTTGGTGAGTTCTGCGTCGATCTCGGCCAGCGTAACGGAGCCGTAGACACCCGGCTCGCGCGTGCCTAGCAAGTTGAGGTTCGGACCGTGCAGCACCAGGATCGACATCAGCGCTTCGCGGATGGGCCGCGACGGCCCGACTCCAAGATGTAAGAAGGCCCGGACTTTACGCCTTTTGCCCGCGGTTGCCAGCAACTTGACACGAATTTAATTCGTGTTCTATGTCGCCCAGCGCACCAGCTCATCGAACGCGGTTTCGCCCAAACGTTGCTGCGTCACCCGCCCTTGCGCGTCGAACACCAGCGTGAACGGCAGCGCCCCGTGGGTGTTCCCGAGCGCGAGCATCAGCTCGGCGCCGTCCATGCCGGCGACGCCGATCGGGTAGCTGACCGGTGTGCGCTGCAGGAACTGCGCGACGGCCGCGGCGTTGTCGATCGCCAAGCCCGCCACTTGCCAGCCGCGCGTCGCGTATTCGCGGTGGAAACGCTCGAACTGCGGCATCTCCTTGACGCACGGCGCGCACCAGGTGGCCCAGAAGTTGAGCACCAGCGGCTTGCCGCGCAACGCCGCCATGGTGAGGGGCGGCTTGCCCTCGGGGCCGGGGAAGCTGCTGCTCCACAAGTCGGGCGCTGCCTCCGGCGCGGGCGCTGCAGGGCGCTGTCGCGACCAGCCCCAGAACGCGCCTCCCGCGGCTGCGACGGCGGCCACCCCGGTCGCGGCGATCCATTGACGGCGCGAGCGGTTCATGTGGCGTCGTCCTGCAGCAGCCGCGCCAACCCCGCGGCGTCGCCTCGCAGCGTGCGGCCGCCGGCATCCGGCTTGAGCGCGCCGCGCAGGTCGTCGTGGTCGCGCACATGCAGGAACAGCGTGACCTCCTCGCCGAGATCGGGGCTGGGCGCGCTCAGCACCAGCACCTCCCGGGGTTCGGCGCCGGCCACGGTGCGGCTGTCCACATCGAAGGGGATGCCGAGGTTCAGCAGGCCGATCTCCGCCGCCTTCGCGTCGTCGCAGTACAAGTCGAGGTGGACCGCCGACAGGCGAGTGGCGGTGCCGCGCCAGACGGCGCCGGTGAGGTGCGGCCGGAACTCGGCGAGCCGGTGCATCCAGTTCAGCGCCAACCGACGCAACGCAGCCAGCTCCGCCGGTTGCGTGTCGGCGCAGAACACCGACAGGTAGGAGCGCACCTCGTCCTCCACCGCATCGTTGCTCGGCAACTCGGCGGGCCGTACGCTGCGGCGGCCCAGCACGCGTGCGGCCTTGCGCTTGGCGGGGCCGTACTCCATGCCTTCTTCGACCACCAGCCGCGCCGCCGCGCTGGCCAGTTCCTGGGTGAGGGTGGGGGACATGCGCCTGATTCTAGGGAGCCGGGCCTTCCCGACCCGCTCGCGTTGCCTCTGCGGGCGAGTGGCTCAGGGCAGTTCGACGGCCGGCATGCGCGCGGCCACCGTGGCGGCACGCCCGACGACATACGCTGAGCCGGGCCGCTTTTCGAAGCGCTTCGGCGCGGGCAGCATCACCGCCAGCCGCGCGGCCTGCATGGCGCCCAGCTGGGCCGCGTCCACATGGAAGTAGTGGTGCGAGGCGGCCTGCGCACCGAACACGCCTTCACCCCACTCCACGTTGTTCAGATAGATCTCGAGGATGCGCTGTTTGGACAGCGTGGCTTCAAGCATGTAGGTGATGACCACCTCCTGACCCTTGCGCACCAGGCTGCGCTCGCCGCCGAGGAACAGGTTCTTCGCCAACTGCTGAGTGATGGTGGAGCCGCCGACGATGCGCGGCGGCTTGGGCGCGGGCCTCGACAGGGCGGCGCCGCGATGCTGGCGGGCCAGGCGCTCGCTCTGCCGTTCGGCCTGTGCCTCGGCGCGCTGGTTCTTTTCCCAGGCCTTCTCGATCGCATCCCATTCGATGCCGCTGTGCTCGGCGAAGTTGGCGTCCTCGCTGGCGATCACCGCGCGCTTGAGCTGAGGCGAGATGGCCCTGTAGTCGGCCCACTGCTGGCTCCACAGGATGCGGTGCTGCTCGACGAGCAGGCGCCAGGCCTCGCTGCGCTGGAAGCTGGTGGATTGCGGGTCGACCACGGTCATCAGCGCCACGCGAGCCAGGAAGTACAGCTGCAGCGCCAGGCCGCACACCAGCACCAGCGCGAGCAGCCGCAGCGCGTGCGCGGTGAGCCGCTTCATCCCTTTGCCGCCAGGCGTTCGCGCAGCGCGGCCAGCACCGGCGCGGTATTCGGCCGCACACCGCGCCAGACGAAGAATGCCTCGGCTGCCTGTTCCACCAGCATGCCGAGCCCGTCGCGCCCGGTGGCGCCGTGCGCCTCGGCCCAGGCGACGAAGCCGGCAGCCGCCGGGCCGTACATCAGGTCCACCGCCAGCGCGCCGGGCGCCAGCACCTCAGGCGCCACGGGCGGTGCGTCACCCTGCAGACTGCTGGCGCTGCTGTTCAGCACGATCGCATGGGCGCGGCCTGCATCGGCGAGCGATCCGGCACGCAATACGACTGCGTGCTGCCGCGCCAGCCCGGCATGGCGCTCCACCAGCCCCATCGCCTTCTCGGGCGTGCGGTTGACCACCGTCACTTCGGCGGCGCCGGCCTCGATCAGCGGCCCCAGCACCCCGGCCGCCGCACCGCCGGCACCCACCAGCAGCACGCGCCGGCCGGCGATCGGCACCTGGGCGTTGCACTCGATGTCGCGCACGAGGCCGATGCCGTCCGTGTTGTCCGCAAACCAGCCGTCGGCGTCGAAGCGCAGCAGGTTGGCTGCTTGGGCGCGCTGCGCCCGTTCGCTGCTGCGCGCCGCAAGGCGCATCGCATCGAACTTGAACGGCACGGTGATGTTGCAGCCCTTCGCCCCGGATGCAGCGAAGGCGCGCACCTCAGCTTCGAAGCCGTCGAGCGGGCACAGCACGCGCTCGTAGGCCACGGCCTCGCCGGTGGCCTGCGCGAAGGCCGCATGGATGAACGGCGACTGGCTGTGCGCCACCGGGTTGCCCAACACGGCATAGCGGTCGGCTGGCATGGTGCGGGTGCTCATGGATTGGGCGCGCTGAGCGTCGTTTCCAGGCCTTCCTCACGCGTGAATCGGAACCGGGAGGTGACCACGATCTGGTCGGCCTGCTTGCGCATCGACGTGTTGAACGCACCGAACGGCGCCGCGGCATGAACGATGGCCACCGCCCGCTTGTCGAGCAGCCGCGACTTGGAGGGCCGCACCACCTGTGCGTCGACCACCTGCCCTTGCGCATCCACGGTGATGTTCATCGTCAGCTCGCCATACAGCTTTCGACCCCCTGCCACCGGGAAGTCGCGCGTGCCGCGCTCCTCGATGCGGCGGCGCAGGTGGTCGTAGTACATCGCGTACACCTCCTCGCGCGTGGCCGGGCTGATGTAGCGCTTCTTCGGCCGCGCATTCTGCTCGTTGATGCGCTTTTCGATCTCGGCGAGCAACTTCATCAGCCGGCGCCGCTTCTCTTCGTTGTCGTGCTGCTTGGGGTCACCGCTGTCGCGGTGAGGGTCGGGCGGCGGCAGCTTCGCGATCTCCTGCTTCACTTGCGCCAGCAACTGCTGCTGCTGCTCCTGCAACTCGTCGATCTGGCGATGCGCCTCCTCGCTGCTCTCGCCCATTTCCACCAACGCGGAGGCAGGCAATGGCGAGGTGGCGCGGCCGGCGGCGGCCTCGCCACCGCCCGCCAGATGGGCCTGCGCGACGGCCTGTGCCTTGGTGGGTGCCTCATGTGAGCGTGCGTTGACCAGCACCACCTCGAGCGGCGTGTCCTCGAACAGCCGGTCGAAGCCGCGCGGGTCGGCAAAGCGCAGCGCCAGCAGCGCGGCGTGCACGGCCACCGAGATCAGCAGCGCGATCTGCAGGGTCGAGAGGCGGCGCAGCATCTTGATCGGGTCAGGGCGCGGGCGCGGACGGCTCGTCGGCCGCGGCATCGGCCACGTCGATGGCCAACGCCAGCGGGCCCGGGGCCGGCGCTTCCTCGTCGTCCGCCTCGGCTTCGGGCGCTGCCGCTTCGGTGTCACCCAGCCGCACCAGCAGGCTGGCGTGCACGTCGAGGGTCAGCAGGTCCAGGCCGGTGATGCGCACGCGCACGCGTTCGCCGCGCGGCAGGCTCTCGGTGCCGAGTGCACGAAACACCAGTGGCAAGCTCTCGGCGCGCACCAGGCCGTCCTTCATCACGGCGGCATCGAGCTCGGTGATGTCCTGTTGCTGCAGGTAACGCAGCGTCCAGTAGCGCTCCAGGCCGGACTGGAACTCGTTGTATGCGCCATAGCCCGCATCGAAGCTCGAGATCACCGAGAACAGCGCAGCATCCTTCGGCTTGAACGGCGCGGCCAGCGCGGCGGTGCGGCCGTGGCGCGCGCAGGCGATGATCTGCCACTGGTTCACGAGATCCACATACCGGCGCAGCGGCGATGTGGCCCAGGTGTACTGCGCCACGCCCATGCCCGCATGCGGCGCCGGCTTGGTGCCCATGCGCACCTTCATGCCCGGCGCGAGGCTGGCCT
>CAMLIZ010000161.1 GCA_946480245.1 uncultured Pseudomonadota bacterium
CATCCGGAACGAAGACATATCCCACGCCCCACACGGTCTGGATATAGCGCGGCTGCGCCGGGTCGGGCTCGATCATCTTGCGCAGGCGCGAGATCTGCACGTCGAGGCTTCGATCGAAGGGCTCGAACTCGCGGCCTCGCGCCAGCTGCGCCAGCTTGTCGCGCGACAGTGGCTGGCGCGGATGGCGCACCAGCGCCTTCAGCATCGAGAACTCGCCGGTGGTCAAGGCCACGGGCTCGCCGTTCTTCATGAGGCGACGCAGCGACAGGTCGAACTCGAAGGGGCCGAAGGTGACGGTCTGCGGCTCCTTTGCGGGCGCTCCCGGTGCTTCCATCGCGGGGCGGCGACGCAGCACGGCATGGATGCGGGCCAGCAGCTCGCGTGGATTGAACGGCTTGGGCAGGTAGTCGTCGGCGCCCACCTCAAGGCCGACGATGCGGTCCACATCCTCGACCTTGGCGGTGAGCATGATGATCGGGGTGACGTCGTTGGCTGCGCGCAGGCGGCGGCAGATCGACAGGCCGTCCTCGCCCGGCAGCATCAGGTCGAGCACGATCAGGTCCACCGTCTCGCGTGTGAGTACGCGGTTCAAGGCCTTGGCATCTTCGGCCAGAAGCACCTCGAAGCCCTCCTGCGTCAGGTAGCGACGCAGCAGGTCGCGGATGCGGGCATCGTCGTCGACGACCACAATGCGGTCCGCGCGGGCGTTGGTGGGAGCAGTCATACAGCCTCCAAATTTGTAACAGCGGCATTGTGCGCAGTTTTTCACGTCGGATTCGGCGCACCTGACCCTCTGTTACAAATCTTGCGGCAGGGCCAGCCACCCGTGTCCTGGTTCGACGGCATGCCGACCCACGCCCACCGGGCGCAACGCGCGTCCGCCCCTTCAAACCGCCACTTCGAAAGGAAAGACATGCAACGACGCTTCCGTTCCCGCCTCTGGCCGTGCGGCCTTGGCTGCGCCCTGGTGGCCTTGGCGGTGGCCACGCCAGCACGGGCAGAACCCGCGCCACAGGGCCTGCTCAACCTGAGCGCGAGTGCCGAGGTGGAGGTGACGAAGGATTTGCTCAGCGTGGCGCTCGGCGCAACCCGCGACGGGCCGGATGCCGCGGGCGTGCAGGCGGGGTTGAAGCAGGCGATCGACGCCGCCCTGGCGGAGGCGCGCAAGGCCGCGCGGCCGGGGCAGCTGGAGGTGCACACCGGCAACTTCTCGCTCTACCCGCGCTACAACGGCAAGGGCCGGATCGATGGCTGGCAGGGCAGTGCAGAACTGCTGATCGAAGGGCGCGACATGCCTGCGATCGCCCAACTCACCGGCCGCCTGTCCACCGTGGCCATCACGCGCGTGAGCTATTCGCTGTCGCGCGAGGCGCGCGCGAAAGTGGAGGGCGAAGTCACGGCCCAGGCGATCGCACGCTACCGTGCCAAGGCGGCCGAGATGGCCAAGCAGTTCGGCTATGGCGCGGTGACGATCCGCGAGGTCAACGTTGCCACCAACGACAGCTCGCCAGGCGGCCCGGTGCCGATGCTGATGCGGGCCAAGGCGGAGATGGCCACCGACCAGGCTTTGCCGGTGGAACCCGGGCGCGGCATCGTCAGCGCCACGGTCAGCGGCAGCGTGCAGATGCAGTGACGGCGGGCCCGTTATTGGGCCACCCAGCCGCCGTCCACGTTCCAGGCCACGCCGCGCACGTTGGCGGCGGCATCCGAGCACAGGAACACCGCCAGCTCGCCCAGTTGCTCGGGCGTGGTGAACTGCAGCGACGGCTGCTTCTCGGCCAGCAGCCGCCGCTTGGCTTCCGCGTCGTCCACGCCCTCCTGCGCGGCACGCGCGTCCACCTGCTTCTGCACCAGCGGCGTCAGCACCCAGCCCGGGCAGATGGCGTTCACCGTGACCCCAGTGGTCGCGGTCTCCAGTGCCACGGCCTTGGTGAAGCCGACGATGCCGTGCTTGGAGGCCACGTAGGCGCTCTTCTGGGCCGAGGCCACCAGGCCGTGCGTGGACGCCACATTCAGGATGCGACCCCAGCCCTTGGCCTTCATGCCGGGCAGCGCCAGCCGCGTCGTGTGGAAGGCGGAGGAGAGGTTGATCGCGATGATCGCGTCCCACTTCTCGGGCGGGAAATCCTCCACGTTGGCCACGTGCTGGATGCCGGCGTTGTTGACCAGCACGTCGACGCCGCCGAACTCGGCGTCGGCCATCTTGATCATGGCCTCGATCTCCGCCGGCTTGCTCATGTCGGCCCCGTGGAAGCCCGCGCGTACGCCCAGCGCCTCGATTTGCCGCCGCGGCTGGTCGTGGTCGCCGAAGCCGTTGAGCACGATGTTGGCGCCCTGGCGCGCCAGGCACAGCGCAATGCCAAGTCCGATGCCGCTGGTGGAGCCGGTGACGAGCGCGGTTTTTCCTTTGAGCATGACGGTTCTCTCCCGTGGGGTTGCTAGCATTGATCGATTATTCCCCTGTCGCCTGACCTCACCATGACCGAACCGCGCCTCAACCACGTGCAGTGCCTGGACAAGCAGGGCCTGCATCGCATGGCGTACTGGGAATGGGGCGAGCGCAGCAACCCGCGCGTGCTGTTGTGCGTGCACGGGCTGTCGCGCCAGGGCCGCGACTTCGACACGCTGGCGCAGGCGATGCTCGGCGAGTACCGCGTGGTGTGCCCCGACGTGGTGGGCCGCGGCCGCTCCGACTGGCTGGCCGACCCGTCCGGCTATGCAGTGCCGGCCTACGTGGCGGACATGGTCACGCTGCTGGCGCGGCTGGACGCGGCGCAGATCGACTGGGTGGGCACCTCGATGGGCGGGCTGATCGGTCTGGGGCTGGCGTCGCTGCCCGGCGCACCGGTGCGGCGCCTCGTGCTCAACGACGTGGGGCCGACCATCCAGTACGAGGCCCTGCAGCGCATCGGACAGTACCTGGGACAGCCGGTGCAGTGGCCGAGCGAAGAGGCGGCCGCCGAATACCTCTGGAGCATCTCGCAAAGCTTCGGGCCGCACACGCGCGAGCAGTGGATGGCGCTCACGCGGCCCCAACTGAAGGCCGACGACGGTGGCTTCAAGCCGCACTACGACCCCGCGATCGCGCTGCCGTTTCGCGCCATCACGCCCGAGTTGGCCAAGGCGGGCGAGGCGCAGCTGTGGCAGGCCTACGACCACCTGCGCTGCGAGACGCTGCTGCTGCGTGGTGCCCAATCGGATCTGCTGTCGCGCGACACTGCGGTGGCCATGACGCAGCGCGGCCCGCGTGCGCAGCTGGTCGAATTCGACGCCATAGGCCATGCGCCCACGCTTGTGCAGCCCGACCAGGTGGCGGTGGTGCGCGACTTCCTGCTGTCGCCATGAAGACCGGGGTGCAGGAGCGGCCGCAACCAGCGGCCATCGTTGCGCTGGCCGACGTTCCCACGCCGCAGGCCGCCGACCCGGAGCAGGGCGCCTTGCGGCGGGCGCGCGCGTTCGCCGAGCCGCTGCTGGCCGGCCGGGTGCTGGACACCGGCGAAGACGCGCTCGCACATGCCGATGGCGTGGCCGACATCCTCGAGCGCATCGGCGCTGCGCCCTCCATGCGCGCGGCGGCCTACCTCGTGTATGCGGCCGGCTTCCTGCAGCGGCCTGAGGAGGTGGTGGCGCAGGCGTTCGGCGAGTCGTATGCGAGCCTGGTGACGCACACGCACAAGCTGGTGCAGATCCAGCGCGCCGCGCGCGAGGCGCCGGTGGCGCAGGAGCGCCGGGCCGAACAGACCGAACGCGTGCGCAAGATGCTGCTGGCGTTCTCGCGTGACCTGCGCGTGGTGCTGCTGCGCCTGGCCTCGAGGCTGCAGACGCTGCGCCACTACGCCGCATGCAAGCAACCATGCCCCGCGGCGCTGGCGCTCGAATCCCAGCAGGTGTTCGCGCCGCTGGCCAACCGCCTCGGCATCTGGCAGGTCAAGTGGGAGCTCGAGGATCTGTCCTTCCGCTTCCTCGAACCGCAGGCGTATCGCCGCGTCGCGCGCCTTCTCGACGAGAAGCGTACCGAGCGCGAAGCCAGCGTGGAAGCGATCCGCCAGCAGGTGCAGGGCGAACTGCAGGCGGTGGGGCTGAAGGCCGAGGTGCAGGGCCGGCCCAAGCACATTTACAGCATCTGGAAGAAGATGCAGGGCAAGAGCCTGGACTTTGCCCACGTGTTCGACGTGCGCGCCCTGCGCGTGATCGTGGACGACGTGCCGCAGTGCTACGCCGCGCTGAGCCGGGTGCACGAGCGCTACCGGCCGGTGCAGGGCGAATACGACGACTACATCGCCCGCCCCAAGCCCAACGGCTACCAGTCGCTGCACACCGTGGTGCTGGACGACGACGGCCGGCCGGTGGAGGTGCAGATTCGCACACGGGCGATGCACGAGCATGCCGAGCACGGGGTCGCTGCGCACTGGGCCTACAAGGAGGCGGGCACCAGAGGCTACGGCGGTGTGAGCGCTGCCGGCGAGTTCGAGGAGCAGGTGGCGCAGGCGCGCAAGGCGGTGCTGCGCCAATTGCTGGCCTGGGAGCGAGACCTCGCCGGAGCGCCGGGCGACTCAGGCGACGTGAGCGCGGCCTTCGACGACCGCATCTATGTCTTCACGCCGCAGGCCACGGTGATCGAGCTGCCCGCCGGCGCCACGCCGGTCGACTTTGCCTACACCGTGCATACCGACCTCGGGCACCGCTGCCGCGGCGCGCGCGTGGACGGCGCGATGGTGCCGCTGAACACACCGCTGCAAAGCGGCCAGACGGTGGAGATCGTCGCGGCCAAGGAGGGCGGCCCGTCGCTCGACTGGCTGAACCCCGAGCTGGGTTACCTGCGCAGCTCACGCGCCAAGTCGAAGGTGCGGGCGTGGTTCAACGCGCTGGCCCAGGCCGAGACGGTGGCACGCGGGCGCGAGCTGGTGGAGAAGCTGCTGCAGCGCGAAGGGCGCACCGCACTGAAGCTGGAGGACTTGGCCGCGCAGCTGGGCTTTCGCAGCGCCGAGGCGCTGTTCGAAGTGGTGGGCAAGGACGAGTACTCGCTGCGCAACATCGAGCAGCTGCTGCGTCCGCCCGAGGCGCCGCCCACACCCGACGAGGTGGTGCTCAAGCGCGCACGTGCCGAAGAGGGGGCCACACCACGCGGCGGTGTGCTGGTGGTGGGTGTCGAGTCGCTGCTCACCACGCTTGCGCGCTGCTGCCGCCCCGCGCCTCCGGATCCGATCGGCGGCTTCGTCACACGCGGCAAGGGCGTGGCGGTGCATCGCGCCGACTGCGTGAACTTCCGCCACATGGCCGAGCGCACGCCGGACCGGGTGATCCCCGTGCAATGGGGTGCGCCATCGCATGGCGATGCGGTGTACCCGGTAGATGTGCTGGTGGAAGCCGGCGACCGCCAGGGGCTGCTGCGCGACATCTCCGAAGTGTTCGCCAAGGAGAAGATGAACGTCACCGGCGTGCACACGCAAAGCGTGAAGGACAACCGCGGCGGCACCGCATGGATGACCTTCACCGTCGAGGTGGGCAACGCCGCCCGGCTGACGCAGGTGCTGGGGCAGGTGGGCCAGGTGAGCGGTGTGCGACGGGCGTGGCGCAAGTAGCTGCTATACTGTGAGGCTTCGCAGGCGCGTAGCTCAGCTGGTTAGAGCACCACCTTGACATGGTGGGGGTCGTTGGTTCGAGTCCAATCGCGCCTACCAAATTCGGTAGGAAGACAAGCACTTGGCGGAAACGCCAGGTGCTTTTTTCTTGGCGGCACGAAAAAGGCACGAAAAAGCGGCGCACCGGATGCGCGACTCAGAAAGTCCATGGCCATGCGAATGCGGTTGGCGCTCGTGCTCTGGGTGCCGGCCGTCAGCGGACTGTTTCTGTTCACCACGCCAGCGCCATTCCATCTGCTTATCGGTGGAATGCTCTGCCTTCGATCCGGACGTGATCGCGCAAGAATCGCTGCCCGTTGAAATGTGGATTCGCGAGTCGCTGACGGCACTCTGCGTGATGCTCACTCCGCCGTAGCGAGTGTCCACTGAACCGGCTCGCTCGCATCTCCATCAGCGCCGGCCAGTCCCTGGAGTTCGGTCCGCTGGACCCAGTCGTGACCTTCGATATTGGCATACAGGTCGGCGGCGTGGCTGTCTGCGGCCTCCAGATCGCACCGGGAGACACGCAGAGCGTATCCTGCACGGCACGATCGATTTGGCGGACAGCTCAAACCAGCTGATCGTGGTGCACGAGACAGCCGTGCATTACTCCGTTCAGGTTCCAATTCAGGGAGGCACTTTGGCGGATCTCGTGGCGGGCCGCAAGGTGAAGGTTGTCGGGACGTTGACGGATGACGGCGAGGGTGTTGAGGCTCAGTCCATCACTTTTGAGTGAAGGAGCGGTGGAGCTGAAGAGAGCGGGCCGCCCGGCCGCTGCTTCTTGTCCTCAAAGCGGACGCCGACG
The DNA here is from genome assembly GCA_946480245.1 of uncultured Pseudomonadota bacterium. Next base: position 6,427 of record CAMLIZ010000161.1, read on the forward strand.
ACTGGTCGCTCATGGCCGGGCCGAGCCTGCGAGCGCTTGAGTCGCGTCAATGAAAGCATCACCATTGAACTGGATCTGACGCTGGACAGCACGACTGCCGTCGTCGCAAGCGATGTCAACCTTGTCGCCAGTGCGAGTCGCGAGGCGCCCACAGCCCCGCAGGGCACTGCGGGAGCACCTGAAGAGCATCGTGGCCAACGGCGACTGACTCACTGAGGAGAGGCAATTTATCACCGCACTCGAATGAGGTGGTCCGTCTCGCCCTTCTTGATCTCGACCACGGCATCGAGTGCCTTGACCATCTCGGCGAAGTTGGCGTGGCCGTGGTCCTTGGGATCGAAGGTGGGGTCGAGGCGCTTGATCATGTGCCAGACGGAGTCCTTGTTGACCCAGGCTTCGCCCTTGGTTTCGGCGAGCAACCGAACTGCGCGTTTGAGCATTTCGGCCGCCGCATCGGCCGGGGGTGACGGTGGCATGTCCTTCGCATCGCTGACCTTCGCCGTTGGTTCTGCGCCGATGGCTTCGACGAGGCTGTCGTAGTAGCGGAACTCGTGGCAGCTCTTGGCCCAGTGCTTGTTGGTGTTCCTGCGGTGTCCGATGCCGATCAGTTGGCGTCCGGCGGCCTTGATCTTCTGCGCGACGGGCATGAAGTCGCTGTCGCCGCCGATGATGATGACGGTGCCGATATGCGCGAAGCGGCCGATGTCCTCCGTCGCGTCGAGGCAGAGCTTGATGTCGGCGCCATTCTTGGCTGACGCGCCGGGCGGAAAGAGCTGGATGAGCTCGACGGCGCTTTGCAGCAGAGCATCGCGGTAGCGCCCGAAGAATTGCCAGTTGCCGTAGGCCCGGTTGATTGCGACGGGGCCGAAGGAGGCCCCGAGTTCGACCAGGGCCTGGAGGTCGACCAGCGGCTCCTGGGGCTTGAAGCGGTTGTCCTGCTTGGCGTATGCGCCTTCGCCGTACTTCGCCTCCATGAGGCCAGCGTGCAGGTTCTCGAAATCCCAGTACATGGCGACGGATCGGCCGTCGTCGTTGCCTTCGGTGCCCATGCGTTCCTCCCGTTCCTGTCGAAGTCATCGTAATGCCTGCGGGCGAGGGCGTCGGGCCGTTGCGCTTCGCGTCCAGTCGCCGGAAGGACCGCGGATCGCCTACTGATTTCAGGCCGCGGGATCTTTACGCCGCCCTGATACCGGAGGCCGGAATCCTTTCACCGTTTTGATGCGGCCGTTTCTACGATCCCCGCATCAGAAGGAGGACGCATGGACGTCGCTTATCTCGCGCTCGCCGTCGTGTTCTGGCTGCTGCTGGCCGGCATGGCGAAGTGCTGCTCCAAGCTTGGAGGGCCGAAGCAATGACCTGGATGTACGTGCTGGGCGCCGTGGTCTCGGTGGGCCTGCTGATCTACCTCGTGGCTGCGCTGCTGCAACCGGAGAAGTTCTCATGAGCACCCATGCATGGCTCCTGTTCGGTGCCTACAGCCTGGTGCTGCTGGGGCTAGCCCTTCCGATGGGTCGATATCTCCTGATCGTGATGGAGGGCCGGCTCAAGTTTGCCGGTCGCATCGAGCGCGGGCTGTATCGTCTGTGCGGGATCGATCCCCAGGCCGAGATGGGATGGCTGCAGTACGCGCTGGCCATCCTGCTGTTCAACGGCATCGGCGTGCTCGTCGTGTATGGGCTGCAGCGGATGCAGGCCTGGCTGCCGCTGAACCCGCAGGCGATGGGCAACGTCTCGCCCGACTCCTCGTTCAACACCGCGCTCAGCTTCGTCACCAATACCAATTGGCAGGGTTACGTCGGCGAAGCGACCATGAGCTACCTGACCCAGATGCTGGGTCTGACGGTCCAAAACTTCCTCTCCGCCGCCACTGGCATCGTGGTCGTCGTGGCGCTCGTGCGCGGCCTGGCCCGGCACACCGCGAAGGGCATCGGAAACGCCTGGGTCGACCTGACCCGCATCACGCTGTGGGTGTTGCTGCCGATCTCGTTTGTCTATGCGCTGTTCCTGGTGCAGCAGGGCTCGGTGCAGAACTTCAACCCCTACCAGGAAGTCAAGACATTGGAGGTGACGAAGTACCAGGAGCCGAAGAACGGCCCCGACGGCCAGCCGCTGAAGGACGCCAAGGGCAACCCGGTGATGGAGGACAAGAGCACCGGCAAGCAGACCATCGCCATGGGCCCTGTCGCCTCGCAGGAGGCGATCAAGATGCTGGGCACCAACGGCGGCGGCTTCTTCAACGCCAACTCCGCCCACCCGTACGAGAACCCGACGCCGCTGACCAATTTCGTGCAGATGCTGTCGATCTTGGTGATCCCGGCCGGGCTGTGCTTCATGTTCGGGCAGATGGTGGGCGACCGCCGCCAGGGCTGGACGATCTTCGCGGCGATGTTCCTGCTGTTTGCCGTCGGCGCTTTCGCGGCGACCCACTTCGAGGAGCAAGGCAACCCGCAATTCGCCGCACTGCACGTCGACCAGGCCCTGAGCGAGGCGCAGGCGGGCGGCAACATGGAAGGCAAGGAGACGCGCTTCGGCATCGCCGAGTCGGCGCTGTTCGCCACCATCACCACCGACGCCTCCTGCGGCGCGGTGAACTCCATGCACGACTCGTTCACGCCGCTGGGCGGCATGGTGCCGTTGGTGAACATCCAACTCGGCGAAATCGTGTTCGGCGGCGTCGGCTCGGGCTTGTACGGCATGCTGGTGTTCGCGATCCTGGCCGTCTTCATTGCCGGCCTGATGATTGGCCGCACGCCCGAGTACCTTGGCAAGAAGATCGAGGCCTACGAGATGAAGATGACGTCCATCGCCATCCTCGTGACACCGCTGATCGTGCTGCTGGGCACCGCCGTGGCGGTGATGACGGACGCCGGCCGTGCCGGCACAGCCAACCCCGGCGCGCATGGCTTCAGCGAGATCCTCTACGCGTTTTCCTCCGCGGCCAACAACAACGGCAGCGCCTTCGCCGGCCTCTCGGCCAACACGCCGTTCTACAACTTCATGCTGAGCCTGGCGGTCTGGTTCGGCCGCTTCGGCGTGATCGTGCCGGTGCTGGCACTGGCCGGATCCCTGGCCGCCAAGAAGCGCATCAGCGTCACGGGTGGAACCATGCCCACCCACGGGGTGATGTTCGTCGTGCTGCTGGTCGGCACGGTGCTGCTGGTGGGCCTGCTGAACTACGTGCCGGCGCTCGCGCTAGGCCCGGCGGTCGAACAGCTCACGCTCTACAAGTGACGCGGGGGCACTCGACATGACACGCAAGACCTTTTCCCTCTTCGCGCCCGAGCTGGTCAAGCCGGCCGTCGTCGACAGCTTCCGCAAGCTCAGCCCGCGCGTGCAATGGCGCAACCCGGTGATGTTCGTCGTCTACGTCGGCAGCATCCTTACGACGGCGCTGTGGATCCAGTCGCTCAAAGGCAAGGGCGAGGCCTCCCCCGGCTTCATCCTGGGCATCGCCTTGTGGCTCTGGTTCACGGTGCTGTTCGCCAACTTCGCCGAGGCGCTCGCCGAGGGACGCAGCAAGGCGCAGGCCGCCTCGCTGCGAACTCTCAAGAAGGAGACCTGGGCCAAGAAGCTCGAGGAGCCGAAGTTCGGCGCCAAGTGGCATCCCATCGAATCGACGGCGCTGCGCAAGGGCAATGTCGTGCTGGTGCTGGCCGGTGACGTGATCCCGGCCGACGGCGAGGTGATCGAGGGCGTGGCCTCCGTGGACGAAAGCGCGATCACGGGCGAATCCGCCCCCGTCATCCGCGAGTCAGGCGGCGACTTCTCCGCTGTCACCGGCGGCACCAAGGTGCTGTCGGACTGGGTCGTGGTGCGCGTGAGCGTCAACCCCGGCGAGACCTTTGTCGACCGCATGATCGCGATGGTCGAGAGTGCCAAGCGCCAAAAGACACCCAACGAGATCGCGCTGACCATCCTGCTCGTGGCGCTGACCATCGTCTTCCTCGGCGTCACGGTCACCCTGCTGCCCTATTCGCAGTACGGCGTCGACGTGAACAAGGCCGGCTCGCCCGTCACCGTCACGGTTCTGATTTCCCTGCTGGTGTGCCTGATCCCCACCACCATCGCCGGGTTGCTGTCGGCCATCGGCGTGGCCGGCATGAGCCGCATGATGCAGGCCAACGTGATCGCCACGTCGGGCC
>CAMLIZ010000162.1 GCA_946480245.1 uncultured Pseudomonadota bacterium
TCGAGGCCGTCATCTGCTCGATCGACGCGCTGGTCTCTTCAACACCGGCCGCCTGTTCGCTGCTGGCCTGACTGAGCGACTGCGCGGTGGCGCTCACCTCCTCGGACGCACCGGCCAGCGCCTCGGCGCCGCGGTTCACTTCCCCCACCACCTGCGACAGCTTGGCGATCATGTTCTGCATCGCCTGCTGCAGCTGGCCGATCTCGTCCTTGCTTCTGACCTCGATGCGCGCGCTGAGGTCGCCGTCGGCAATGCGATTGGCGGCGTCCACGGCCTGCGCCAGCGGCTTGCTCACCCCGCGGCTGATGATGAAGCCGAGCAGCGCACCCAGGGCCAGCGCCGCGCAGATGGTTGCGGTCATCAGCGTGCGGCTGCGCTCGTACAGGGCCGTGGTCTCGATGGCCGCGTCCTTGGCATTCGCCTCCTTCACCCGGCTCAGCTCGGTCATCGTGTCGTCGAGCACGGACGTCTTCTGGCGCAGCGTGGCCAGCGCGCCGGCCAGCTCCTCGTCGCGCTGCTGCAGCTTGCGCTCGGCGAGCAGCTTGAGCACGGTCGCCTGGTCGGCCTGGTAGTCGTCCCAGTTGCGCGTGAACTGGGCCAGTAATTGCATGCCGCGCTCCGAGGCGAACAGTGGCCGCGCCTTGTCCACGTTGTCCTTCAGGTGGGCGGCCGCCTTGCTCATCTGCTCCATGTACTTCGTGCGCTCCTCCTGTGTGGTGGAGAGCAGCGCGTTGCTGCGCGCTCGGCCGATGTAGATGAGGTCGATGTTGGCCTCCTTGATGTACGAGAGCCCGAGCAGCTCGTGGTCGTACATGCGGTCGGCCATGCCGCTGATCTTGCCGGCATTGCTGATGCCGACGATGCCGACGATCCCGCTGGCCGCGGCGACGATGAGAAATGCCGCGATCAGGCGGATGCCGATCTTGATGTTGCCGAGCATGGAGTGGCTCCCTGGAGTGATGACAGCGAGAAATTCAGGTGGGCAGCGAGGCGGCGCCGTGCTGCGCCGCGCACGAGGCCAGCAGCGCCGGCACGTCGAGGATCAGTGCGACCTCGCCATTGCCCAGGATGGTGCTGCCGCTGATGCCGCGCACCTGCGCGAACAGCTTGGACAGCGGCTTGATCACGGTCTGCGCCTCGCCCAGCAGCGCGTCCACGAGCAGGCCCGCGCGCAGGCTGCCGGAACGCACCACCACCAGGTTGTCGCGGCTGCCGCGCGGGCCCTGCACGTCGAACATCTGGCGCAGCCGCACGATGGGCAGCACCTCGCCGCGCAGGTCGGTGTAGTCACGGTCGGTGTCGTCGCGGAAGGCCACGCATTCGTCTACCGCCTCCAGCGGCAGCACGAACACCGAGTCGCCCACGCGCACCTGGAAGCCGTCGATGATGGCCAGCGTGAGCGGCAGGCGCACCGTCACGGTGGTGCCTTCGCCGGGCTGGCTGGCGATGTCCACGCGGCCGCGCAGCGCGGCGATGTTGCGCTTGACCACGTCCATGCCCACGCCGCGGCCCGACAAGTTGGTCACCTTCTCGGCCGTGGAGAAGCCGGGCTCGAACACCAGGCCGAACACCTCGGCATCGGTGAGCGTGCGGCCGGCCTCGACGAGGCCGCGCTCCATCGCCTTGGCGAGGATGCGCTCGCGCTGCAGGCCGCCGCCGTCGTCGCACACCTCGATCACGATGCTGCCCGAGTCGTGGTACGCGTTCAGGCGCACGGTGCCCTGCGACGGCTTGCCGTGCGCCAGCCGCACGTCGGCCGGCTCGATGCCGTGGTCCATCGCATTGCGCACCAGGTGAGTCAGCGGATCGGTGATGCGCTCGACCACCGTCTTGTCGAGCTCGGTGTCCTCGCCGCTGGTGTGCAGCGCGATGTCCTTGCCGAGCTCGCGCGACACGTCGTGCACCACGCGCTGGAAGCGGGCAAAGGTGGCGCCGATCTTCACCATGCGCAGCTGCAGCGAGGCGTCGCGCACCTGCTCCACCAGCGCGGCCAGCACCGAGTGGCTTTCCAGCAGCTCGGGCACGCGGGTGCTGCGCGCCACCAGCTGCGCACCGGCGGCCGCGATCACCAGTTCGCCGACCAGGTTGACCAGGTGGTCCAGCTTGTCGGCATCCACCCGGATCGACTGTGTCTCGCTGCGCGCGTCCTTCAGCACATTCTGCTTGGCCAGCGCGGCTTGCACCGCCACGGGCGCGACGCAGCCCTGCTCGACCAGGATCTCGCCCAGCGGCGACGGCGACTCGCTGGCCTGTTGCAGCTTCAGCGCGTCATCGAGCTCATGCTGCGTCAGCGCGCCGCAGCGCAGCAGCATTTCGCCCAGCCGGGCGCGCGGGCCGGGGAAGGCGTCGATCAGCGCGAGGTACTCGCTGAGCTTGCTGTACGGCGGAACGATGTGCAGCGTGCAGTCGTCGCGCACGAAGTCGAACACGGCCTCGATCGTGGCCTTGTCGGCGTGCGTGTCCAGCGCGATCTCGAAGCCCAGATAGCAGGATTCGGGATCCATCGCTTGTGCATCGGGCATCGCATGGTCCAGCGTGACCACCTGCACCAGCGTGCCCAGCGTGCCGAGGTAGCGGATGAACGCGATCGGGTCCATGCCCTGGCGCAGCACGTCGGCGCCGAAGCGCAGCGACAGGTGCCACAAGGTGGAGCCACCGGCTTGCTCGGGCTGTGCGGCAGCGGGCCGGGCCAGGTAGGTGCCGAGCCGGGCGAGCAGCGCAGCGCCGGCGGCGTGCGCCTCGTCGGCCACGTCGCTGCGCGTGCGCTCCACGTCGGCCAGCAACACGGCGATGTGGTCGCCGCAGGCGAGCAGCAGGCTCACCAGGGCCGGTTCGGCAACGAGCGCGCCGCCGCGCAGCTCGTCGAGAACGCTTTCCAGCACGTGCGTGAATTCGACGATGCGGTCGAGCCCGAACAGGCCCGCCGAGCCCTTGATGGTGTGCGCGGCGCGAAAGATCGCGTTCACCAGCTCGTCGTCGGCACCCCCGCCTGCGTCGGACAGCTGCAGCAGCGCGGCCTCCATCTCGGTGAGCATCTCGCGGCTTTCCGCGATGTAGGTCTGCAGGGCCTGGTCGAGGTTCATTGCGGCAGCTCCGGAACGACGATCGGGTCGGTGAACAGCGCGTGCAGCTCCAGCAGCGCAAAGGCCTGCAGCACCGCCGCGCTGTGACCCACGAGCTGCAGTGCACGTTGGCGGCGGGCGGCGGTGCGGCGCGTCAGCAGCAGCAACTGCACGCCCGCGCTGTCGATCTCCGTCACCGCGGCCAGGTCGATCTGCAGCGCGGGGGCCGTGTCCAGCGCGGCCATCAGCACCGGCTTCAGCTCGGCGGCGCGCTGCACCGTGAGCTCGCCGTCGAGCGCCAGCGTGTCCACGTTGCCGCTCACGGCATCACCAGCTTCTGCACCACGCCGACCAGCTGCTCGGGGCGAAAGGGCTTGACCACCCAGGCCTTCAGGCCCGCGGCCTGGCCGGCGCGCTTCTTCTCCTCGGCCGTCTCGGTGGTGAGCATCACGATCGGTGTGAACTTGTACGGCGCGCGCTCCTTCACCGCCTTGGCGAAGCCGATGCCGTCCAGCCGCGGCATGTTGAGGTCGCTGACGATCAGGTGCACCTTGCGGCCGTCCAGCTTGGCCAGTGCGTCCTCGCCGTCGCAGCCTTCCAGCACGTCGAAGCCGGCGTTGCGCAGCGAAATGCCGACCACTTGCCGCAGCGATGCGGAGTCGTCGACGATCATGATGGTCTTGGCCATGGGTCCTCCCTGAGGGATCAGAAGAAAGTGATCTCGGTGTCGGTGGCGGCCTTGGCCGCGCGGCCCCCGTGCACCGCGCGCTCCTCGTGCGTGGCGTAGCTCTCGGCCAGCGCGCCGAGCAGCGGCGTGGCGTCGGCCGCGCGCAAGGCGCCATCGGTGTCGAAGCCGCGCCGGCTTTCGCCTACCGCCTCGGGCAGGCGGTCGATATTGGCCTTCACGTGGGCCATGATCTGGTTCACGCGGTCCTGGAACTGCAGCAGCACCAGCGACTCGGCCACCTCCGCCCGGATGCGCACGCTGTGGTCGCGCAGGTCGTCGGCCGACGCGGCCAGCGTGCCGGTGGCCTGGCGCAGCCCGCCCAGCACCTCTTCGATGCGCGCGCTCGCGCTGTGCAGCGAGCGCTCCTCCTGCTCCGACATCGCGGTCGCGGCAGCGTCGGTGGCCAGGATGGCCGCGCTCACGTGCTTCACCTTGTCGGCGATGTGGCGGCCGGTCTCGCCCGACTGCGCCGCGAGCTTGCGCACCTCCTGCGCCAGCACCGCGAAGCCGCGGCCCTGCTCGCCGGCGTGCGCGGCCTCGATGGCCGCATTGATGGCGAGCAGGTTGGTCTGCCAGGCGATGTGCGCCACGTCGGCCGCCATCGCCCGCAGCTCGTCGACGAAGGCCGTGAGCTCGCGCACCTGCGCCACCGTGGCAGCCTTGCTCTGCAGGGCCGCCTGCATGGCCGACACCACTGCCTGCAGTTCGGCCTCGCTACGCGAGAAGAGGTGGCCCAGGCCTGACTGGCCGCCGGTGTCCTGCGCCTGCAGTGCTGCCTCCAGCCGCTGCACGATGGCGCCGAAGCGCTGCGCCAGCGTCGACACGGCCTCGTCCATCTGCGCGCGCGAGCTCTCGATCTGGCCGCTCCACACCGGCGCCAGCTGCGCCGCGAAGCGCTGGTTGTCCTGCAGGAACTCGCGCAGCCGCGCCTGGTGTGCCTGCTCGCGGCGCTGCAGCGCCCGGCTGGCCAGCACGCCGGCGCCTGCCAGCAGCACCGCGGCGCACCAGGCGGCCAGGCTGCTGCCACCGACCAGCGGCAGCGCGGCGGCCGCCACGGCGCCGAGCGCTGCAGGTGAGGCGGAGAGGGGGCGGACAAGCAAGCTCATGGCCGGTTTTCGGAACCCCTCGTTACCGGGCGCATCAGTCGATGCCTGAGCCCTTATCGGGAATTTCCTGATACCGGCGGCCACTTGCGCCGCCGCGCGCACCAGGCGCTGCGCTACGTCGGTCGGATCACGATGGAAGCGGCCGAGGCCGTGAAGGGCCCGTGGTACACGGCCTCGACGTTGTTGCCGTCCGGGTCCAGCGCGAAGGCGGCGTAGTAGCCCGGGTGGTAGTGCCGTTCACCGGGCGTGCCGTTGTCTTGCCCGCCGGCCGCCAGCGCCGCCCGGTGAAAGGCCTGCACCTGTGCATGATCGGCAGCCTGGAAAGCAAGGTGCACCGAGGACACGCCGGCGCTGGCTTTGTCGATCCACAACTCGTCGGCAGACAAATAGCTGTCGCCTTCGCGGATCGCCGCCGTCTTGCCTAGCGCGGCCAGCACGGCCTTGTAGAAGCGCTTGCTGGCATCGAGGTCGCGCACGCGCAGATGCACATGGTCGATCAACCGGCCGCGATGAAATTCCATGGGGTCTCCTTGATGTCTGCGCGCCTGCACCTCGAACGCGTTGTCCAGTAGGCACGGCGCCCGCGCAGCATTTGCCACAGACTGCAAGCGGCGTAAGCCAGGAGAACCTCTCCGTGCCAGGGCCGCTGGGTACGCGTGTCGCACGCGCTTCTTGCATCTGGAGACGCGCAGGGAACTCGGTTACAGCCTTGGGCACAGGCGTTGCCGCTGGTGCAACCGCCGAGACTTTGGCGCGTCTTCCATTCCGGGGGAGCGACTCGGTCGCAAGCATCGATAGCACCGTTCCCAATTTCCCTGAAGGAGTCCACAAGCCATGAACCCGATCTCCAAGAAGCTCGCCATCGCCGCGGCCGTGACAGCACTGGCCGGCGCGACCGGCATCGCCTTTGCGCAATCGTCCAGCGGCTCCGGTACCTCCGGCTCGGCCGGCACCGGCACGTCGGCCACCGGGTCGTCCAGCACGGGCCCGAGCACGGGCACCGGCACCGGCACCGGAGCAGGCGCCGGCATGGGCAATACCGGCACCAGCACCGGCACCGATACCGGCAGCACGGGCAGCACCTCGGGCACCGCGGCCACGCCGAGCACCAGCACGTCGGGTACCTCGTCGTCCACCGACAACAGCACCTCGACCTCGGGCACGTCCTCGTCCACCGGCGCAAGCAGCACGACGGACAACACCAGCACCAGCGGCACGACCGGTACCAGCAGCGGCACCGACACGACGAACAGCACGACCTCCGGCTCCGGCACGAGCCGTGCGGCCCGTGCCGACCGCGGCTGATCGCCGTTCAGTCGCGCAAACGAAACCGGGCCGCGAGGCCCGGTTCTTCGTGGGGGAGGCCCGCCCTCAATCGCCGCCGCGCGCGATCATCTGCGCGCTGTGCGGCAGGTGGCTGCCCGGCGATTCACGCGACACGCGCGACAAGCCGGCGAACTGCTGCTCCAGCGGCCGCGTCTCGGGCACCACATAGATCATCGGCTTCGGCTCGGTCAGCGTCTTCAGCACCACGTGCGCGAAGAACGGCTTGGGCACGTTGACGCAGCCGTACGAGATGCGGTTGTCGGCGATCGTGGGCGTGTCCAGCCGATGCTGGCGCTGCTCCTTCGGGTTCGACGTGATCACCGGGTGCATCGACACCGCGGCGTCGTAGTCGACCCAGATCACGTGCACGCCGTGCGCATTGGTGCCGTGCTCGCCCACGAAGCGGCCAGCCGGCGTGGTGCGCTCCTCGGGCTTGATCTGCGCCAGCGGTTTGTCGCCGATGCCGGGCGCCGAGTCGTCGCCATGGGCCAGGCCCAGCAGCACCGGTGACGAGCCCTTCAGCCGGCCGTTGCCGTGGAACACGTACAGCCGCGCATGCGGCTTGTCGATGATGGCAAAGGGCCGGCCGTGGTGATCACCGCTGCTCAGCACCCAGTCGGCCAGCCGGCGTACCTGCGGTGACGCCTGCGCCTTGCCGAACACCGCATGCGCATGGTCAGGTGCACGCGCGCCCGCATGCCGGTGCGGCACGGCGGCGGCGCCGGGCAACGGCGCGGCCAACGCGGCCGTCAACGCGGCTGCCATCGGCACGAGGGAAAGGAAGGTGCTGTGAGGTTTCATGGCGACGGAGTGCGACGGGGGACGCAGCAGCAACCGAGCAAGCCACGTTCCCGCGTGCTCAGCCGGCCGGCTGCGCGGCGATCTGCGCCAACGCCTGCTCGAACACCTCGGCGGGCTGGCCGCCCTGGATCAGGTGCTTGTCGTTCACGATCACCGACGGCACCGCATGGATGCCGTGGTCCAGGTAGAAGCGTTCGCGCTCGCGCACCTCGTCGGCAAATTCATCGGAGGCGAGGATCTCGCGCGCCCGCTCGCCGTCCAGCCCCACTTGCTGCGCCAGGCGCACCAGCACCTGCGCGTCCGACACGTTCTCGCCGTCTGTGAAGTAGGCCTTCAGCAACGCATGCTTCAGCGCCAGCTGCCGGCCTTCGGCCTCGGCCCAGTGCAGCAGGCGGTGGGCGTCGAAGGTGTTGAGCACGCGCTTGCGCTTGTCCATCTCGAAGCGGAAGCCCACCGCCTCGCCGCGCTGGCGTATCGCCTCCTGGTTGCGCTGCACCTGCTCGTCGCTCAGGCCGTACTTGCGCGCCAGGTGCTCCACCGCGTCCTCGCCTTCCGGCGGCATCTGCGGGTTGAGCTCGAAGGGCTGGAAGTGCAGCTGCGCCTGCACCCGGCCCTGCAGCCGCTCCAGCGCAATCTCGAGGCTGCGCAGGCCGACGGCGCACCAGGGGCAGGCCACGTCGGAGACGATGTCGATCTTCAGGGGTTGCATGAGGGGCAGTCTAGGCGTGCGGCGCGGCGGGCGGCGGCAGCAGGGGCATTGGCGCTTCAGACCGAGGCGCGGCGGTACTCGGCCGGCGTGCGGCCCACCAGCGCCTTGAAATCGCGCGTGAGGTGGGCCTGGTCGTAGTAGCCCAGCTGCTGCGCCAGCGCCGCCAGGTCCATCGCCTCGCCGGCGGCCAGGCGGTCGGCCGCGTCGTGCAGGCGGTAGCGTCGGATCGCCCACTTGGGACTCAGGCCCACGTAGTCGCTGAACAGCTGCTGCAGCGCGCGCACGCCCACGCCGGCGTGCTCGGCCAGCTGCTCCACGCGCGTGATCTCGCGCGATTGCTCGGCGTGGGTCAGCAGGCCGGCCACGCGGTCCACGGTGGGATCCGGCATGCCCAGGCGCGGCAGCAGCAGCGCCTGGGCCGCGGCGATCATGGCCGCGTCGTCCGGTGCCTCCAGCACCGCGCGCTCGACGGCCGTGTCGTCCACGTCCCACAGCGCGCTCAGCTTCAGCGTCTTGTCGGTGAGGGTGTGCAGCGGCCGCCCGAGCAGCGCGCGAAAGGCGCCGGGGCGAAAGCGCAGGCCGAGCGCCACGCCCTGGTCCTGCAAGGTGATCTCGAAGGCGCCGCGCATCGGGCCGAAGACGGCCGTGCGGCCGGCCTGGAACACCAGGTTCACGCACGGGTAGGGCAGTGTGCGCTGCACGTGCGGTGGCCGATCGCGCAGGTCCCAGGCCACCAGCCAGTAGTGGTCGAGGTGGGCGGCCAGCGGCCCTTCCGGCAGGTAGCGCTCGAGGCGGAAGGCGCGGCGGGCGGCAACCGGGTCCACCACGCCCTTGGCACGGGCCGTCACGGGCTGCAGGGGCATGCGCGTTTTTCCAAGACGACGAAGGAGGGCGCAGGCTACAACAGTGCGATCGCCAACTTCACGGGAGCCCTCCATGACCCACGACCGGCACATCGTCTTCTTCCACGCAGCGCAAAGCCGGTCGGCCGGCGCGCGCGTGCTCGTCGAGGCGCTTCAGGCCGACCATGAACTGCACGTGCTCGATCTCAAGGCCGGCGAGCAGCGCCAGCCCGGCTACCTGAAGGTGAACCCGATGGGCAAGGTGCCGGCGATCCTGCACCGCGACACCCTGGTCACCGAGCAGGCAGCGGTGTACATGTACCTCGCCGAGCTGTATCCGGAGGCCGGCTTGTCGCCTGTCGTGGGCGACGCGCTGCGCGGCGCCTACCTGCGCTGGATGGTGTTCTACGGCTCGTGCTACGAGCCGGCCATCGTGGACAAGGCGCTCAAGCGCGACGCCGGCGCGGCGTCGATGTCGCCCTACGGCGATTTCGACACGGTGATCGAGACGCTGCGCTCCCAACTGGCCCGCGGCCCCTGGCTGCTCGGCGACCGCCTCACCGCCGCCGACTACCTGTGGGGTGCGGCACTGGGCTGGACCATGATGTTCAAGCTCGTGCCCGAGCTGCCCGAGTTCACCGCCTACTTCGAGCGCTACAAGGCGCTGCCGGCCGTGGCACGCGCCGGCCAGAAGGACGCGGAACTGGTGGCCGCCAAGACCTGACGGCGCCCGGGAGCGCAAGCAGCTCGACACCCCGCGTCCCGGGGGAACCCACCCGCCTGGGGCATGAGGTTTGCCCGAGTGTGGAGGTAAGCTGCCTTTCATGCCCTCCGCAGGTGCCCCATGAAACCCACGGTCGTTGAACTCTTCGCGCATGCCGCCGACCGCGCCAAGGATGTGGCGCTGATGATGGACGCCGCACGTGCACTCACGGTGCTCGGCCATCAGCGCCTGTCCGTCGACGCCGCCGACGACAGCCCTGCACTCGATGCCATGCAGGTGACTGGCCTCTATCAAACGGCGGAGCGCCTCGGCCAGCACGTGCGCCAGATGTCCAGCGAGGCACGCTCGCTGCTGCTCACCGCCAAGCAACTGCTGCAGACGCAGCCGGAAATGCAGCGCGAGGTGCCGCCCGATTTCGACGAGGTGTGCCGCCTGCTCGACGAGGCCATGGATCGCGCGGTCGAAGCCATCGACCGCCTGGAGGCCATGCGCCTGGCTGCGCTGAATGCCGCGCCCGACACCATCGAGGCACCGGTGGAGGTGCGGCGCATGGCCGACGGGCTGATCGAACGCCTGCGCCACCCGGGCGCGGGTGCCTGAAGCGCCGCTTCAATCCTCCGATTCCGCCAGCGTCACTGTCAGGTGGCGCGTGGCGCCGGCACGCCACACCGTCAGCGTGCAGCGGTCACCCGGTTGCATCCGCTCCAGGGCGGTGAGCATGTCGTCCAGCGTCTCCACCGCCTCGCCGTTGACTGCGGTGATCACGTCGCCGGCGCTCACGCCCTTGCCGCTGCGCACGAAGGGCATCAGGCCCGCCTGAGCTGCCGGGCCGCCGCGTTGCACGCGCAGCAAGGCCACGCCCTTGGGCAGGCCGAGCGCGCGGTTCAGCTCCGGCGAGGCGGCGCTCACGCCGAGCGCGGGCCGCACCATGCGACCGTCGCGGATCAGCCGCGGCACGATGCGGTTCACCTCGTCCACCGGAATCGCGAAGCCGATGCCCGCACTCGCGCCCGATGGGCTGTAGATGGCGGTGTTCACGCCGATCAGCCGGCCGGCGGAATCGAGCAACGGGCCGCCGGAGTTGCCCGGGTTGATGGCCGCATCGGTCTGGATCGCGCCCTTGATCGTGCGGTGGCTCACCGACTCGATCTCGCGGTTGAGCGCGCTCACGATGCCGCGCGTGAGCGTCTGGTCCAGCCCGAAGGGGTTGCCGATCGCGTACACCGTCTGGCCCACCAGCAGCTCGCGGCTGCTGCCCA
>CAMLIZ010000163.1 GCA_946480245.1 uncultured Pseudomonadota bacterium
GAGAAGATCTCCGAGAAGATGCCGAAGGCCGGCAGCACGAGGATGTACACCTCCGGGTGGCCCCAGGCCCAGATGAGGTTGATGAACATCATCATGTTGCCGCCACCGCTGTTGGTGAAGAAGTGGAAGCCGAGGTTGCGGTCGAGCGCCAGCATGGCCAGCGTGGCGGTGAGCACCGGAAAGGCCGCAACGATCAGCAGGTTGGCAGCCAGTGCGGTCCACGTGAACATCGGCATGCGCGTGTAGCTCATGCCCGGCGCGCGGATCTTGAGGATGGTGGTGACGAAGTTGATGCCGGTCATCAAGGTGCCGGCGCCCGAGATCAGCAGCGACCACAGGTAGTAGTCCACCCCCACTCCGGGCGAGTAGGCCAGCTCCGACAGCGGCGGATACGCCACCCAGCCGGTGCGCGCGAACTCGCCCACGACGAGCGAGATGTTGACGAGCAGCGCGCCGGTGGCGGTGAGCCAGAAGCTGGTGGAGTTGAGCGTGGGGAACGCCACGTCGCGCACGCCCAGTTGCAGCGGCACCACGAAGTTCATCAGGCCGATCATCATCGGCATGGCCGCGAAGAAGATCATGATCGTGCCGTGCGCCGTGAAGATCTGGTCGTAGTGCTCCGGCGGCAGGTAGCCGGGCGCATGGAACGCGATCGCCTGTTGCGAGCGCATCATCACCGCGTCCACGAAGCCGCGAAACAGCATCAGCACGCCGAGCAGCGTGTACATCACGCCGACGCGCTTGTGGTCCACGCTGGTGATCCATTCGCGCCACAGGTAGGGCAGATGGCCCTTCACGACCACCCACACGATCACCGCGAGCAGGATCGCCAGCACCGTGGCCGCCGCGGTCAGCGGAATCGGCTGGTCCCAGGGGATCGCCTGCCAGCTCAGCTTTCCGAACATCTCATCCTCCAGGCCGTGGATTCACGCCGGGCCCGCCGCGCCCTTGGTGCGGGCCTTCGCCCGGCGGGATCCGCTGCGTGGCGATCGCCTCGAACAACCCGGGCTGCACCGCGCGATAGCTGAAGGGCTGCACGTTCATGCTCTTGCGCTGCAGCGCTTCGTAGGCCGCCCGATCCAGCGCAGTCCCCGCCTCGCGGGTGCTGCCGAGCCATTGCGAATAGCGCTCGGCCGGCACGGCGTGCAGCACGAAATTCATGTCGGAGAAGCCGTCGCCGCTGAACTGGGTGGATTCACCGTAGTAGTCACCGGTGTGATCGGCCTGCAGGTGAAGCTGCGTCACCATGCCGTTCATCGTGGCGATCATGCTGCCCAGCTGCGGCACGAAGAACGAATTCATCACCGTGGCCGAGGTGAGCGAGAAGTGCACCGGCACGCCGATGGGCACCACCAGCTGGTTCACCGTGGCGACGCCTTCGTCCGGGTAGATGAAGAGCCACTTCCAGTCGAGCGACACCACCTGCACCTCGATCGGCTTGTGCGGCGAGGCCAGCGGGCGCGCAGGGTCGAGCTGGTGCGAGCCGATCCAGGTGACGCCGCCGAGAAACAGGATGACGAGCAGCGGGATCGACCACACCACCAGCTCCACGCGCCCGGAATAGGCCCATTGCGGGCGCCGGTGCGCGCGCCGGTTCGAGGCGCGGAACCACCACGCGAAGGCCAGCGCCGCCACGATGGTGGGCACCACGATGGCCAGCATGATTGCCAATGCGTTCAGCATCATCTGCCGATCGGCCGCACCCACCGGGCCCTGCGCATCCAGCACGCCGCCGCTGCAAGCGGCCAGCAGCATCGCCGCGGCGCCTGCGCCTGTCGCTCGCAGCGCAGCGCACGCACGGCGCAGCGTTGGCGAAGCCAGGTGCAATGGCAAGGGCATGGTTGGACGGGGATTCGAGCGGCTGCGGGACACGCCGTGCCGCAAGCGCCGTTCCCGGCCGTGGATCAGGGGCGAGGCCTGCCACTGCCCCGCGCCTGCGCCTGCGTCACTTCAGCGTGGCGCGGCGACGGATCTGGCCGTGCGAAGGGCCTGCAGCCGCTGCGCGAGCACCGGCTCGGAGAGCTCGCCGACGCGGCGTGTGACGAGCCGGCCGTCCGCAGCGAAGAACAGGGTGGTGGGCAGTCCCTGCCCGTTGAACGCAGCCGCGGTCGACGACAACGGGTCGAGCAGCACGTGCTGCAGCGGCAGGCCCTGCGTCTGCAGGAAGCGCTGCACGCTCGCGCGCGATTCACCCTGGTTCACGAACACGAAGTTCACATCGGGATGCGCCTGCTGCGCATGCAGCAGCACCGGCATTTCACGCCGGCACGGCGGGCACCAGGTGGCCCACAGGTTCACCACGGTGGGCTTGCCGGCGAAGCCCGCCAGCGCGACAGGCGCGTCGTCTTCGAGTGCTGCGAGCCGCAGGTCCGGCAGCGGCGGGCGCGAGGCGCCGGCGGCCATCATCGAGACCGCGGCAGCCAGGCCGAGCCCGAGCATCAGGCCGCTGCCGGCGGCCACGGCACGGCGCAGCGCCGGTTGGCGCCGCACCACGGCGATGGCATACAGCGCGCCTGCAGTGACGCCGATGGCCGCATCCCAGCCGCCGTCGCGGATGTCCAGCACCGACCACGGGTGCGCGAAGTAGAGGCTGCGCCACTCCCACACGAAACCGAGCCGCGCCGCCACCAAGCCGACCAGCAGCATGCGCCACAGGGCGGCGTCGGGGTCGACGCCATTGCGCCGGCCGATGCGCTTGCCGGCCCACAGGCCCATGAATGCGCTGGCCAGCAACAGCAAGGGCAGCAGGGGCAGGGCCAGGGGGCCGATGGCCACCGTTTCGCTCATATGCGTGGCCGCCCTATGCCGTCCAGCCCACGGCGCGCGCGATCAGCAGCAGTGCGACTGCAGCGCTCGTCAGCGCAAAAAACTGCTGCAGCCGCGGACCCGCCAGGCGCGCCGCGATGCGACGGCCCAACAGCAGCGCGGCCACCGCACCGGCGGCGAACGGCAGCGCCACGGGCCAGCGCACCGAGCCTTGCAACGCAGCGGCACCGACGCCGCCCACGGAGACGAGCGAGATGACCGCCAGCGAGGTCATCACGATGCTGCGTGTGGCCAGATCGGTGAAGCGCGACAGCGCCGGCACGATCACGAAGCCGCCGCCCACGCCGAGCAGGCCGCTGAGCAGGCCCGAGAGCGCGCCGGTGCCCGCCAGCGCCCAGGCGCAAGGCTGGGTCCAGACCAGGCGGCGATCGGAGCCGGTCACGCAGGGCAACTGCGGCCGGTCCGCGCGTTGCTCGTGCCCATGGGCGCGCGCCCGCCGGAACATGCGCAGCGCCACCCAGGCCAGCACGAGCGCAAAGCCGACGGTCAGCGGCGCGTTCGGGATCATGTGAGCCAGGCGCAGGCCCAGCGGCGCCACCGCCATGCCCACGGCGCCCATCAGCGCGGCGGCCCGGTAGCGCACCAGCCCGTCCCTCAGGCCGAGCAGGGCACCCAGCGCCGACGCGGCGCCCACGGCGATCAGCCCCACGGGCGCGGCCTGCGCGATGGTCATCTGCAGGCCGAACACCAGCAGCGGCACCGCGAGCACGCCGCCGCCCGCGCCGGTGAGCGCGAGGATCAGCCCGACCACGGCGCCGAGCGCGGCAATCTCGGCCGGCTCGCTCACAGCGCGTCGATCGGCAGTTTCAGGTAGCGCAGACCGTTGGCCTCCGGTGGCGGCAGGTGGCCGGCGCGCATGTTCACCTGCACCGACGGCAGCAGCAGCACCGGCATCTCCAGCGTGGCGTCGCGCGCGCGGCGCATTGCCACGAAGGCCGCCTCGCCAATGCCCTCGTGCACGTGCACGTTGAGCGCGCGTTGCGCGGCCACCGTGGTCATCGCCTGCTCCTTGCGGTCGCTGGGCGGGTAGTCATGACAGAGGTACAGGCGCGTGTCGGGCGGCAGCGCGAGCAGGCGGCGGATCGAGCGGAACAGCGTGGTCGCGTCGCCGCCGGGAAAGTCGCAGCGCGCGGTGCCGTAGTCGGGCATGAACAGCGTATCGCCGACGAAGGCGGCGGTCGTGTCGCCGTCGCGCACCACGTAGCTCATGCAGGCCGGCGTGTGGCCCGGCGTGTGCATCGCCTGCACCACGAGGCCACCGATCTCGAACAGGTCGCCATCGGCGAACAGCTGGTCGAACTGCGAGCCGTCGCAACGGAACCCGGGCTCCGCGTTGAACAGCTTCGCAAACGCCTGCTGCACGTCGACCACGTGCTCGCCGATCGCGATGCGGCCGCCGAGTGTCTGCTGCAGGTAGGGCGCGGCCGAGAGGTGGTCCGCATGCACGTGCGTCTCGAGCAGCCACTGCACCCGCGCGCCCAGCTCGTGCACGCGGGCGATGAGGCGGTCGGCACTCTTCGTGGTGGTGCGGCCCGACTTGGGGTCGAAGTCGTGCACGCTGTCGATCAGCGCGCACTGAAGCGTGCCGCGGTCGAGCACCAGGTGGCTGAAGGTCGAGGTGGCGGGGTCGAAGAACGATTCGACCGCCAGGCGCGCGCCGCTGCTCATCACACGCGGGTGGCCTGGCTGCCGCCCAGTGCCGTGCAGGCACGCCGCAGCCGCTGCTCGGCCTGGTCGGCCACCGTCTTGACTTCGTCGCGGCCCACCAGGCCCACCATGATCTGCGGGTCGAGAAAGCCGACCACGTAGCGCCCGTCGGCTTCCTCACGCAGCACCACGTTGCACGGCAGCAGCAAGCCGATGTCGGGCTCGGCGCTCACCGCGGCATGCGCCAGCGGCGGGTTGCAGGCGCCCAGGATGCGGTAGGGGCGCATCTCGGCGCCCAGCTTGTCCTTCATGGCGCGCTGCACGTCGATGTCGCTCAGCACGCCGAAGCCTTCGGCCTTGAGCGCCTGCGTCACGCGCTCCAGGGCGGCGTCGAACGAGGGCGCGGCGATCGTGGTCTTGAATCCGTACATCGTGGGCTCCTTCTTGCAGGTTCCGTGGGGCATCAGGGGCGGCGCAGCAGCCGCACGTGCATCGGGCGCGTGAAGTGCACGCCGCCGGGCCCCATGTGAGGCTCGAATCGTGCCCGCACGGCAGCCAACATCGCATCGTCGATGTGATGGTCGGCAAAGGTCGGGCGCATCATGCGCTGTTCGAAGTCGGCGAAGTCCGCAAAGTGCACCGGCATCGCGAAGCGGCGGTTCGCCTGCTCGCGCCACTGGCCGGCCTGCACCGCCTCGTCGAGTGCCTGCTGGGCGGCGGCGCGCACCTCGCGCTCGTCGTTGAACAGTCGCACCAGTTCGTTCAGCGCGCCGTCGTACACCGGCTCCGACACGTACAGCCAGCCGCCGGGCCGCAGCACGCGGCGCGCCTCGCGCAGCGCCTGCGCCATCAGCGGCTGCGGCACGTGGTGCAGCGACTTCAGCATCAGCGCGCCGTCGAACGAGGCATCGGGAAACGGGATCTCCTGCGCACCGGCGCGCACGAACTGCAGCCGCGGGTGCGGCTCGGCCAGGTTCTTGCGGTGCTGGCGCTCGTCCACCTCGGTGCCGGTGAGCCGGGCATCGGCGTGGCGGTCGAGCAGCGTGCGCGCCAGGCGGGCGGCGCCGCAGCCCAGCTCGATCAGCTGGGCGCCTTGCAACGGCACCAGGGATTCGAGCAGGTCGAGCTCGTCGTCGATCAGGGGCAGGTTATCGGTCATCGGCAGTGGCGGGTATTGTCATCGCACTACTTGTGGTCGTGGTCCAGCAGGCGGGTGATGCCCAGCGCCTTCAGCACGTACTTCTCGTACACCGGCTCGGACGAGCCGTTCTTCATCTTGTAGAGGAAGTACTTCTCGAAGGCCAGCTTGGCCAGGTGCACCCACTTGCCCTTCTTGAACCAGTTCACGTTGCGCGGCGGGATCTGCGGCAAGGCCACGAAGGCCGCGCCGGTGTCGCCCATGTCGGCCAGGCAGATCGCGTTCCAGCTGCCGCGCGCGGTGGCGGGCTCCTTCTTCAGGTCGGCGGCGATGTTGTGCACGATCGCGGTGACCATGGTCTCGATCATGTAGCCGGTCTTCGGCGCACCGGTGGGCACGGGCGTCACCTCCACCGGCGGGATGGCGATGCACACGCCGGCGGAGAAGATGTTGCGGTACTTCTTGCTGCGCTGGAACTCGTCCACCAGCACGAAGCCGCGCGGGTTGCACAACCCTTCCACCGCGGCCACCGGATCCACGCCCTTGAAGGCAGGCAGCATCATGCTGTACTTGAACGGCAGCTCATGCTCCTTCTTCGGCTGGCCCGCCTCGTCCATCTCGGTGACGAACATCTTGCCGGCCTCCACCTTGGCGACCTTGGCATTGCAGATCCACTTGACGTCGTGGTTGCGCAGCTCGCTCTCGAGCATGCTCTTGGAGTCGCCCACGCCGCCCAGGCCGAGGTGGCCGATGTAGGGCTCGGAGGTGACGTAGGTGATGGGTACCTTGTGGCGGATGCGGCGCTTCTGCAGGTCGCGGCTGAAGATGAAGGTGAACTCGTAGGCCGGGCCGAAGCACGAGGCGCCGGCCATCGCGCCGATGATGGCGGGGCCCGGCTCGTCCACGAACTTGCGGTACTCGTCCCACGCATGCTCGGCATGGTCCACGGTACAGACCGACTGCGTGAAGCCGCCGTTCGGGCCGGAGCCCGGCACCTCCTCGAAGGCCAGCTTGGGGCCGGTGGCGATCACCAGGTAGTCGTAGGGCACGCGCTGGCCGTCCTTGAGCTCGAGCGCGCTGCCTTCTGCGTCGATGCGCGTCACCGGCTGGGCGATGAAGCCGATGCCCTTGCGCTTGAGCGCCGGCTCGATCGGGAAAGTGATGGCCTCGCGGTCGCGCCAGCCGACCGCCAGCCAAGGATTCGACGGCACGAACTGGAAGTAGGGCACGGCGTTGACCACCGTGACTTCGTGGTCCTTGCCGAGGGCCGCCTTCAGCTCATAGGCAGCCGGCATGCCGCCGGTGCCGGCGCCGAGTACGACGATGTGGGCCATGGTTGTCTCCTGTCGTTGTGGGGAGGGCGTTGGGGTCAGTGGGTGGCGGGAACGAGCGAGGCGTTGGCCTGCTGCAGCCGGCTCTCGTCGAGCTCGCCGGCCGCGGCGGCCAGGCGCAGGCGGTGCATCAGCAAGCGCACGCGCGCCTGCTGCAGCGCCAGCTCGGCGCCGGCGGCGTCGTTCTCGGCGTTGAGCACATCGAGCGTGGTGCGGTCGCCGGCCTGCAGGCCGGTGCGGGTGGCGTCCAGGCGCGCGCGGCTGGCGGTGAGCGCGGCCTCCAGCGCCTGCAGCTGGCTGCGGCCCACGGCCAGGTCGAGCCAGGCGCCGCGCGCCTCCTGCCGGGCCTGCTGGCGCGCGCGCTCCACGTCGGCGCGGGCCTGTTCGACGAGCGCGCCGGCCTCCTGCTGGCGCGCGCTGCGCATGCCGCCGGTGTACAGCGGCACGGTGAGCTGCACGCCGATGGCGCGGTCGTTGGCGGTGTTGCTGGCGCTGTGGTCGAAGTCGCCGCTGCCGGCCAGGCGCTCGCGGCCCACGCGGGCCACCAGATCCACCGTGGGCGACAAGGCGGCGCTGGTTTTGCGCGCCTCGGCCTCGGCGTTGCGCAGCTGCGTCTCGGCCAGCCGCACGCCGAGGTTGTGCTGCGCGGCGCGGGCCAGCCAGGCGTCCAGCGTGGCCAGGTCCTCGGGCGGCGGCGTGGGGCCCGGGCGCGGCAGCTCGCTGCCGTTCAGTTGCGCGGCAGGCAGGCCGCTCAGGTCGGACAGCGCGGCCTGCTGCAACTCCAGCGCCGTCTGCGCACCCAGGCGCTCGGCGGTAAGGCCTTGGGCGCGGGCGGTGGCCTCGTGCACGTCGGTCACCGGCCGGTCGCCCAGGCGGAACCGGTCCTGGGCCTCGGCCAGGGCCTTGTCCACGGCGGCCTGCTGGCGCTGCAGCAGGCGCAGGTGCTCGGCAGCGAGCGTGGTCTCCAGCGTGGTCTGCGCGCTGCGCAGCATCAGCGCCTGTTGGGCCTGCTGCCACTGCAGCTCGGCCATCTCGGCGGCCAGGTCGAGCTGCTGCGCCTGTGCGCTGCGCTCGCGGTCGAGCAGTGGCTGGCGCAGCGCCACGCCGTAGCGGGTGGCGGTGCCGTGGTTCACCGAGGTGTCGAACGACACGCCGGTGGCGTTGCCGAACCCGGGGGCCGAGAACTGCGCACCGCGCGTGGCGGTGTCGTGGTCGGCCACGCCGACGCCGCCTTCCAGCGCCACGTTGGGCCGCCACAGCGCGCCGGCCTGCGCATGGCGCGCCTGGCCCGCCTCGCGGGCGGCGCGCGCGGCAGCATAGGCAGGGTCGTGCGTGGCGGCGGCACGCCAGACGTCGAGCAGGTCGACCGCCTGCGCAGGTGCAACCGCGCACCAGGCGAGCTGCGCGGCCAGCAGCGGGGTGATGCGCAGCGCGGTCATGCCGTGTGGGCCCGCACCCAGTTGACGATCTCGGATGCCGGCATCGCACCGGTGCGGCGCGCCACCTCCTGCCCGCGATGGAACAGCACCATCGTCGGGATGCTGCGGATGCGGTGCCGCACGCTGGCCTTGGGTGCCGTCTCGGTGTCCACCTTGGCGAAGCGCACGTGCGGCAGCTGCTGCGCGGCTGCCTCGAACTGCGGCGCCATCATCTTGCAGGGACCGCACCAGTCGGCCCAGTAGTCCACCAGCACCGGCAGCTCGGTGCCCTCGATGTACGGGAAGAAGCGCTCGTCATCCAGTGCGAACGGCCGGGCTGCCATCAGCTCGGCGCTGCAGCGGCCGCACACGGGCTGCTCGTCCAGGCGCTCGTCGGGCACCCGGTTGCGGGTGCCGCAGGAGGGGCAGGCGATCTGCATGGCGCGCTCCTCGTGCTCAGGCGCCCGGGCGAACACCCAGCTTGCGCAGGATGACCTCGAGCGGGCACCACTTGGTGAACGAGCTCTGCAGCAGGTTGGCGCCCACGAAGGTGGTGAAGGCGAGCCACCATTCGCTCACGAACAGCGGGCTGCCGGGCACGCCCAGCGCGAGCGACAACAGGATGAACAGGCCGGCGAACATGCGCACGAGTTGCCACGAAGACATGGTTCAGGCTCCTTCAGGAACGGGGGAAGCGGGCAGGGCCTGCGGGCGACGCCGGTAGGCCACGTAGTACAGCAGCGGGATCACCACCAGCGTCAGCAGCGTGCTGACGAAGATGCCGAAGATCAGCGAGATCGCGAGCCCGTTGAAGATCGGGTCGTCGAGGATGAAGAACGCGCCCAGCATCGCGGCCAGGCCGGTCAGCAAGATGGGCTGCGCGCGCGTGGCGGCCGAGCGCACCACGGCCTGCTCCAGCGGCAACCCTTGCGCCACCTGCAGGTTGATGAAGTCCACCAGCAGGATCGAGTTGCGCACGATGATGCCGGCCAGCGCGATCATGCCGATCATGCTGGTGGCGGTGAACTGCGCACCCAGCAGCGCATGGCCCGGCATCACGCCCACGATCGTGAGCGGAATCGGCGCCATGATGATGAGCGGCGTCAAGTACGAGCCGAATTGCGCCACCACCAGCAGGTAGATCAGGATCAGGCCCACAGCGTAGGCCGCGCCCATGTCGCGGAAGGTCTCGTAGGTGATCTGCCATTCACCGTCCCACTTGATCGCGTAAGCGCGATACGGGTCGGCCGGCTGGCGGATGAAGTACTCGCCCAGCGTGCCGCCGCCGGGGGTGCGGATGTCCTTCAGCGCACTGCGCATCTCGAACATGCCGTACAGCGGGCTGTCCAGCTTGCCGGCCATGTCGGCAACCACCAGGTTCACCGGCAGCAGATCCTTGTGATAGCTGGGCTGCTCGCGCAGCGTGTCGCTCACGGTGACCAGCTCGCGGATCGGCACCAGCTGGCCGGCGGCGCCGCGCACCCGCAGCTGCAGCAGCGCGTCCAGGTCGCCCTGCGCGTCGGGCGGCAGCTGCAAGGTGGCGGCGGCCGGGTACTTGGTCTCGTCGTGCAGGTAGGCCGTGGGCTCGCCGGCCATGCCGGCGCGCAGGGTGCTCACGATGGCCTGCTGCGGCACGCCCAGCAGCGCGGCCTTGCGCCGGTCCACCAGCAGCAGCTTGCGCGGCGCGGCGGCGATGCTGCTGTCGTCCACGTCCACGATGCCCGGCGTGCGCTCGAACACCGCGCGCACGGCCTTGGCCACCTCGCGCCGGCCTTCGGCGTCGGGGCCGTACACCTCGGCGACGATGGGCGACAGCACCGGTGGCCCCGGCGGCACCTCCACCACCTTCACGTTGGCGCCGAAGCGCTTGCCGATCTTCTGCAGCTCAGGGCGCAGGCGCGTGGCGATCGCGTGGCTCTGCTCGTGGCGCGCGTGCTTGTCCACCAGGTTCACCTGCAGGTCACCCACCTCGCCGCCGGCGCGCAGGTAGTACTGGCGCACGAGGCCGTTGAAGTTGATCGGCGCCGCGGTGCCGGCATAGGCCTGCAGGTTCACCACCTCGGGTTGCCTGGCGAGGTACGCGCCCATCTCGCGCAGCGCGGCGGCGGTCTGCTCCACCGGCGTGCCGGCCGGCATGTCCACCACGACCTGGAACTCCGACTTGTTGTCGAAGGGCAGCATCT
>CAMLIZ010000164.1 GCA_946480245.1 uncultured Pseudomonadota bacterium
CAGCATCGGCGGCGGCGCCGACGAGGTCATGCTGGGCATCATCTGCAAGGCGATGCACACGCTGCCCGGCAAGCGCTGAGCGGCCGATGAGCGGCTTTCACACCTTGCTGATCGCCAACCGCGGCGAGATCGTGCTGCGCGTGGCGCGCAGCGCGCGGGCGCTCGGCCTTTGCACGATCGCGGTGGCGTCCGACGTCGATCGCGATGCGCCGCATGCCGGCAGCTGCGACACCTGCATGCACATCGGTGGCGAGCGGCCTGCCGACTCGTACCTCGACATCGCGAAGCTGCTCGGGGCCGCCCGGCGCAGCGGCGCGCAGGCACTGCATCCCGGCTACGGCTTCCTGTCGGAGAACGCCGGCTTCGCACAGGCCGTGATCGACGCCGGCCTCGTGTGGGTCGGCCCTCCGCCCGCCGCGATGCATGCGATGGCCGACAAGGCGCGCGCCCGGCAGCGCATCGCGGCGATCGGCGTGCCGGTGCTGCCCGGCTACGACGGCGACGCGCAGGACGTGCCTGCCCTGCGACGCGAAGCGCAGCGGATCGGCTTTCCGGTGATGGTGAAGGCCGCCGCCGGCGGCGGCGGGCGCGGCATGCGCTGCGTGGGCGATGCCGCCGCACTGCCCGCTGCACTGGAAGCGGCACGCTCCGAAGCGCAAGCCGCGTTCGGTGACGGCCGACTGCTGCTCGAACGCGCGCTGGCCGCACCGCGCCACGTGGAGGTGCAGGTGCTGGCCGATGTGCACGGCCATGTGCTGCACCTGGGCGAGCGCGATTGCTCCGTGCAGCGGCGCCACCAGAAGATCGTGGAGGAAGCGCCGTCGCCGGCGGTCAATCCGGCGTTGCGGCGCCGGCTCGGCGAAGCCGCGGTGCGCGTGGCACGCGAGGTGGGCTACGTGGGCGCGGGCACGGTCGAGTTCCTGCTCGATGCGCAGGGTGGCTTCTGGTTCATCGAGATGAACACGCGGCTGCAGGTGGAGCATGCGGTGACCGAGGCGCTGCTCGGCCTCGATCTCGTGGCCTGGCAGTTGCGCATCGCGGGCGGCGAGGCGCTGCCGTTCACGCAGCAGGCGCTGCTGCAGCGCTACGAAGCCGGGGGCCACGCGATCGAGGCGCGGCTGTGCGCCGAAGCGCCGGCGCAAGGCTTCCTGCCGTGCGCCGGCACCGTGCAGCGATGGCGCGCGCCGCAGGGTGTGCGCTGTGATGCCGCGCTGCAAAGCGGCCTGGTCGTGAGCCCGTTCTACGACTCGATGCTCGGCAAGCTGATCGCGCAGGCCGGCACGCGCGCCGAGGCCGCCGCGCGGCTGGCCGACGCGCTGGACCGCACGCTGTGCCTGGGCCTGCCCATCAACCGCGCGTTCCTCGCCCGCGTGCTGCGCCACCCGGCGTTCATCGACGGCGCGGTGGACACCGGCTTCATCGCGCAGCATTTCGCCACCGATGCCGCACGCGCCGTGCGCGCGCCGAGCTGGCTGCAGGCGCTGGCCGCCGCAGCGCTCGCGCTGCTGCCGCGCGATCCGCTGCCGCCGCTGTGGGCGGGCTGGACCTCCAGCGGCAGCGTGGCCACCACCGTGCCGCTGCAGCACGAGGATGCCGTGCAGCGCTGGGCATTGCATGGCACGGCGCTGCGTCTGCAGGCGCGCTGCGGCGACATCGCGCACCGCATCGAACAGCTGCAGCAGCAGGCCGACGGCAGCGTGCACGCGCTCATCGACGGCCAGCCGCACACCGCGGTCTGCGCGATGCGCGGCGACGAGAGCTGGTGGCTTTGCGAAGGCCACGAGCTGCAGCTGCGCGACCTGCGCCTGGCGGCGGCGCAGCGCGAGCCCACGGCCGGCAGCGGCGCGGTGGAGGCGCCGATGCACGGCCGCGTGCTGCAGGTGCTGGCCGAGCCCGGGCGCGCGGTGCAGGCCGGCGCGCCGCTGCTGGTGCTGGAGGCGATGAAGATGGAGCACCGCCTCACGGCACCGGTGGCCGGTACAGTGCAGGCCGTGCATGCACGCGTGGGCGACCAGGTGGGCGCGCGCAAGCTGCTGGTGGAAATCGCGCCTCATCCATGACCGCCTTCGAACCCGAATTCATCGAGCGCCTGAAGCACATCTTCGAGGAGCGCATCGTCTTCAACCGCGTGATCGGGCTCGTGATCGACACGCTGGAGCCGGAGCGCGTGAGCGGGCACGTGGAGATGAAGCCGGAGCTGATCGGCCACTTCGCGCACCAGCGCCTGCATGGCGGCGTGATCAGTGCCACGCTGGATGCGATGGGCGGGCTGGCCGCGATGGCCGCGATCGGCGCACGCCACATGGACGAGCCGCCGGACGCGCGGCTGCATCGCTTCGGCAAGCTCGGCACCATCGACCTGCGCATCGACTACCTGCGCCCTGCGATCGGCCCGCGCTTCACCGCGCGCGCCGAGGTGCTGCGGCTGGGCAGCCGCGTGGCCTCCACGCGCATGGAGTTCCTGGGCGCGGACGGCCGGCTGCTGAGCAGTGGCGCCGCGGCCTATATCGTGAGCTGAGAAAGGGCATCGATGACACCGCAACCCATCGCCACCTGGCACGAGCTGGTGCGCACGCGCAACGCCAAGGGCCTGGACGCGCTGCTCGCCGACGACGTGGTGTTCCACTCGCCGGTGGTGCACACGCCGCAGGTGGGCAAGGCGATCACCGCCAAGTACCTGTGGGCCGCATTCCACGTGTTCTTCAACGAATCGTTCCGCTATGTGCGCGAGGTGGTCGGCCCGCACGATGCGGTGCTGGAGTTCAGCGTGGAGATCGACGGCATCCAGGTCAACGGCGTCGACATGATCCGCTGGAACGACGACGGCCGGATCACCGACTTCAAGGTGATGCTGCGCCCGCTGAAGGCGGTGAACCTGATCCACCAGAAGATGGGCGCGATGCTGCAGGCGCAGCGCTAGGGTCACGCCCCCGCGGCGCGCGCCAGCGCCTGCCGCGCCGCGCCGAGCGCGCTCAGCCGCGGCCCCAGGTATTCGCCCAGCCGCACGTGCTGGCTGAACACCGCGTTGAAGCGGATGTGCGGGTCGGCGTGCCCGTCGGCCATGAAGGTGGCGCCGCGCACCAGCAGGATCTTGTGGCGATAGGCGTCGCTCACCAGCTCGTCCACGTCCACGCCGCTGGGCACCGCGCCCCACAGGAACAGCCCGCCCTCGCCCGGATGCTCCAGAAGCACGCCGGCCTGGCGCAGCTGGCGCGCGGCCGCGTTGCGCGCCGCGCCCAGCTTGGCCTGCAGGCGGTCGATGTGCTTGCGCCAGCGGCCGGCGGCCAGCAGCTCCAGCAGCACCAGCTCGTTGAGCGCGCCGGTGGTGAGCACCGAGTAGATCTTCTCGCGCAGCAGCGGCTTCAGCAGCGCCGGCTCGGCCGCGATGTAGCCCAGCCGCAGCGCCGGGCTCAAGGCCTTGCAGAAGCTGCCGTAGTAGATCACCCGCTCCAGCCCCGACAGCTGCGCCAGCCGCGTGGGGTGGCCGGGGTGGAAGTGGCCTTGCACGTCGTCCTCGGCGATCAGGAAGCCGTGCTGGTGCGCAGCCATCAGCACGCGGTGCAGGTTGGCGGCGCTGGAGCCCCAGCCGGTGGGGTTGTGCAGCACGCTCTGCACGAACAACAACTTGGGGCGGTGCTCGCGGCACGCGGCCTCGAGCTGCTCGGTGTCGATGCCGTCGGAGCGGCGCGCCACCGGCACGATGCGCAGCCCGGCCTGGCGCAGGCGGCCGTACATCAGGAAGTAGCCCGGGTCCTCCACCAGCACCGCGTCGCCGGGTTTCAGCAGCGCACGGCAGATCAGGTCGATCGCATGCGTGCCGCCCCAGGTGGTGAGCAGGCGCCCGGCGTCCACCGCCACGCCCAGCCCGCGCAGCAGCATCGCGATGCGCTCGCGCAGCTCGGGCATGCCTTGCGGCGGGCAGCGCGCGGCCATGCCGGCCTCGTGGCGCTGCAGCGCGCGCTGCACCAGCGTGGCCGGCACCGCGTCGGCCAGCCAGCTGGCCGGCAAGGCGCCGCTGCTCGCAAGCAGCACGCCGGCGCGCTGGTCGTTGGCCTGCTGCGCCAGCCACACCGGCTCCTGCTCCTCGCCAGCCTCGAGCAGTGCGTCGTCAGGCAGCGCCGGCGCGTTCTCGCTGACGAAGAAGCCGGACGTGCCGCGCGACTCCACCAGCCCTGCGGCCACCAGCCGGTCGTACGCCACCACCACGGTGTTGGGGCTCACGGCCAGCTGCTGCGCCAGCTGGCGGATCGAGGCCAGGCGCGCGCCCGGCGGCAAACGGCCCGCGGCCACGAGCTCGCGCAGCCGCTGCTCGATCTGGTCGGCCAGCGGCTGCGGCGAATCGCGGTCGAGGTGGAACATCAGCGCAGCAGCAACAACGCCAGCAGCGCCAGCGCGGCCGCCATCATGGCATTGAACACGCGGCGGTGCCGCGGGTCGGTGAGGAAGCGGCGGATGGCCACGCCGAACAGCGCCCACATCGAGATGCACGGCAGCCCGATCGCAACGCCCACGCCGGCCAGCAGCAGCGCCGCAGGCAGTGGCGCCCAGCCGGCCGGCATGAAGACCGCGGCCACCGTGACGGCCTTCATCCACGCCTTGGGGTTCACGCCCTGGAACAGCAGACCCTGCGTGAACGACAGTGGCCGCGCCATCGCCGCCTGGCCCATGCGTGCGCCCGCCAGCCGCCACGCCAGGTACAGCAGGTAGCCGGCACCGGCCACGCGCAGCACGGCGTGCAAGGTGGGGTGCGCATCGAACAACGCGCCCAGGCCCAGGCAGGTGAGCACGGTCTGCAGCGCACCGCCGGCCTGGATGCCGAGGATGTGCGGCAGGCTGCCGCGGTAGCCGAAGTTGGCACCCGACGCGGTGAGCATCACGTTGTTGGGGCCGGGCGTGCTGGACATCAGCATGCAGTAGGTGGCCAGCGGCAGCAAATCGTTGAGCATGGCCTGCAGCCTACGGGCGCAGTGCGTGGCCACCAAGGCACAGCAAGTACGCGGCCGGCAGGCACTGTGTCATTGCGCGCACCCACACAGTTTCAAGGCGCGCGGCGGCTGCTACGGTGCCGCCCATGACCGACCTTGCCATCACCTTCGACGACGTGGCCGCCGCGCGAGAGCGCGTTCGTGCCGTGGTGCATCACACGCCGCTGCTGCGCTCGCGCAGCTTCGACGAGCGCTGCGGCGCCAGCGTCTTCTTCAAGCCGGAGAACCTGCAGCGCGCCGGCGCGTTCAAGCTGCGCGGCGCCTACAACGCGATCGCGCAGTTCACGCCCGCGCAGCGCGCCGGCGGCGTGGCCACCTATTCATCGGGCAATCATGCGCAGGCCGTCGCGCTGGCCGCGCGGCTGCTGGGCGTGAAGGCCACCGTGCTGATGCCCGAAGACGCACCGCGCGCCAAGGTGGACGCAACGCGCGGCTATGGCGCCGAGGTGCGGCACTTCGACCGCTACCGCGAAGACGGCGACCCGCTGGTGCGCGCGCTCGCCGAGGAGCGCAGCATGACCGTGGTGCCGCCCTTCGACCATCCCCACGTGATGGCCGGCCAGGGCACGCTGGCGCTGGAGCTGTTCGAGGATGCCGGCGGGCTGGACCTGCTGCTCACGCCGGTGGGCGGCGGCGGCTTGCTCTCCGGCTGCGCCACGGCAGCGCGTCACCTGCATCCGCACTGCCGCCTTGTCGGCGTGGAGCCCGAAGCCGGCAACGATGCGCAGCAAAGCCTGGCCGCCGGCCACGTGGTGCGCATCGCCACGCCGAAGACGATCGCCGACGCCGCGCAAAGCCGCAGCGTGGGCCGCCACACCTTCCCGGTGCTGCAGCGTCTGGTGGAGGGCATCGTGACGGTGAGCGACGCAGAGCTGGTGCACACGATGGCGTTCATCGCCGAGCGCATGAAGCTGCTGGTCGAGCCCACCGGCTGCCTGGCCGCCGCCGCCGTGCTGCACGGCAAGGTCGATGTGCGCAGCCTGCGCGTGGGCGTGGTGCTGTCCGGCGGCAACGTCGATCTGCAACGCTGGGCGCAGCTCGTGCAGCATCGCACCAACCATCAGGGTTTACACCTATCCCCGCCTCCGCCCGCTGCACCGAACACAACTCAGGAGAAGCCCACGCTCTGACCAAGAACGCAAACCGCGAAGGAGCCACCATGAAGAAAGCGTTGATCGTTGCAGGCGCGCTGCTGCTGCAGCTGGCAAGCGCCCACGCCCAGATCAAGGGAGCCGGGTCCACCTTTGCCGCCAGTCTCTACGGCAGCTGGAGCCGGGTGGTGGCCAAGGCGTCGGAAATGCGGGTGGACTACGAGCCGGTGGGCTCCGGCGCGGGCGTGAAGGCCGCGCAGGATCGCACTGCCGATTTCGGCGCGTCCGACCGCCCGTTGTCGCGCGCGGCGCTCGACCAGGCAGGTCTGGTCCAGTTCCCCACTGCGATCGGTGGCGTGGTGCTGATCACCAACGTGGCCGGCATTTCCAGTGAGCGGATCAAGCTGGATGGGGACACGCTCGCGGGCATGTACATCGGTCGCATCAAGCAGTGGAACGACCCGGCGATCAAGGCGCTGAACCCCGAGCTGCAGCTTCCCGCAACGCCCGTGGTACCGGTGTTCCGGGCCGACAGCTCGGGCACCTCGTTCGCGTTGACCAGCTACCTCTCGAAGGTGAGCCCGCAGTTCAAGAACGCGATGGGCATCACCTCCAACGTGGCCGTGCCCGGCGGCAAAGCCGCCAAGACCTCGGCCGAGCTGGCGCGCATCGTGCACGCGACCCCGGGCGCGATCGGATATGCCGACTACTCCTTCACCATGGACCTCGGCCTGCCGACCGTGCAGATGAAGAACCAGTGGGGCAAGTTCGTGACCGCGGACCCGGAGTCGCTGCAGCTCGCGATGCGCGCGGCCGACTGGGAGAAGCTCACCATCGACCAGGACCCCACCTTCGAGATGGATCTCACCGACGCCGGATGCCCCGGCTGCTGGCCCATCGCGAGCGCCACCTACATCCTCGTGCCGCTGAAGGGCCACAACAGCAACAGCTACCGCGTGCTGGAATTCTTCGAACAGGCCCTGCTGCACGGCGACGAGTCGGCCACCAAGGAAGGCTACGTGCCGCTGCCCAGTCGCGCCAAGAACATGGTGGCGGTCGCGATGCGGCGCTGGTATGCCTCGCTCGACAAGAGCGGCGTCGGCAAGCCGCAGCGCCGCGCCCAGGAGATGCAGGAGCGGCTCGCCGTCGCCTCACGCTGACCCGGGGGCACGGCACTTGCCCGCCTCCTCCGGTAGCCGTTACGAGAGGAGCGCGACATGCAGGTGCAAGTGCAGACCGACAACCACATCGACAACCGGGAGGAACTGGCGCGTTATGTCGAAGCCGCGGTGATGGGCAAGGTGGATCGCTTTCGCGACCAGATCACCAGCGTGCAGGTGCATCTGCATGACGACAACGGGCCGCAGAAAAAGGCCGACAACGACTACCGCTGCCTGCTGGAGGCCCGCCTCACTGGCATGAAGCCGGTGGCGGTCAACCAGCAGGCGCCCTCGCTGCACCAGGCCATCAACGGTGCCTGCGACAAGCTCGAGCGCGCGCTCGACTCCACGCTGGGCAAGCTGGAGACGCGCAAGAAGCACGCGCCCAGCCTGGGCGAGGTGGCGTCCGACGGCGACGCCACCCCATGATCGCCACGGCGCTCACGCCGCCGCTGCCGAGCAGCGCGCAGATCGAGCCGATCGGGCGCTGCAACCTCGCCTGCCGCATGTGCACGGTCAACGACCGCGGCGACGAGGTGGCCGCGCTGTCGCTGCAGCGCTTTGCCGAACTGCTCGACCAGATGCCGGGGCTCGAGGAGCTGCACTTGCAGGGCCTGGGCGAGCCGATGCTGCATCCGCAGTTTTTCGAGATGGTGGCGCTGGCCGCGGCGCGCGGCATTCGCGTGTCGGCCAACAGCAACCTCACCTTGCTCACGCCGCGGCGCGCACAGGCCTGCGTGAGCAGCGGGCTGGCGGCGCTGTCGGTGTCGCTCGATGGCGCCAGCGCGGCGGTGTACGAGGCCATCCGCCGCAAGGCCTCGTTCGCCAAGGTGCTGCGCAACCTGGGCCGCCTGGTCGACGCGCGCGATGCGGCCGGCGGCACGCTGCAGGTGCGGCTGGTGATGGTGCTGATGCGCGCCAACCTGCACGAGCTGCCGCCCCTGGTGCGGCTGGCGCGCGCGCATCGCGTGCCCGAGATCCTGGTGCAGCGTCTGTCCAGTGACTTGCAACAGCCCGAGCTGCCGGCGCGCTACATCCCGATCCGGCAGTACGTGGCACAGGCCGAGCTGCGTGACTGCGATCTCGACGCCGCAGAGGCGGTGTTCGATGAAGCGCGCGCACTGGCCGCCGCCAGCGGTGTGCGCCTGCACCTGCCGCGCCTGCGGCCACGCTCGGACAGCGCGGCGCGCTGCAGCTGGCCGTCGACCCAGCTGTACCTCACCGCGGCCGGCGAGCTGCTGCCCTGCTGCATGGTGGCCACGGCCGATCGCGCGAGCTTCGGCAAGGTGGGCGCCGACGGGCTGCTGGCGCGCTGGCATGGCGAGGCGGCGCAGCAGTTCCGTGCGGCGCTGGCCGGTGACGCTCCGCCGACGGTGTGCCGGCACTGCGCGCTGTACCACGGCACGTTCTGAACGCCGGCCCGCGCTACCCTCGGGGCGTGCCAGCCGACATCACCCCACCCGCGCGCGCCAGCCTCTCGCGCATGAAGCGCATCGCGGCCGCGCTGCTCGCGCTGGCGGCATTGCTGTACGTGGGCGCCACGGTGCTCGAAGCACACCACCCCGGCTGGCGCTATGCAGCCGCCTTTGCCGAGGCCGCGATGATCGGCGCCATCGCCGACTGGTTCGCGGTGGTGGCGCTGTTCCGCCATCCGATGGGGCTGCCGATCCCGCACACCGCGATCGTGCCGAACAACAAGGTGCGCATCGGTCGCGAGCTGGCGGATTTCATCTGCGACCACTTCCTCGAGACCGGCCAGGTGCTGCGCAAGCTGCGCGCCTTCGACCCGGCGGCACAGCTGGCGCGCTGGCTGGCCGATCCCGCGCACGCGGCGCAGCTGGGCATGCACCTCGGCGCAGCCGCGCGCCATGTTCTGCATGCCTTCGACGACGAGCGCGTGCGGCACTTCGTGAGCAGCACGGCGCAGGCGCAGCTGGAGCGGGTGGATCTGTCGCAGGCGGCCGGCCAGGTGCTGGATCTGCTGACCGAGCAGAACCGCCACCAGGCGCTGCTCGACGAGCTGCTGCGCCAGCTGGCCACGCTGCTCGACGACGAGCAGTTGCGCACCCGCATTGCCGACGCGATCGCATCGGAGGCCAAGCTGCTGCGCTACCTCGGGCTGGACGAACTCGCCGGCCAGTTGCTGGCCCGCAAGATGCTGGCCGGCGTGGCGCGCGTGATCGCCGAGCTGGGCGACGATCCGCAGCACGAGCTGCGGCAGCGCTTCGATCACTTCACCGTGCACACGATCGAGCGGCTCAAGCACGACCCCGCGCTGCAGCAGCGCGTGCGCGAGCTGCAGCACGAGCTGCTCGGCCATCCCGCCGTGGCGGCGTATCTGCAAGGCCTGTGGGGGCAGGCGCTGGCGTGGTTGCATGCCGACCTGGGTGCGCCCGACTCCTCGATCCGTCGCCGCATCGAGACCATCGCACTCTCGCTGGGCGACCGCCTGCACGCCGACGAGGCCATGCGGCAGTGGATCAACGAGCAGGTGCTGTCCGCGGCGCCGCAGGCGATTGCGCGCTACCGCGAGGACATCCGGCGCTACGTGGTGGAGTACGTGCAGGCCTGGGACACCGACGAGATGGTGCGCGAGCTCGAGCGCGGCATCGGGCGCGACCTGCAGTTCGTGCGCATCAACGGCACGCTGGTGGGCGGCCTGGTCGGCCTGGCCATCTACGCGGCCACGCAATGGCTGCGCGCCTGATGCGCTAGAAGAGCCCGCGCTCCAGCGCGCCCTCGATCTCCAGCAGCCGGTGCTTGGTGATCACGCCGCCCGGCGCCGAGAAGCCACCGGCTTTGCCGCCGGCGGCCAGCACGCGATGGCAGGCCACGATGATCGGCAGCGGATTGCGCCCGAGCGCCTGCCCCACCGCGCGCGCCGCGCCCGGCTCGCCCAGCGCTTGCGCCAGCTCGCCGTAGGTGCGCGTGTGGCCAGGGCCGATGGCGCGCGAGGCCTCGTACACCCGCCGGTTGAACGGCGGCAGGTCGCCGTAGTCGAGGGTCACGTCGCGCAGGTCGTCGCGCTCGCCATGCAGCAGCGACACGATGCGTTGCGCAGCCTGCTGCACGGCCGGTGGCGCAAGGCTTTCGGGTGCCTGCGGCAGCTTGCGGCGCACGCGCGCGCGCAATGCCGCTGCGTGGCTTTCGGGCAGCCATGCGGCCACGATGCCGGCCGCGCTCCAGGCGAGCGCGCAGTCGCCGATCGGCGTGGGAAACAGCATGAAGCCGAGC
>CAMLIZ010000165.1 GCA_946480245.1 uncultured Pseudomonadota bacterium
TCCAGGCGATCGCGTCGCCCAGCAGGCGGCGCGGGTAGGTGAAGCGCAGCAGCGCCAGGCCGAGCGGCATCACCGCTGCGCTGCCCATGCCCTGCACGAAGCGCGCGGCCACCAGCCACGGCAGCGAAGGTGCGGCGGCACACAGCGCCGACGCCAGCGTGAACATCGACACCCCGGCCATGAACACCTTGCGGTGGCCCAGGCGCTCGCCCATCGCGGAGGCCGGCAGCATGAACATCACCACCGCCAGCTGGT
Organism: uncultured Pseudomonadota bacterium; assembly: GCA_946480245.1. The sequence continues at coordinate 256 of CAMLIZ010000165.1, forward strand.
AGCCGGTGACCACCCACACGGCGTCGGCCGGCGTGGCATGCAGTTGCTGCGTGATGCTGGGCAGTGCCACGTTGGCGATGGCGCCGTCCAGCACCACGATCACGATGGCGCCGAGGATGGCGGCGGCCGCGGCAAAGCGGCGCGGCGTGGGCAGGCCGTCGGGTTCGTCGTGCGGGAGCGAGGGGTCGGTCATGCGCTGCGGAGGTGTCGATACGGTGCGCCCAGCATAGGGGGGCGCCGGCCTGCCGCCCAGCGCGTGCCGTGCAGCTTGTCCCTGCACGCAACGCCAGTGCAGCAACCCGCGCTCGTGCTAGCTTCGGCCATGCCCGCCGAAGCCGACCTCAACCTGCTCACCGCGCTGGACGCGTTGCTCGCCGAAGGCAGCGTGGCCGGCGCCGCGCGTCGACTGAACCTGAGCGAGTCGGCGATGAGCCGCACGCTGGCCCGGCTGCGCGCCGCCACCGGCGACCCGCTGCTGGTACGCGCCGGCCGCGCGATGGTGCCCACGCCGCATGCGCAGCAGCTGCGCGAACGCGTGCGCGAGCTGACGCTGGAAGCCCTTACGGTGCTGCAGCCGGCCGGCGGCCATTGGAGCGTGGCCGAGCTGAAGCGCAGCTTCACGCTGCGCGCGAACGACGGCTTCATCGAAGCCTTCGCGCCGCGACTGGTGGCCCTGGCGGCCCAGGCGGCGCCCGGCGTTCGCCTGCGCTTCGCGCCCAAGCCCGACAAGGACGCGAAGCCGCTGCGCGAAGGCCTGATCGACCTCGACATCGGCGTGCTCGGCGACACCGCACCCGAGCTGCGCCTGCAGGCCCTGTACCGCGATCACTTCGTGGCCGTGGTGCGGCGCGGCCATCCTCTGCTGCACGACGGGCCCGTCACGCCCGAGCGCTTTGCGGCCTGCGGCCATGTGGTCACGTCACGCCGCGGCCGCACCGAAGGCCCGGTGGACCAGGCGCTGGCGGCCGTCGGCCTGAAGCGCAGGGTCGTGGTGGTGGTGCCCAACTTCCGCACGGCACTGTCGATCGCCGGCGCCACCGAGCTGGTGGCGCTGGTGCCGTCGTCGTTCTTCGAGCACCTGATCGCGCCGCAGGCATGGCAGGCCTTCGCGCTGCCGGTGCCGACGCAGCAGATCACGGTGTTCCAGATGTGGCACCCCCGGCTCGACCGTGACCCCGGCCACCGCTGGCTGCGCAGCCTGGTGCTGCAGCTGTGCCGGCGCGACGCCTGACCTGCCTCAGCGCTTGCCTGCCGGGCCGCGCTTGTCCGGGTGCGGGAGCAGGCCGGTGTCGAAGGTGGCGAGATCCAGGTTGTGCTCGAACCACGGCAGCCGGCTGGACCACCACTGGTGCAGTTGCGGCGCCACGCTCGCCGCATCGTCGAGCGTGCCCAGCATGGCCGACACCAGCTTGCTGCCCACCGAGGGCGGCGGCGGCTGGTCGTCGAGCCCGTAGAGATGCGTGCCGCAATCGCGGCAGAAGTAGCGCGTGAAGTGCTCCGACGACTGCAGTGCCGCCGGCTCGCCGCGGATCAGTTCGAAGTGCTCCTCGCGCACGCTGAACCAGCAGGCGGCCGCCGCGCCCGAGATGCGGCGGCAGATGCTGCAGTGGCAGTAGCCCGCGTCGAAGATGTGCCGCGCGCGGTAGCGCACGGCGCCGCAGAAGCAGCCGCCGAGGTGGGGCGTGTCGTCCATGCGATGGCTATTCATTCCAGATGCGGTCCACCAACTGCCCCACGTCCGGCCGCTCGCCGTTGCCGGTGGCCTTCTTCCACTCGGGCGGCAGCGGCGCTGCGCGCTTCGGTGGCCTGCCGTTCCACAGGCTGACCTTCAGCGCGAACACCACCGGGCCCTTCACGGCCTCGAACGGCTTGACCGCGGCCACCTTGTCGAGGATCTGCTTCCTGAGTTCCAGGTCGAGCAAGGCATCGAAGTCGAGCCACACGTGCGACTGCGGGCCGGGCCGCACGGCCACCACGATGAAGCCGCCGACCGACTGGCGCGCGGCGCTGCCGAGCACGGCCTCGCGCGACGCGGCTTGCACGGCCTTGATGTAGTCGGCCATCGCGTCCACGCTGGGCACGCGCTCTTCGAGCACGGCGCTCGGCTGCAGCAGCACCACGCCGAGCTCGGTGACGGGTTCGGCGGCGCGCGCGCCGGCCAACCCCGCGAGGAGGCACAGGCCGAGCGCCAAGGCGCGCATCACGGCCGGGCCTCGGGCGCGGCCGCCGGCAAGCGACGCCGCAGCGCCTCGAAGAACAGCTCGCTCTGCAGCCGCTCGCCTTGCGCCTGCTCGGCCACGCGCTGCGCCACTGCCGCGTCCACCGGCGCCAGCGGCCGCCCGGTGCTCTGCCCGATCACCTGCGCCATGCAGGCGCGCTCGAGGAAGTACAGGTCGTCGTAGGCGTGGTCGATGCGCGCACCGCACACCACCACGCCATGGTTGCCGAGGAACGCGATGTCGCGGCCCTGCATCACGCGGGCGATTCGTTCGCCTTCGGCGTCGTCCAGCGCCAGGCCGTTGTAGTGGGCATCCACCGCGACGCGGCCGTGGAAGCGCATCGCGTTCTGCGACAAGGTGGTGTCGAGCGTGCGGTCCGTGGTGAGCGTGAGCGCGCTCGCATACGGCATGTGGGTGTGCAGCACGCAGGCGTGGCCGGCGATGCGGTGGATCGCGGCGTGGATGAACATCGCGGTCGGCTCCACCGCATGCCGGCCCGCGAGCTTGCGGCCCTGCGCGTCGACCATCACCACGTCGTCGTTGCCCACCTCCTGCCACAGCAGGCCGCGCGGGTTCAGCAGGAAGCGGCCGGAGCCGTCGGGCAGCTCCACGCTGAAGTGGTTGCACACGCCTTCGGCCAGGCCGTGGTACGCGGCGGCGCGCAAGGCCAGCGCGAGGTCGGCGCGCAGCCGGCTCACCGCGGCGCCGTGGAAATCCTGCTCATGGTTCATGCGAGAGGCCTTTCTCCTTTGACCTGGGCGATCTCCGCGCGTGGCGGCGCGCCGAACAGGCGCCGGTACTCGCGGCTGAATTGCGACGGGCTTTCGTAGCCCACGCGATGGCCGGCGCCGGCGGCGTCCAGCCCTTCGGTGAGCATCAGGCGGCGTGCCTGATGCAGCCGCAGGTGCTTCTGGAACTGCAGCGGCGACATCGAGGTGAGCTGCTTGAAGTGATGGTGCAGGGTGGACGGGCTCATGTGCACCGCCTCGGCCACTTCGTCCACCCGCATCGGCTCGTGGTAGCGGCGCTTGATCAGCTCGATCGCGCGCGCGATGCGGCGTGCATGCCCGTCGCCCAGGGCGAGCTCGCGCAGCCGGGGCCCCAGCTCGCCGGTGAGCATGCGGTAGTGGATCTCGCGCAGCGCCAGCGGCGCCAGCACCGGCAGGTGCTCGGGTGTGCGCAGCAGCCGCAGCAGCCGCGTCATCGCGTCCAGCAGCTCGGCCGACACGCGCGCCGCATGCAGGCCGAGTGCCGCGCGGGCCGGCGCAGGCGCGGGGCCGTCGAGCAGCAGCGCGCCCACTTCCTGCGGGTCGATGTTGAGCCGTATGCACAGGTAGGGCTTGTCGGCGCTGGCTTCCACCACCTGGCCCACGGGCAGCATCGTCACCGAGATCAGCAGGCAGTGCAGCGGGTCGTACACGATCACGTCGTTGCCCAGGCGCGCATGCTTGCGGCCCTGCACCACCACGCACAGCCCCGGCTCGTACACCGCGGGCAGCGGCTGTGCGGGCGCACTGGCGCGGATCAGCTGCAGCGGCGCGATCGCGGTGTCGTGCACGCCGTCCACGGGTGCGAAGGCGCGCGCCAGCTGCACCAGCTCGGCCAGCGGGTCGGCGCCTGCGCGGCTGTCGTGCGCGGGCAGCGTGACGGGCTGGAGCGTGGCAAGCGGCATGACGCCGATTCTGCAGCGGCGCGCCGCCTGCTGTTCGGCCGCCGGAGGATCGGGCAAGCATCGCCGAGCATCGCGCTACCGCGGGCATGGCGGTGGCCCGTACGCTGAAGGCCTTGAACCACGCACCAGGAGCAGCAGCATGAACACCACCGCGTTTCCGCACCGCCAGCTTGGCCGCCAGGGCCTGGAGGTTTCCGCCATCGGCCTCGGCTGCATGGGCATGTCCGACTTCTACGGCCCGGCCGACGAGGCCAACTCGCTGGTCGTGCTGCACCACGCGCTGGACATCGGCATCAACTTCCTCGACACCGCCGACATGTACGGCGTGGGCGCCAACGAGCGCCTGCTGGCCAAGGTGCTGGCCGAGCGCCGCAGCGAGATCGTGATCGCCACCAAGTTCGGCAACGTGCGCGCGCCCGACGGCACGCCGCTGGGCATCGACGGCCGGCCCGACTACGTGCGCCGCGCCTGCGACGCCAGCCTGCAGCGCCTGGGCGTTGACCACATCGACCTGTACTACCAGCACCGCGTGGACCGCAAGGTGCCGATCGAGGAGACGGTGGGCGCCATGGCCGAGCTGGTGCGCGCCGGCAAGGTGAAGCACCTGGGCCTGTCGGAGGCCAGCGCCGAAACGATCCGCCGCGCCGCCGCCGTGCACCCGATCGCCGCCGTGCAGAGCGAGTATTCGCTGTGGACGCGCGACCTGGAGGCCGAGGTGCTGCCCACCTGCCGTGAGCTCGGCATCGGCTTCGTGGCCTATGCGCCGCTCGGCCGCGGCTTCCTCACCGGCGCCATCCAGACCACCGATGCGCTGGCACCCGACGACTGGCGGCGCCAGAACCCGCGCTTCCAGGGCGACAACCTGCAGGCCAACCTGGCGCTGGTGGCCGAGGTGAAGGCGATCGCGCTGGCGCGCGGCTGCACGCCGGCCCAGCTGGCCCTGGCCTGGCTGCTCGGCCGCGGCGAGCAAGTGGTGCCCATCCCGGGCACGCGGCGCATCGAGCGGCTGGACGAGAACGCGGCCGCGGCGCACCTGACGCTCGGTGCCGACGAGCTGCGCCGGCTCGACACGGCGCTGGCGCAGCACGGCGTGGCGGGCGAGCGCTATGCGCCGGCCGGCATGGCCACGCTGAACGCCTGAGGCCGCCTCACAGCGCCACGTGCTCCGGCCGCGCGCCCAGCCCGATGAAGCGCGCCACCCATTCGCGCAGGCGGTGCGAATGCGTGAGCAGGCGCAGCGGCAGCGGCGGCCGGCCGAGCGGCTGGTCGCCCTGCAGCAGCGGCTTCAGAACGTTCTGCGCGCGCACCTGCATGGCCTGCGTCACCACGGTGGGGAACCGGCGGCGCTGCTGCACGCGCGCCACGTCGTCGTCGCTGAGTCGGCCGCCGCGCAGCGGCGCGGCCAGCAGGTTGGCGCTGGCCACCGCATCCTGGATCGCGAGGTTGATGCCCACGCCGCCGATCGGCGACATCGCGTGCGCGGCGTCGCCGATGCACAGCAGGCCGGGCGCGCTCCAGCGCTCGAGCCGGTCCACCGTGACGGTGAGCAGCTTCACCTCGTCCCAGCTGCGCAGCTCGTGCAGGTGCTCGCTCAGTGCCGGCGCGGTGTCGGCCACCGTGGCGCGGAAGGCGTCCAGCCCGCGTGCGCGCACGGCCGCGTCGCTGCCCTTGGCGATCACGTACGCGCACTGCCAGTAGTCGCCGCGGTCCAGCGTGATCAGGATGCGGCCGGCGCGTACGTGGGTGAACGCATGGTCGAAGCTGGACGGATCGCGCGGCACGCGGAACCACATCACGTCCATCGGCGCGCCGATGTCCTTGCGCGGCAGCGCCGCGCGCTCGCGCACCGTGGAGTGGCGCCCGTCCGCGCCCACGGTGAGCGCGGCGTGCACCGCGAGCGGGCCGTCGGGCGCGCGGGCGCTCACGCCGCTCACGCGGTCGCCGCTGTGCAGCAGGTCCTGCACCTCGGCCTGCTGCAACAGCGTGAAGCCGGGCAGCTGCCGCGCCTCGTCGGCCAGGAAGTCGAGGAAGTCCCACTGCGGCATGAACGCGATGTACGGGCAGGTCACCGGCAGCCCGGCGAAGTCGGCGATGCGCACGCGCTCGTCGCCGAACCAGCCCTCCAGGCGGTCCAGCTTCTGGTGCGGCAGCTGCAGCAAGCGCGGCAGCAGGCCCAGCTCGTCCATCACCGTGAGGGTGGAGGGGTGCACCGTGTCGCCGCGGAAGTCGCGCAGGAAGTCGGCGTGTTTTTCCAGCACCACCACCTGCACGCCGGCGCGCGCCAGCAGGTAGCCCAGCATCATGCCGGCGGGACCGCCGCCGGCGATGCAGCACTGCGTGTCGATCGTGCGCATGTCATCTCCCTTTGTGTTGAGGGCGCAGCGCCTTGAACAGCAGGTCAAGCTGCGCGTCGATGAGTGCGCCCGCGTCCAGCGGTGCGCTGCGCTCGAACAGCATCTGCCAGACGACGGACAGGATCAGCGGCGCCACCAGCAGCTGCGGCTGGCGTGCCAGCGTGTCGTCGGCCCATTCGCCGCTGTCCACCGCGCGTTGCGCCAGCCCGGTCAACAGCGCCAGCCCGGGCTGCACCACGTGGCGGTAGTAGTGGTCCGCAATGCCGGGATGGCGCTGGCCTTCGGAGATCACCAGCCGCAGGATGTGGCGGCGCTCGCTTTGCAGCAGCTGGCGGCGCAGCTCGCCGGCCAGCGTGCGGATCAGCGGCTCGACCGCGCCGCTGTGCGCGCCGGCCGTGTGCGCCAGGCCGTCGATGACCGGCGGGATCGCGGCTTCCACGATCGCCTGCAGCATCGCCTGCTTGCTGGGGAAGTAGCGATACAGCGTGCCTTTGCCCACGCCGGCCAGCGCCGCGATGTCGTCGGTGCGCGCGGCGTCGAAGCCCTCGCGCAGGAAGACCTGCAGCGCCGCGTTGCGCACGCGGTCGACGGTGGGGGGCAGAGCGGGGTCACCGGGCATCGGCCCAGTGTGACGGACTGGTCAGTCCGCCGCAACCAGAGGCCGCGGCGGCGCAGGGGTCGGCGGCTACTGCCCCTTCAGCTCTGCGAGGCGTGCGGCGGCCTCGCGCTTGCCCATCGTGCGCAGCGCCGCGATGGCCGGCAGGTGGCGCGCGCGCGGTCGGGCCTTGCCGCTTTCCCACTTGTAGACCGACTGGCCGGTGGCGCCGAGCAGCAGCCCGCAGTCGTGGGCCGACAGGCCCAGCTTCTCGCGATGGCTGGCCAGGCCCTTGGCGCTGAAGCGCAGCTTGGGGCCGACGTCGTCGGCGTCGCCGGCTTCCGGCGCGGCCTTGGCCTGCGCCTTGCTCAACCGGCGCAGCGCCTGCTCCAGCGCCTGCGTGCGCCGCTTCAGCGCGGCGATCTCGGAGCGGTAGGCCGTGACCGCCTTCCTCAACGCCTCGGTTTCGCCACGCACTTCTTTGCGAGCGACGCGGGCGATCTCGCTCTTGAACAGGGATGCAATGTTCGGCATGAGCACAAGTGTGCCCTGCCGGGCTTACAGCTGCCGTGCTACCGTGGCCGCGCATGTTTTCCGACGACAGCCAGATCAACGTTCCGCCCGCCTTCGTGGCGCTGTTCGTGCCGCCCGGCCGCATCAAGCCGACCGCCTCGCGCGAGGAGATCGCGCAGCGCTATGAGCTCTGCGAGGACCTGGCGAGCGCGCTCACCGAGCAGGCGCGCACCATCCTGTGGGAGCTCGGCGTGACCGAGCAGGACGTGCTGCTGCGCGTCCACGGCGGCCTGGCCGGCGCGGCGTCGGGCCTGAGCGCACCCGAGGCGCAGTGGGTGGTGCGGCGCACCGCCGAGCTGCTGGAGTGGCCGCAGCCCGAGCTGCCGGAATCGAGCGAGCCGCCCGCGGCCGGGTGAGCCTCAGCGCGGGCCGGGCTCGGCCACGTCACGCGCACCGGCGCCCAGCTTGACGCTGCCGTCCGGCTGCGGCACCACGATCGGCGCCACCTCCACCTTGGCCACGCCCTCCTTGCGGTCGATGCCCAGCTGGCGCGCCGTGGCGGGCGACACGTCGATGATGCGGCCCTTCACATACGGCCCGCGGTCTTCGATGGTCACCGTGGTGCTGCGGCCGTTTTCCAGGTTGGTGACGCGCGCGGTGGTGCCCAGCGGCAGCGTCTTGCTGGCGGCGTTGTCGTCCTGCGGGTCCATCGCCTCGCCGTTGGCCATGGTGCGGCCGGCAAAGCGGTGGCTGTAGAACGAGGCCTTGCCGACGCGGGGACGGCCGCTGTGGTCCACCGGTTTCTGCGCGGGGGCGGAGGCCGCCGCCTCGTGTGCGGCCCCGCGGGGCGCCGCGCCGGCGGGCAGGCCGCCCCACGCGGTGGCGAGCAAGGCGACGCAGTAGCGGATGACGAGCGAGTGGTGCACGGGGGTCCCTGGCGTGGCGAGGCTGGTGTCAGGATGCCCAACCGCGCGGCCCGCCGCTGTCGGACGGTGGCGCGGCCGCCCGTCAGGCGCGGCCGACGCGCAGCGTGTTCAGCCCGCGCGTGGCTTTACCTTCGCGGCCGCGCGCTGGGCCTTGGCGCGCGCCGCGTCGACATCGGCGTCGAACGCCAGTGCCACGCCCATGCGGCGCTTCACGAAGCTCTCCGGCTTGCCGAACAGGCGCAGTTCCGTGCCCGGCTCGCTCAATGCGTCGGCCACACCGTCGAACACGATGCCCCTGGCTTCCACGCCGCCGTAGATCACGGCGCTGGCGCCGGGGCTCTTGAGCGCCGTGCTCACCGGCAGGCCGAGGATGGCGCGCGCGTGCAGCTCGAACTCGTTCTGCCACTGCGTGATCATCGTCACCATGCCCGTGTCATGCGGGCGCGGGCTGACCTCGCTGAACCACACCTGCTCGCCCTTGACGAACAGCTCCACGCCGAAGATGCCCTGGCCGCCGAGGTCGTCGGTCACGGTCTTGGCGATGGCCTGGGCTCGCTGCAGCGCGGCCGGGCGCATCGGGTGCGGCTGCCAGCTTTCCACATAGTCGCCGCTCACCTGCAGGTGTCCGATCGGCTCGCAGAAGTGCGTTTGCACCTGGCCGTCGGCGCCCAGCGCGCGCACGGTGAGCAAGGTGATCTCGTAGTCGAAGTCGATGAAGCCTTCGACGATCACGCGGCCGGGGCCGACGCGGCCGCCGCTCATCGCGTAGTCCCACGCGGTGCGCACGTCGGCCGGGCCGTCGATCTTGCTCTGGCCCTTGCCGGAGCTGCTCATCACCGGCTTCACGATGCAGGGGTAGCCGATGCCGGCGTCGATGGCGGCCTGCAGCTCGTCCAGCGAGTCGCAGAAACGGTATGGGCTGGTGGGCAGCTGCAAGGTCTCGGCGGCCAGGCGGCGGATGCCTTCGCGGTCCATCGTCAGGCGCGCGGCGCGCGCGGTGGGGATCACGCGCACCACGCCTTCGGCCTCCAGCGCCTGCAGCTCGGCGGTGGCGATGGCCTCGATCTCGGGCACCACCAGGTCGGGCTTTTCAGCCTCGATCAGCGCGCGCAGCTGCGCGGCGTCGCTCATCGTGATGGTCCGTGCGTGGTGCGCCACCTGCTGGCCCGGCGCATGCTCGTAGCGGTCCACCGCGATGGTCTCCACGCCCAGGCGCTGCAGCGCGATCAGCACTTCCTTGCCGAGCTCGCCGCTGCCGAGCAGCATCACGCGGGTGGCGGAAGGGGAGAGCGGGGTTCCGAGGGTGACGGTCATGGCGGACAGTGGCGGCGGGTGGTGACGCCCGCCATTGTCCTCGCGCCGGCCTCAGGCCGTGGCCAGCCTGAACACTGCCACCGCCTGCACCAGCTTCTGCGCCTGCTGCTTCAGGCTGTCGGAGGCGGCTGCGCTTTCTTCCACCAGCGCGGCGTTCTGCTGCGTCACCTGGTCGAGCTGGCACACCGCGTTGCTCACCTGGCCGATGCCGCTGGTCTGCTCGTGGCTGGCGGCGCTGATCTCGCCGATCAGGTCGCTCACGCGGCGCACCTGGGCCACGATCTCCTCCATCGTGCGGCCGGCATCGGTGACCAGGCCGGTGCCGGCCTCCACCTTGCCCACGCTGGCCTCGATCAGCGCCTTGATCTCCTTGGCCGCCTGCGCCGAGCGCTGCGCCAGCGCGCGCACCTCGCTGGCCACCACCGCGAAGCCGCGACCCTGCTCGCCGGCACGCGCGGCTTCCACCGCGGCATTGAGCGCCAGGATGTTGGTCTGGAACGCGATGCCGTCGATCACGCCGATGA
>CAMLIZ010000166.1 GCA_946480245.1 uncultured Pseudomonadota bacterium
CAGCGCCCACAGCTCGCCGAGCGTGAGCACGTCCACCTCCTGGTAGGCCTGCAGGAAGGCCAGCAGCAGTTGCGGGTCGAAGTTGGAATCGGTGTGCGCCACGAAGGCCCAGGCGATGCCGTACACGCGCGGCAGCCCGGCCAGCGGCTCGCCGCGCAGCTTGGGCAAGTGGGCGTAGTAGTGCGCCGGCACGCTGGTGCGCACCTCGGGGCCTTGCGCCTCGATCAGGTGGAAGTTGTCGAGCAGCCATTCGGCCGCCGGGCTCAGCGCGTCGCCTTGGGCGTCCAGCGTGTCCAGGTAGGCGCGCACGCGCTTGAGCGTGCGCAGGTTGTCGGCCAGCCGGGGAAAGAACGGCGGCGTGCGCACGCGGCGCCGGCCGTGGCGGCGCTCCACCGGCTGCGCCTGGGCCAGGCTGATGCCGTGCAGGTGAAAGCGCTCGGCGCCGAACAGCAGCGCGCGCACCGGCGGCGCCAGCGGCCCGGCGGCGACGTCGAGAAAGGGCTGGGCCTCGGGCCGCAGCCGCGGCACACGCGGGGCGGCGCGGTGACCTTGGCCACCGGCGTCGTCGGGCGCCGCCATGTCAGCGCAACACGAACCAGAGGCTGGCGAGTGCGCCGCCGGCGCAGGCCAGCGACATCACGTGCTGGCTGGTAAAAGCGCCCAGCCGTACGGCAAAGCCGCGCCAGCGCTGTCGACGCGTGTGCGGGGTGGCACAGCGCTGCATCTGGTCGGCCAGCAGCTGCAGGTCCTGGTCGACATAGCTGCCGACCCCGCTGCCCGCAGCCCGGGCAGCGCGAATGGTTGTGGATGTCATGGAACCTCCTTCGACGGCGAGGGCAATCGTCGTTCCTGGGCAACCCTATTGCTTAGGCGCTGCGCAGCGAGGTTTCAAGCCCGCGGGTCAGACCGCGGCGACGTCGAGCAGCTCGCCCTCGATCTGCAGCTGGCTGCGGGCGTCCTGCAGCGCCGAGCCGTTGACCACGAAGGTGTCCTCGACCAGCTCGCCGAGCGTGCTGATCTTGGCCAGCTGCAGGTTGATGTGGTGGCGCGCCAGCACGCGGGCGATGCCGTACAGCAGGCCGCTGCGGTCGCTGGTGCTCACCGACAGCAGCCAGCGCTGGCCGCGTTCGTCCGGCCGCAGCGACACGTGCGGCGTGATCGGGAACGAGCGCACCCGGCGCGACACCCGGCCCAGGCTGGGCTCGGGCAGCGGGCCTTCGGAGGCCAGGGCCTGCGCGAGCTGGGTTTCCACCAGCGAGATGATGTCGCGGTAGGCGCCGGGTTGTGCCGGATCGATGTGCGGGCTGACGACCTGGAAGGTGTCGAGCGCGAAATGCGCGCGCGTGGTGTGGATCTTGGCGTCCAGGATGCTGAAGCCGGCGTGGTCGAAGTAGCCGCAGATGCGCGCGAAAAGGTCCGCGCGGTCGGGCGAATACACCAGCACCTGCAGGCCCTCCACCGGCGACAGGCGCGCCCGCACCACGGGCTGGTCGGTGGTCACGTGGCGCCACAGCGAGCGCGCGTGCCAGGCGATGTCGGCCGGCTCATGGCGCGCGAAGTACGACACCTCGAGCGTGTCCCACAGCGGCCGCTCGGTGCCCGGCAGCATCGAGTACAGGTTGAGGCGGCTGCGCGCCTCGGCCTTGCGCGCCTCGATGTCGGCGTCGAGGTTGGGCTTGGCGCCGCCGAGTGCACGCAAGGTGAGGCGGTACAGGTCCTCCAGCAACTTGCCCTTCCAGGCGTTCCACACCTTCGGGCTGGTGCCGCGGATGTCGGCCACCGTGAGCAGGTACAGCGCCGTCAGCGTGCGCTCGTTGCCCACCAGTTGGGCAAAGCGCGTGACCACCTCGGGATCGCTCAGGTCCTCCTTCTGGGCCACGCGCGACATCGTGAGGTGCTGCTGCACCACGAACTCGGCCAGCGCTGCGTCCTCCCTGGGCAGGCCGTGGTCGCGGCAGAAGCGCCGCACCTCCACCGCGCCCAGGTCGGAGTGGTCGCCGCCGCGGCCCTTGGCCACGTCGTGGAACAGCGCGGCGATGTACAGCACCCAGGGCCGGTCGAACTGCGAGGCCAGCTGCGAGCAGAACGCGTACTCGTGCGCGTGCTCCGGCACGAAGAAGCGGCGCACGTTGCGCAGCACCATCAGGATGTGCTGGTCCACCGTGTACACGTGGAACAGGTCGTGCTGCATGCGCCCCACGATGCGCCGGAAGACCCAGAGGTAGCGGCCCAGTACCGAGGTCTGGTTCATCAGCCGCAGCGCGTGCGTCTGGCCCTCGGGGGCCCGCAGGATGTCCATGAACTGCGCGCGGTTCACCGGGTCGCGTCGGAACGGGCCGTCCATCAGGTTGCGCGCGTTGTACAGCGCACGCAGCGTGCGCGCCGACAGGCCCTTGATGCCCGGTGTCTTCTGGTAGACGAGAAAGGTCTCGAGGATCGCGTGCGGCTCGCGCGCGTACAGCTCGTCGTCGATCACCTCCAGCATGCCGGCGCGGTCGAGGAAGCGCTCGTTGATCGGGCGCATCGGCGCATTGGCGGATCCGTAGATCGCGTCCTCCAGGCCGAGCAGCAGGATCTGGTTCAGCTGGGTCACCGCCTTGGCGGCCCAGTAGTAGCGGCGCATCAGCGCCTCCGAGGCGCGGTATTCGCTGGTGGCGCGGTAGCCGAAGCTCTCCGCCACTGCGGTCTGCAGGTCGAACACCAGCCGGTCCTCGCGCCGCCCGGCCACCGTGTGCAGGCGCGCGCGAATCAGTTTCAGCAGCGCCTCGTTGCGCTGCAGCTGCTGCGCCTCGAACGGCGTGATCAGCCCCTTCTTGCACAGCTCGCGCCAGGTGTGGCCCAGGCCGGCGGCGCGCGCCACCCAGGTGACCACCTGCAGGTCGCGCAGGCCGCCCGGGCTTTCCTTGCAGTTGGGCTCCAGCGAATACGGCGTGTCCTCGTACTTCACATGGCGCTGGCGCATCTCCAGCGTCTTGGCGCGCAGGAATGCCCTGGTGTCCATCACCGCTGCCGTGGCCTTGCGGAAGGCGTTGAACAGCTTGCGCTCCCCGCACAGCAGCCGCGCCTCCAGCATCGCGGTCTGCACGGTGACATCGCGCTGCGCCTCGGCCACGCAGTCCGCCACGGTGCGCACCGACGAGCCGATCTCCAGGCCGATGTCCCAGCAGGCGGTGATGAAGGCCTCCACCGCGCCGTCGGCCGCAGCGGCGCTGTCGTCCTGCGGCATCAGCAGCAGCACGTCGACGTCGGAGTACGGAAAGAGCTCGCCGCGGCCATAGCCGCCCACGGCCAGCAGCGCGGCGCCCTGCGGCATGCCGGCGCGCTGCCATAGCTGCACGAGCGTGGCGTCCACGTGGTGCGCCAGATCCTTGATCAGGCGCGCCGCGGCGGCCGTGCTGGCCCGCGTGGCGCGAAAACGCTCGATCAGCGCGCTCTTGCCGTCCTTGAACTGCTGGCGCAGCGCCGCCACGCCGAGCGGCGCGCTGCCGAGCTGGGCGGCCATCGCGGACTCAGGTGGTGCTGGTGGCGGCTGGCTGCACGAACGCAGGCAGCGGCGGGCTGCCGGCCGACAGCGTGAGCACCTCGTAGCCGGTGTCGGTGACGGCGATGGTGTGCTCCCACTGCGCGGACAGCGAGCGGTCCTTGGTGACGATGGTCCAGCCGTCGCCCGTTTCGCGGATCTCGCGCTTGCCGGCGTTGATCATCGGCTCGATCGTGAACACCATGCCGGGCACCAGCTCCTCCAGGGTTCCGGGGCGGCCGTAGTGCAGCACCTGCGGCTCCTCGTGGAACTTGCGGCCGATGCCGTGGCCGCAGAACTCGCGCACGATCGAGAAGCCTTGGCTTTCCGCGAAGGTCTGGATCGCATGGCCGATGTCGCCCAGGCGGACGCCCGGCTTGACCTTCACGATGCCGCGCCACATGGCCTCGTAGGTGATGCTGCACAGCCGCTTGGCGGCGATGGAGCCCTCGCCCACGACGAACATGCGGCTGGTGTCGCCGTGCCAGCCATCCTTGATGACGGTGACGTCGATGTTGACGATGTCGCCGTTCTTCAGGGGCCGGTCGTTGGGGATGCCGTGGCACACCTGATGGTTGATCGAGGTGCAGATCGACTTGGGGTAGGGCGTGTAGCCCGGTGGCGCGTAGTTCAGCGGCGCGGGGACGGCACCTTGCACGTTCACGATGTGGTCGTGCGCCAGCTTGTCCAGCTGGTCGGTGGTGACGCCCGGCTTCACGTGCGGCGCCAGCATGTCCAGCACTTCGCCGGCCAGGCGGCCGGCCACGCGCATGCCTTCGAGGTCGGCCGCAGTCTTGATCGTGATGCTCATGGGCCGGGATTATCCACCGGCCTCTTAGAATCACGGGTTTTCCCCTTGCCCCGACCCGCATGTCCGCGCCCAAGCACCTGATGCACTTCGAGGGCGGCAACGCCTTGTCCGCCTTTCGCGCGCAGGCGCTGCTGCAGCGTCTGCAGGCCATCAGCCCGAGCATCAGCGCCGTGCATGCAAGGCACGTGCACTGGGCCTGGAGCGACAGCGCCTTGCCGCAGCCGGTGTGCGACCGCCTGGCCGACCTGCTGCGCTACGGCAGCGCCTACGAAGGCCCGGCAGCCGATGGCGTGCTGGTGCTGGTGATGCCGCGGCTGGGCACGGTGTCGCCGTGGGCGTCCAAGGCCACCGACATCGCGCACAACTGCGGGCTGCCGGTGCACCGCGTCGAGCGCGTCACCGAATACCGGCTGTCGCTCAAGAGCACCCTGTTCGGCGGCGCGCGGCTGCTCGATTCCCAGCAGCTGCAGGCGGCGGCCGCATTGCTGCACGACCGCATGACCGAGAGCGTGGCCTTCGAGCGCAACGCAGCGGCGCATCTGTTCGACGAGCAACCGGGCCAGCCGCTGGCGCATGTGGACGTGCTCGGTCAGGGCCGTGCCGCCCTGGCGCAAGCCAACACCGAGTTCGGCCTGGCGTTGTCGGACGATGAAATCGACTACCTCGTCAGCGCGTTCCAGGGCCTGGGGCGCAACCCGAGCGACGTGGAGCTGATGATGTTCGCGCAGGCCAACAGCGAGCACTGTCGGCACAAGATCTTCAACGCGCAGTTCGTCATCGACGGCGTCGAGCAGCCGCTGTCGATGTTCCAGATGATCCGCAACACCGAGCGCCTGTCGCCGCAGCACTCGATCGTCGCCTACAGCGACAACGCCGCCGTGATGGAGGGTGGCCCGGCCGAGCGCTGGCTGCCGCAGGGCTTCGATGGTGCCGGCCTGTACGCCGCCCGCGCCGAGACCGCACACGTGCTGATGAAGGTGGAGACGCACAACCACCCGACGGCGATCTCGCCGTTCGCGGGCGCCGCCACCGGGGCCGGTGGCGAGATCCGTGACGAGGGCGCCACCGGCCGAGGCGCCAAGCCGAAGGCCGGCCTCACCGGCTTCTCGGTCAGCAACCTGCAGCTGCCGGGCACCCGCGAGCCGTGGGAGGCCGACGCGTACGGCAAGCCGGAGCACATCGCCAGCCCGCTGCAGATCATGATCGACGGACCGCTGGGCGGCGCCGCGTTCAACAACGAGTTCGGCCGGCCCAACCTGGGCGGCTACTTCCGGGTGTACGAGCAGAGCGTGGCCGGCGTGCGGCGCGGCTATCACAAGCCGATCATGATCGCCGGCGGCATCGGCACCATCAGCGAGGGCCACACGCACAAGCTGCCTTTCGGCGCCGGCACGCTGCTGGTGCAGCTGGGCGGCCCGGGCATGCGCATCGGCATGGGCGGCGGCGCTGCCAGCTCCATGGCGGCCGGCACCAACACCGCCGCGCTCGATTTCGATTCGGTGCAGCGCGGCAACCCGGAGATCGAACGGCGCGCGCAGGAGGTCATCAACCACTGCTGGGCGCTGGGCGAGGCCAGCCCGGTGCTGGCGATCCACGACGTGGGCGCGGGTGGTTTGAGCAACGCGTTCCCCGAGCTGGTGGACGGCGCGGGCAAGGGCGCCACCTTCGACCTGCGCAAGGTGCCACTGGAAGAGACCGGCCTGGCGCCCAAGGAGGTGTGGTGCAACGAGAGCCAGGAGCGCTACGTGCTGGCCATCGACCCCGCCAGGCTGGCACAGTTTGCGGCGATGTGCGAGCGCGAGCGCTGCCCGTATGCCGTGGTCGGCGTGGCCACGGACGACACCGAGCTGGTGCTGGAGGATGGCCCCGGCGGCGAGCGCGCGATCGACATGCCGATGGAGGTGCTGCTCGGCAAGCCGCCCAAGATGCAGCGTGAGGTGGCGCGCGTGCCGCGCAGCCGCCCGCCGCTGGTGCTGACCGGCGTGGCGCTCGAGACGGCCGCGTTCGACGTGCTGCGGCACCCTACGGTGGCCAGCAAGCGCTTCCTGATCACGATCGGTGATCGCACGGTGGGCGGCATGAGCCACCGCGACCAGATGGTGGGCCCCTGGCAGGTGCCGGTGGCCGACTGCGCCGTCACGCTGGCCGACTACGCCGGTTTCCGTGGCGAAGCGATGAGCATGGGCGAGCGCACGCCGCTGGCTGCGCTGGATGCGCCGGCGTCGGGCCGCATGGCCGTGGCCGAGGCCATCACGAATCTGCTGGCCGCCCCGATCGAGCTGCAACGCGTGAAGCTCAGCTGCAACTGGATGGCAGCCTGCGGCGAACCCGGCGAGGACGCGGCGCTGTACGACACGGTGCAGGCCGTCGGCATGCAGCTGTGCCCGGCGCTGGGCATTGGCGTGCCGGTGGGCAAGGACAGCCTGTCGATGCGCACGCGCTGGAGCGAGGGCGGCCAGCAGAAGCAGGTGACGGCGCCGGTGTCGCTGATCGTGTCGGCCTTTGCCACGCTGGACGACGTGCGGGGCACGCTCACGCCGCAGCTGCAAGCCGGCGACACCAGCCTGATCCTCGTCGACCTGGGCGTCGGTCAGGGCCGCATGGGGGGCTCCATCCTCGCGCAGACGCTCAACCAGTTCGGCGACGCGGTGCCCGACCTCGACCAGCCGCAGCTGCTGAAGACCTTCGTGCACGCGATCAACCAGCTGCGGGCCGAAGGCAGGCTGCTGGCCTATCACGACCGCAGCGACGGCGGCCTGTGGGCCACCGTGTGCGAGATGGCGTTTGCCGGACACGTGGGCGTGAGCCTCAACGTGGACATGCTGGTCACCGAGAGTGACGGCATTGCCGACAGTCGCGCGGAATACGGCGACTCGAAGAACTGGGCCTCGCAGGTCAGCGAGCGTCGCAACGAGCTCACGCTGCGCGCGCTGTTCAACGAGGAGCTGGGCGCGGTGATCCAGGTGCCGCGCGACCAGCGCGACGCGGTGATCGGCGTGCTGCGCCAGCACGGCCTGGCGCGCTTCAGCCATGCCATCGGCAAGACGAACGACAAGCAGATCGTCGAGGTGTGGCGTGACGCGAAGCCGCAGTTCAGTGCTTCGTTGCGCGACCTGCAGCAAGCCTGGGACGAGGTGAGCTGGCGCATCGCGCAACTGCGCGACAACCCCGCCTGCGCCGACGCCGAGCACGCCGCCGCCGGCGACCCCGCCAGCACCGGGCTGCAGCTCGCGCTCACGTTCGACCCGGCCGTGGACGTGGCCGCGCCGTTCATCCACAGCGGCGCACGTCCCAAGGTGGCCATCCTGCGCGAGCAGGGCGTCAACTCGCAGGTGGAGATGAGCTATGCGATGGCGCTGGCCGGCTTCGACACCTTCGACGTGCACATGAGCGACCTGCAAGCCGGCCGCACGGCGCTGGCCGACTACGCCGGCTTCGTGGCCTGCGGCGGCTTCAGCTACGGCGACACCCTGGGTGCTGGCGAAGGCTGGGCGCGCTCGGTTCTGTTCAACCCGGCGCTGGCCGAGCAGTTCAGCGCCTTCTTCGCGCGCCGCGACACCTTCGCGCTCGGCGTGTGCAACGGTTGCCAGATGATGGCCGCGCTGAGCCCGATCATCCCTGGCGCCGAGGCCTGGCCCACCTTCACGCGCAACAAGAGCGAGAGCTACGAAGCGCGCCTGGTGCAAGTGGAGGTGCTGCCGAGCCCGTCGATCTTCTTCGAAGGCATGGCCGGCAGCCGCATCCCGATCGCGGTGGCGCATGGCGAAGGCTTTGCCGATTTCTCGCAGCGTGGCGACGCGGCGGCCGTGCAGCGCGCGATGCGCTTTGTGGACCCTTCGGGCCAGACGACCGAGGCCTACCCGTTCAATCCCAATGGCAGCCCCGGTGGCCTGACGGCGGTGACCACGCCCGACGGCCGCTTCACCGCGCTGATGCCGCACCCGGAGCGCGTGTTCCGCAACATCCAGATGAGCTGGACGGCGGGCGACAAGAGCGCGCTGAGCCCGTGGATGCGGATGTTCCGCAACGCGCGCAAATGGGTGGGGTGATCAGGGCCGCTCGCGCCAGGACCGGTGCCAGCGGCGCTGGCATTCAGGTACGCGCCAGCGCCCCCAGCACCTCGTAGCAGGCGCCCATCGTGTGGTAATCCACCTTGCCGGCCGGGCTCTTCTCGTCGGTGAGCTTGCGGTTGTCCGGGCCGAGGATGCGGTACCACGCGCCGTAGCGGTGGTCCACGAAGTGCGCCCAGCTGTAGGCCCAGATGCGGTCGTACCAGTCCCAGTAGCCGCCCTCGATGGTGCGCTCGGCCAGCAGTGCCGCGGCGGCGAAACTCTCGGCCTGCACCCAGAAATACTTGTCGCCGTCGCAGATCGCGTAGCGGCCTTCGTGCCCGGGCGTTTCGTCGGGCGCAAAGCCGTAGGCCAGGCCCTCGTGGTGCCGATCCCAGCCATGGTTCGCGCCGCTGGCGAACAGGCTGCGCGCGCGGTGCACCAATGCCTCGTTGCCCGGATGATCGGGGCGCGCGCGCTCCAGCATCAGCAGCAGCTTGGCCCACTCGGTATGGTGGCCGGTCTGGAAGCCCCAGGGGCGGAAGATGTCGGTCTTGTCGTGGCGGTTGTACTGCCAGTCGGGCTGCCAGTTCGCGTCGTAGTGCTCCCAGATCAGGCCGTGCGCCTTTTCGGCCAGGTGCTCGGTGACGCGACTCGCCAGGGTGGCGGCGCGTTCCAGGTAGTGCGGCTCGCCCGTCGCTTCGTGGGCGGCCAGCATGGCTTCGCAGGCGTGCATGTTGGCGTTCTGGCCGCGGTAGGCGGACAGCGTCCAGTCGGGTGCGGCGTCGTCGGCGTAGAGCTGGTGTTGCGGCTCCCAGAAGCGCTGCTCCATCAGCGCGAACGTGTCGGCGATGCCCGCGCGCGCCTCCTCCACGCCTGCCAGCGTGGCCTGCGCATGCGCCAGCAGCACGAAGGCCAGTCCGTAGCAGTGCTGATGCGCGTCCAGCACCGTCTTGCGGCCGTTTTGCCAGCTGAGCAGCCAGGTGTAGCCGCCGGTGGCCGGGTCGAGGTGCACGTCACGCAGGAAGGCAAGCCCATGGCGCACGGCTTCCCGCCACACCGCTGCCCGCGGATGGGCCGAGAAATGGCGCGCCGCCCAGGCGTGCGTGACGATGAAGCGCGTGCTGCTGACGAGGTGGCGCGTGTGCGCGTCGTAGACGCTGCCGTCGTCCTTGAAAAACTGGAAGAAGCCGCCGCTCGGGTCGATGCATCGCCCGTCGTAGAACGACAGGGTGTGCAGGATGTGCGCACGCAGGAAATCCGGCGAGCGAAAGTCGGGCGGCAGGGGCTTCATGGCGTCGGCATTACGTCGGGGGCGCGGCCAGTATCGCGCGGGACGGCCGGCCGTGCGCGCCGTTTCTGTGACCTCGCGTTCAGCCCAGCCGCGCCTCGCTGTGCGCGTCGAACAGGTGTGCCTGCGTCGGGCTCCAGTGCAGTTGCACGCGCTCGCCCACGCGCTGCGTCACGCGCCCTGGCACGCGCGCTGTGAGCTTGCCCACTGGCGTGTCCACCAGCGCATAGGTCTCCGGCCCGGTGGGCTCCAGCATCGCCAGCGTGCCGGCCACGCCCTGCGCGCCGTCGCCGAAGCTCAGGTCTTCCGGCCGCAGGCCGTAGACCACCTCGGCGGCGCCGCCCAGCCCGCCGCGCTGTGCCTCGCTCAGCGGCAGGTCCACGCCGTGCGATTGCAGCGCCGCACCACTGCGCTGGCAGGTGATCATGTTCATCGCCGGCGAGCCGATGAACTCGGCCACGAAGCGGGTGGCCGGGCGGCTGTAGATGTCCTCGGGCGTGCCGAACTGCTGCACCACGCCGTCCTTCATCACCGCGATGCGGTCGCCCAGCGTCATCGCCTC
>CAMLIZ010000167.1 GCA_946480245.1 uncultured Pseudomonadota bacterium
CTTCCTCACGCTGTCGATGGGCTACATCGGCCTGCCGCGCCACCTGGCCGAATGGATCGGCTCGCTCGGCCTCAGCAAGGTTCAGCTGCTGGTGGCGCTCACGCTCTTCTATGTCGTGCTCGGCTGCTTCCTCGACGGCATCTCGATGGTGGTGCTGACGATGGGCGTGATCCTGCCCACGGTGCAGGCCGCGGGCATCGACCTGCTGTGGTTCGGCATCTTCATCGTGCTGGTCGTCGAGATGGCGCAGATCACGCCGCCGGTGGGCTTCAATCTGTTCGTGCTGCAGGGCATGACACAGCGCGAGATCGGCTGGATCGGCCGCGTGACCCTGCCCTTCTTCTTCCTGATGGTGCTCGCGGTGGCGCTGGTGTACCTGTTCCCGCAGTTGGTCACCTGGCTGCCGCACCAGATGCGGCATTGACGCGCGAGCGCCGCGCTAAACGTCCTGCGCGGGCAGGCGCCGCAGCGGGCCGAAGCAGGCGTTCAACGATTCGTCGGCGCACATCAGCATCATGTCGCCGGACGGGTGCAGGCGCAGGTAGTTGGTGGCCTTTTGCCCCGGCTCCGTGACGTTGCCGCCGCAATCCTTCTTGCCGTTGTCGCGGGTGACGACGTCGACCATCTTGTAGAAGCCGCGCTCGCTCGGTCGCGGCGACACCTGGAACGTCGATTCGGCCACCTCCTCGCCGCTCGTGACGAACAGCGTGCCGTCGGCCCTGAAGTGATAGGTCTCCGAGCAGTGGCCGTCGGGCAGCGTGAACTGCCAGACGCCGAGCACCGGGTGTTCGTCCGCCGCGCCGGCAATCGCCGCCGCAGCGGGCAGCAGCGGCGCACAGGCCAGCAACACCACCTTCAGCAACTTGCTTGTGTCGCGCGTCACGATCTGCCTCCTCCTCGGATCATGCATTGTCGCCAGGCGACAGCGGGGTGATGCGCACGTCCACGCCCATGTGCTCGTCTCCGCCGCCGCTGCGCACGCCGCGCAGCGGCGCGCAGGCGGCATAGTCAGGGCCGACGGCGAGCCGCACATGACGCTCGTCGACCACGCAGCCGTGCGTGATGTCCACCCCCAGCCAGCGGCGGCTACCGATCTCTGGGCACACCTCGGCCCAGGCGTGGCAGGCCAGCGCAGCGGCACCCGGTGCATGGAAGTAGCCGCTGACGTAGCGCGCCGGCAGGCCCAGGCTGCGACAGGCGGCGATGAACACGTGCGCCTGGTCCTGGCACACGCCCACGCCGCGGTCGAAAGCCTGTGGCGCCGTGGTGTGCGCATCGGTGTGGCCGGGCGCATACCGCACCCGGCCTGTCACCGCCGTCGCCAGCGCGATCAGCGCTGCCTCGTCGGGCGTTTGCAGGTCGAGCTCGGCGCGCGCGAAGGCATGCAAGGGCGCATGGGCGCACGCCAGCGGCGTGGGCCTCAGGTACAGCCACGGCGGCGGCAATGGCGCTGGGTCAGTCCGCCAAGGCTGGCCATGCGTGATGACCACGCCTTCGGCGCTCACCCCGGCATGTAACGTGCGGCGCGGCAGCGTGCAGGTGTGGGCGGTGTTGCCGAAGCCGTCCACGCTTTCGAACAGGCGGGCCGGCGCCAGCACGCGCCATTGCTCCACCGTCTGGTGCGCGCACGAGCGCGGCGTGAGGCGCAGGGTCTGGATGGCGTGCTTGAGCGGCTCGCTGTAGCGGTAGCGGGTGCTGTGGACGATGCGCAGTCTCACGCAGCGACCGGCACGAGGAAGTCGCGGCTGATGCCGTAGCCCAGGTCGCTCACGCGGTCCAGGAACTGCGACAGGTAGGCATGCAGCCCGGTGGACAGGATCTCGTCGATGCGGCTGAACTGCAGGTCGGCGCGCAGCCGGCCCGCGCGCCGCAAGGTCTCGCCGCTCTGCTCGTTGGCCACCTGCTTCAGGTTGTGCACCACCTCGCCCATGCAGGCGGCCAGCGAGCGCGGCATGTCGGCGCGCAGGATCAGCAGCTCGGCCACCTTCTCGGGGCGGATCACGTCGCGGTAGACCTTGCGGTACACCTCGAATGCGGACACCGACCGCAGCACGGCCGACCAGTGATAGAAGTCGAACTCCGGCAGTTCGCGCGACGGCGCGGCCATGCCGCGCGCCACGCTCATCGCCTGGCTCTGGCTGCTGCCGTGGAACTCGCCGGCCAGGGTGTGGAACTTCACATCGAGCAGGCGCGCGGTGTTGTCGGCCCGCTCCAGGAAGGTACCGATGCGCAGGAAGTGCAGCGCCTCATCCTGCAGCATCGTGCCAAGCGTCACGCCGCGCGACAGGTGCGAGCGGAACTTGACCCACTCGAACAGCGCGCTCGGATCCTTGCGGAACATGTCGCCGGCCGCCAGGCGGTTGAACTCCAGCCAGGTCTGGTTCTGCGTCTCCCACACCTCGGTGGTCAGCGTGCCGCGCACGGCACGCGCGTTCTCGCGTGCGGCACGCAGGCAGGCGACGATGCTCGACGCATTGCTGACGTCACGCACCATGAAGTCCATCACGTTGGCTGCGCTTACCTCACGCCCGGTGCGCGCAAAGCTGTCCGTCAGCTCCGACAGGCTCAACAGCCCGCGCCAGGCCTGCTCGGCCGCATCGGCCGACTGCGGCAGCAGCGAGGTCTGGTAGTTGACGTCGAGCATGCGCGCGGTGTTCTCGGCACGCTCCATGTAGCGCGCCATCCAGTAGAGGTGATCGGCGGTGCGGGACAGCATGGTTCAGCCCTCCAGGACCCAGGTGTCTTTGGTGCCGCCGCCTTGGCTCGAATTGACAACCAGCGAGCCCTCCTTCAGCGCCACACGCGTCAGGCCGCCCGGCACCATCTGCACCGTCTTGCCCGAGAGCACGAAGGGCCGCAGGTCGATGTGGCGCGGGGCGATGCCGGCCTCCACGAACGTGGGGCAGGTGGACAGCGCGAGCGTGGGCTGCGCGATGTAGTTGCTCGGGTCCGCGAGCAACGCGCTACGGAAGGCGTCGATCTCGGCGCGCGTGGCAGCCGGCCCCACCAGCATGCCGTAGCCACCAGCGCCGTGCACCTCCTTGACCACCAGCTCGCCCAGGTGGTCCAGCACGTACTGCAGGCTGTCGGGCTCGCGGCACACCCAGGTGGGCACGTTCTGCAGGATCGGTTGCTCGCCGAGGTAGAACTCGATCATCTTCGGCACATAGGCGTAGATCGACTTGTCGTCCGCCACGCCGGTGCCGATGGCATTGGCCAGCGCCACGTTGCCCGCCCGGTACACCGAGAGCAGCCCCGCACAACCGAGCGTGGAGTCGGGCCGGAACGCCAGCGGATCGAGAAAGTCGTCGTCGACGCGGCGGTAGATCACGTCCACCCGCTTCGGGCCCTGCGTGGTGCGCATGAACACGAAGTTGTCCTTCACGAACAGGTCCAGCCCCTCGACCAGCTCCACGCCCATCTGCTGCGCCAGGAACGCGTGCTCGAAGTAGGCACTGTTGTGCATGCCGGGCGTGAGCACCACCACGGTCGGGTCGTTGACGCCGGCCGGCGCCACGGCACGCAGCGAGTCGAGCAGCATGTCGGGGTAGTGCGCCACCGGCGCCACGCGGTGCAGGTTGAACAGCTCCGGGAACAGCCGCATCGTCATCTTGCGGTTCTCGAGCATGTAGCTCACGCCGCTGGGCACGCGCAGGTTGTCCTCCAGCACGTAGTAGCTGCCGCTGCCGTCGGGGTTGGCGGCGCGCACGATGTCGATGCCGGCGATGTGCGCATACACGCCCCCGACCACGTCCACGCCCTGCATCTCGGGCCGGTACTGCGCGTTGCGGAACACCTGCTCGGCCGGCACCACGCCGGCCCGGATGATGGCCTGCTCGTGGTACACGTCGTG
Source organism: uncultured Pseudomonadota bacterium (assembly GCA_946480245.1). The sequence continues at coordinate 3,854 of CAMLIZ010000167.1, forward strand.
GATGAAGCGGTTCAGCGCCGCCACGCGCTGCCGCAGCCCGGCCTCTAGCTCGCGCCATTCGGCGTGCGGGATGATGCGCGGGATCAGGTCGAAGGGGATCAGCCGCTCGGCGCCGTCGCCGCCTTCGTCCTTGGCGCCATACACCGCAAAGGTGATGCCGACGCGGCGGAAGATCATCTCCGCCTCCTCGCGCCGGGCCTGCATCAGCTCGCGCGGCTGGTGGCCCAGCCAGCGGTCGTAGACGCGGTAGTGCTCACGCACCGTGGCGCTGGTCGCGTGCATTTCGTCGAAGCGCGGTGTCATCGAGCGGGTCTCCTCCAACGCGCCGACTCTAGCAAGTTCTGCTCCACACCGGCGCACGGAATCAGGGCGGCACGAAATGCCAGTAGCGGCGCGCGCCTTCGCGCTCGCAGCCTTCGGCCTCGGGGCTCCAATGCCACGCGCCGCAACGGTCGCTGCGCACCACCGTGATGCCGCGTTCGGCATAGCGCGCCATCACATCGGGCGCCGGATGGCCGAATCGGCTGCGGTAGCCGGCCTGCACGATCGCGATGCGCGGCGCCACCGTATCCAGGAACGCGCCACTCGACGAAGTACGGCTGCCGTGGTGGGGCACCAGCAGCAGCTCGCTGTGCAGCGATGCCGCGCCGGCGGCCAGCATCTGCGCCTCCTGCGGTGCCTCGGCGTCGCCTGTCAGCAATGCGCTGTGGCCTGCTGCGTCCTCGATGCGCAGCACGCAGCTCAGCGAATTGGGCTTCGGCGCGCGTGCGCCTGGCGCCCGAGGCAGCAGCGCGTCGGCCTGCGGATGCAGCAGCGCGAAGCGCACGCCCTCCCATTGCCATTGCTGGCCGGCATGGCACGGCGTATGCGGCACGCCGTGGGCGAGCAGCGGGTGCGAAGGTGGCAAGGAGCTGCTCATCGCGCGCACGGGCCAGTGCGCGAGCACGCTGGCGGCGCCACCCACATGGTCGGTGTCGCTGTGGCTGAGCATCAAAAGATCCAGCGGCTGCGGCCCATTGCGGCGCAGCAGCGGCAGCAGCACGCGTGCGCCGGCGTCGCTGTCGGCCGAATACTGCGGGCCCGTGTCGTACAGCAGCTGGTGTGCGTGCGTGCGCACCAGCACGGCCGTGCCCTGCCCCACGTCGGCCGCCAGCAACTCGAAACGGCCCTGCGGCGGTGCGGGCACTGCGGGCCAGAGCAGCGGCAAGGCCATCGGCAGTGCCAGCAGGCGCAGCCGGCGCGGCAGCGGCAGCAACAGCAGCGCACCGGCGGCCAGCCCCGCGAGCTGCGCCCACAGCGGCGCCGGCGGCGCGCTCCACACCGCACCGGGCAGTGCCGCCAGCAGGCCCAGCCAGCGCAGCAGCAGTTGCACGCCCCATCCGGCCAACTGCCACAGCGGTGGCACCAGCACGCCCAGCAGCGCCAGCGGCGTGATCAGCAGTGTGACCAGCGGGATCGCGACCGCGTTGGCCGCAAAGCCCACCACCGACAGCTGCTGGAAGAACACCAACGTCAACGGCGCCAGCCCCAACGTGGCCACCGCCTGCGTGTGCAAGCCGTTGCGCAGGGCTTGCCAGGCCGCCGCCATCGCGCGCCGCCAGCGCCCGCCACGCACCGGCTCGGCGCGAGCAACGGCATGTGCAGGCGCCGACGACATCAGCAGGCCCACGGCCATGAAGCTGAGCCAGAAGCCCACCTGCAGCAGCGCCCACGGGTCGAGCAGCGCCACCACGGCCGCAGCGGCCAGCAGCACCAGCAGCCAGGGCCACGCCAGCCCGAGCGACCACAGTGTGGCGGCGGTGGCCAGCATCCACACCGTGCGTTGCGCCGGCACGCCCCAACCGGCCAGCAGCGCATAGCCCAGCGCGACCAGCACGCCACCCCAGCGCGCGGCGGCCGGTGCAGGACAGCGCAGCATCAGCGCCGGGCTGCGGCGCCACGCCCAGCCGATCAGGCCGCTGGCCAGCCACGCCAGCATGGTCACGTGCAGGCCGCTGATGCTCACGAGGTGTGCCACGCCGGTGGCACGGAAGATGTCCCAGTCGTCGCGCCCGATTGCCCCCTGGTCGCCGACGGCCAGTGCGGCCAGCACGCCGGCGATGCGCGGGTCGGTGATGCGCGCCAGCAGCGCATCGCGCACCGACTGGCGCAAGCGGGCGACGCCATGGCCGGCGGTGTCGTCAAGCCGCTCGGCGGGCTGCGCTGCAGTGGCGCGCACGTAGCCGGTGGCGCGCAAGTCCTGCTCGAACAACCACAGCTCATAGTCGAAGCCGCCGGGGTTCATTGCACCATGCGGCCGCTTCAGGCGCACTGGCAGGCGCCAGCGCTGGCCGGCGCGCAGTTCGTCGCGCGGCGCGACGATGTCCGCATCGTCACCGGCTTGCCGATACCAGCCGAGCGAGATGTGCTGCGGCAACTGCACCCGCTGGCCTTGCCGGCGCCCGGACTCGACCTCGAAGCTGAAGTGCGTGCCGGCCGCCGACTGCTCGGGCAACGTGGCCACCACGCCGGTGAGCTCGAGGTCCTGACCTTCCAATGCCGGCGGCAAGGCCTGCGAGAGGCGCCATTCGGCGCGCAGCCCGGCCCACGCGAAGCCCGCCGACAGCAACGCCACCACCGCGACCCGACGTGCCCGCGGCCAGCGCCGGGCAGCGGCCAGCAGGATGAGCGACACGGCCGCCAGCAGCAGGTAATGCGAACGCGGCCACAACGCCGGCTGCTGCAGTTGCAGCGCCACGCCGGCCAGCCACGCCAGCAGTGCGGCGGCCAGCCAGCCGCCTGCCTGGCCTACACCTGCCCGCCGGTCGACGCCGACGTGTCCTCCCACTTCCATTGCCGCAGTGTAGAAGCGGCTTCCGTCTCGAGGCGGCCCATCACTCGGTAGATCTCGGCGCCGAGCTTGGCCAGCATCAGCGGCTTGGTGACGAAGCCATCGGCGCCGGCCTCGAAGCAGGCGGCGCGGTCGGCGGGGGTGTAGAACGCGCTGGCCACGATGATCGGAAAGCGCGCCATGCCCTGCTCACGCTGCAGGCGGCGCAACTCGCGCATGGCGGTGAGTCCGTCCATGCGCGGCATCTGCAGGTCCATCAGCACTGCGCGAGGCGCTTCGGCCAGGCAGGCCTCCAGTGCGTCGGCACCGTCGACGGCCACGCGCGCACGAAAGCCGAGGCGGGCCAGCATGCCCGCGGTGATCTGCTGCATGACCACATCGTCCTCGACGATAAGGAACGTCATGGCTGCCTCCTTCTTGTAAGCGCATCATCGCGCGCGGCCGAAGGCACCGCCAGACCCCCGTTGGTGTGATGGGCAAGCCGGCCGGACACCTCGTGTAGCATGCCGCCTCGCCCTCGGTTCCACTCTTTCATTGGCTTGCAATGTCCTCTACTGTTCATGACCGCCTGCGCGAACTCGGCATCGTGTTGCCGCCCTTGGCCGTGCCCGCCGCGGCCTACGTTCCCTTTGTACGTTCCGGCAGCCTGGTGTTCCTTTCGGGGCACATCGCACGCAAGGAAGGCAAGCCCTGGGTCGGCCAACTGGGCCTGACGATCGGCACCGAGGAGGGCCAGCAAGCGGCCCGCGCGATCGCGATCGACCTGCTGGGCACCTTGCAGGCCGCCGTGGGCGACCTGGCCAAGGTGAGGCGCATCGTCAAGGTGATGAGCCTGGTGAACAGCACGCCCACCTTCACCGAGCAACATCTGGTCACCAATGGCTGTTCGGAATTGCTGGGCCAAGTGTTCGGGCCGAGCGTCGGGGCACACGCCCGCAGCGCGTTCGGCGTGGCGCAGATCCCGATGGGTGCGTGCGTCGAGATCGAGCTGATCGCCGAGGCGGATTGATGAGCCTGCTGGCCTTGCGCGAGCGGCCCCGCCTGCTGTTGTGGGCCGGTGCGCTGCTGTCGGCGGGCGCGCTGGGTGCCGCACTGGTGGCCCAGCACGTGTTCGACATCCAGCCCTGCCCGTGGTGCGTGCTGCAGCGGCTGGTCTTCGCGCTGCTCGCGCTCGCTTGCGTGATCGGTTTGCTGCTGCGCAGCACACTCGGACAGCGTGTGGTTGGCGGCGCGTTGATGCTGCTGGCAATCGAGGGCATCGTGGCCGCGCTGTGGCAGCACTTCGTGGCCGCAGCGTCGGATTCCTGCAAGCTCACGTTTGCCGACCGCGTGATGAACGGGCTGGGCCTTGACGCCGCCCTGCCCAGCGTCTTTCAGGCCACGGCCAGCTGCGCCGACGCAGCTGTGCGCATCCTGGGCGTGCCGTTCGAGTTCTACAGCCTCGCGCTGTTCATCCTGATTTGCCTCGGCGGCGCGCTGGTGCTGGCGCAGCCCGGCCACGGTGCAGCAGCCGGGGGTCGGCGCTGAGCTGCACGTAGAGAAAATCGGTCAGCGCCTTCACGCGCGCCACGTTGCGCAGGTCGGGATGCGTGAGCACCCAGACCTGCGTGTCCAGCGCCGGCACGGGCGGCTGCACCTGCACGAGCCCGCGCCGCGCCTGCGCCAGCGGGCACAACAGCAGGCCCACGCCCACCCCGGCGGCCACCATGTCCGCTGTCGCCGCCAGGCTGGTGCTGCGCATCACGATGCGCTGCGGCGGCACGTGCGCGTTCAACCACGGCATCTGCGCCAGGTGGGACAGGCTCTCGTCCGGCGCCACCCATTGCCATGCCTCAGGATCGTCACGTCGCCTGCCCAGCCGCTGCAGATAACTGCGGGCGGCATACGCAGCGGTCTGGATGTCGCCCACGGACCGGCCCACCAGGTTCTCCGGCGGCCGGTTCGAGCCGCGCACGGCCACGTCCGCCTCGCGCTGCGTAAGGCTCATCAGCCGGTTGTCCGACACGAGCTGCAACTGCACCGACGGATGCGCCAGGCTGAAGGCAGCGAGTAGCGGCGTCATCATCTGCAGCAGCGTGTCGGTGCTGGTCAGGCGCACCACGCCGCGCACCTCCAGGTCCCCGCCCATCAGCCGGCGGGCGCTGCCTTCGATGCGCTCGGCCACGCCGTCCAGGCTGTCCGCCAGCTGGTGCCCGGCCGGCGTGAGTGCATAGCCGGCCGGCAGGCGATCGAACAAGCGCACGCCCAGCGTCTGCTCCAGGCTGGCGATGCGCCGCAGCACGGTGGAGTGATTGATCCCCAGCGACTGCGCCGCGCCGGAGATCGAGCTGCGCTCGCGCACGGCGAGAAAGGTCTGCAGGTCATCCCAGTTCATCGAGGTCGTCTGCGCATTCGCGGATGCGGTATGCGTTGGTTGCGAATTGCTCTGCATGTTCGCAGAACCTAGAGTGCGTGCACGGCGCCGATCCCCTCGTCTTCACTTTCCGCAACAAGGATGCACTCGATGAAGCTCTACTACGCTCCCGGCGTCTGCTCGCTCTCACCCCACATCGCGCTGCGCGAACTCTGCCTGCCGGTCGAGCTGGTGCGCGTCGACCTCGGCAAGCACACGCTGCCCGATGGCAGCGACTACCTGGCCGTCAATCCGCGGGGTTATGTGCCGGTGCTCGAACTCGACAACGGCGACCGCCTCACCGAAGGGCCGGCGATCGTTCAATACCTCGCCGACCTCAAGCCCGAGGCCGGCCTTGCGCCGCCCAATGGGACGCTGCAGCGGTACCGGCTGCAGGAATGGCTGGGTTTCGTGAACAGCGAGTTGCACAAGGCGATGGCGCCGCTGTTCGACGCCACCATGCCCGCCGCCGTGAAAAGCGCGGTGCGCGAGAAGATCGTCAAGCGCCTGTCCTGGGTGGCCGATGCGTTGCAGGAGCGCAGCTACACGCTCGGCGAGCGCTTCAGCGTGGCCGACGGCTATCTCTTCACGGTGTTGAACTGGATGCGCGGCGTGGACATCGACCTGCAGCGCTGGCCGGTGCTGGCGGCCTACCAGGAGCGCGTGGCGGCGCGGCCGGCAGTGCAGGCCGCGATGCGCGCCGAGGGCTTGGTGCGCTAAGGCGCATCGGTTATGCTGCACCGCATGAACGCAATCAGCCATCAGTCCCGACGACTCTCTCGACGTCGCTGTTGAGAGGTTTCGCGCGTTCACCCCG
>CAMLIZ010000168.1 GCA_946480245.1 uncultured Pseudomonadota bacterium
CGCCCGGCCGGCAGCATCGAACAGGGGCTGCTGGCGGACCGAGCGGCGAGTTCACTTGACCCGAAGCAAGTGCGTCAGTCAAGTGAACTCGCCAAGTCCACCCAAGCAGAGCCCGTCCACCCCGCTGAGTCGCGGCCGGACCAGGAAGCGCACCCTGGTCCCGCGGCAGACGCAGCAGGTGAGACCGGCGCAAGCGCGGACGGACAAGCAGACCCTACGCGGAAACCGCGCCATGCCGTCGCCGCTGCTGGCCGCGACGAACCAGGCGAGCCCCAGGAGGTGCACCGTGCCGGCGACGGCCAGCGGCCCCTCACGACGGCAACGGGCTCCGATGACGGTCTGAGAGCGGCGGACGTGATGCAGCGACGGGTGCGGGCACTGGAGGCGCTGGCCGGCGACGACGGCAGCCTGACATCCGCCATGCGCCGCGTGCCACAGCTCGACATCGCCGACAAGAAGGCCGTCCTGGCGCGTGCGCAAGCGCTCCGGAAGGCTGGCCTGAAGGCGAAGCAGGCGGGCAGGCAGGCGATCGACGAACGTTGGGTGGAGGTGAGGCAGTTGGCCGCTGCGCAGCCCCGTCCCAGCGATTCATCGTCGCCTGCGCCCGCTGGGGTTCGGCGCAGCAGCCGAAGCGAGGACGACATCGCGCCCGCAAGCATCGACGGTGTGCCGCTGCGCCGCCTGCCGGAGTTGGAGGGCCTGCGGGTCCGCCATGAAGGCGACGAGTACGTGGTGCATGACGGCGACAAGGTGCTCGCCACTGGACGCACGCCACTTGGCGCGGTGCTCGACTTCCTCGACGAGGCTGAAGCCGGTTCGTATACGCCCAGTTCGGTGAGGACATTCGCTGAGGCAAAGCGAGTGCTCGTCGCCGAGCTGGGCGAGGACTGGCTGGACATCGAGACGCGCTACCGCTACCGGCAGCCGGACGACTACATTCGCCTGGCTCAACAGGTTCTGGAAGGCGAGCGCATTCCCGAGCGCGGGTCGAAGGAGCTGATGGCCGGCGACCCGGCGCGCACGAACACGCCGGCGTTCAAGCGGTGGTTCGGGCGCAGCGTCATCGTGACACCAGCCGGCGACCCGGCGGTGTACTTCCACGGCACGGCCCGCGACATCGAGGCCTTCGTCGCCAAGCGTGCAGGTCTCATCTTCGCCAGCCCTCAGCCGGACATCGCCTACGGGTTTGCACGCAGCAGCGAGGAATGGGGCATTCGCAATGCGTCCAAGCTCCTGCCGCGTGACCAACTCGCCCGGCTCACCGAGCCGTTCCCGCGCCATCGGGACGCGCGCGTGCGCGGAAACCGCGAACTGCGCGAAGCCGCAGTGCTGGACGCGATGCCCAGTCGCGCCAACGTCGTTCCGGTATTCGTGCGCGCCGAGCGGCCGTTCGACTACGAGAAGCCCGAGGACGTTCAGGCGCTGACGAAGGCATTGCACCTCGATGCCAAGAGCGAAGACGTTCAGCGCATCAAGGAGGGTAGCTGGGACTTCCTCGAGGCGACGAAGGTGGTCAACGCGGTTCGCAAGCTGGGATACGACGGCATGTTCGTCCACGAGGGCGGCGCGAAGAACATCGCGGTGTTCGAGCCCAACCAGGTGAAGTCCGCGGTGGGCAACAGCGGCGCCTGGTCGCGCAGCGACGATCGGATTCAGTACAGCAAGCGCGAGGCGCCCGACACGGCAGCCTTCAATCGCTGGTTCTCCGACTCCAAGGTCGTGGACGACGACGGCGAGCCAAAAGTGATGTTCCACGGCACCGGCGCAGACATCAGCGAGTTCCGGCCGAAGCAGGCCAACGCGATCTTCGTCACCGACGAGCCCTTCTTCTCAGAGGCGTACGCGAACACGTCGGCGACATGGTTGCGTCGCCGAGGGCTCGACGGCGCGGCCAACGTCATGCCGGTGTACGTGAAGGCGACGCACCCATTCGACTTCGCCGAGCCGAAGCAGGTGGACGCGGTGGTCGCGAAGGTGTTCTCGAGCGAAGGCCAAGCGGGCGTCAAGGGCGCGCCGACGGTCGAGATCGGCGACGCGGCCATCCCGTTCACCCGGGACCGTCTCACGTTCGCGCTGACCTCGGGTGACTGGGAGGCCATCGAGTCGCCGCAGGTCCAAGCAGCGATCCGCGGGTTGGGCCATGACGGCTTCTACGTGGACGAGGCCGGCTTCAAGAACCTCGGGGTGTACGAGCCGACGCAGCTGAAGAGCGCGACGGGCAACGACGGCACCTACGGCGCAGGCAACCCCGACCTGCGCTACAGCGGCCGCCAGCGCTTCGAGGTGCGCGCCTTCGGGCCGTGGTCGCGCTTCGTGCAGGTCGCCCAGGACCGCTACAACCGCTGGAAGCAGGTGATCGACGATGTGCGCGCACAGGGTGGCCACGTCGATGACTCGAACGACTTTTACCGAGCCGAGGAGCGGTACTGGGGTCAGGTGGGCGGCCGGCTCGAGTCCTTCCAGCACGAGGTGGGCGACTTCGTGAAGGCAGTGCAGCGCGATGGCCTGACGCTCTCGAACGTGGCGCTGTACGCCTACGCGCAGCACGCGGCCGAGCGCAACGCCTGGATCGCGGCCAAACGGCCCGGCTTCGAGGCCGGCTCCGGCATGACGGACGCCGACGCTTCGGCCATCCTCGAAGAGGCGCGCGCCGGGGGCGTGGATCGGGAGTTGCAGGTGCACGCCGAAACGCTGCGCAGCTGGGCGAAGGGAACGCGCGACCTGCTGCGCGACGAGGGCCTAATCGATCAGGACGAACACGCTGCCTGGGACTCGATGTTCCGGCACTACGTGCCCCTGCGGGGCGTGCAGGAGGCGGTCGAACGGCGCCGAACCGGCCGCGGTTTCAACGTGCGCGGCGACGAGACGCGCGAGGCGATGGGTCGTGGGTCTCAGGCCGAGCACGTGATCGAGCAGATCATCCAGGACCGGGCGGCGGCGGTCATCCGGGCCGGAAAGAACGACGTGCTGCGCTCGTTCGCCAAGTTCGTGCTCGACAACCCGAGCCCGAACCTGTGGGAAGTCAACGCGGTTCAGTCGCGGCCGGTCTCACGTCTCGGCGAGAACGGTGATCGGGTCATTGAGGACGCGCCGAAGCTGGTGGACGACAACCACACCATCACGCTCAAGGACGGCGGCAAGGAAATCCACATCCTCATCCACGACAAGGCGCTGCTGGACCAGCTGCGGCACGCCGACATGGAGGCCAACCCGTCGTTCCCGATTGCGGCCCTCAAGTGGGCGAACCGCAATCTCTCGCACCTGTACACGACGTTGAGCCCGACGTTCACCGTGCTCAACCTGGCGCGTGACCTCGGGACGGCGAGCTTCGGCGTGGTGGACGAGATCGGGTTCATGGCGGTGCCCAAGCTGTTCGCCGCGATGCCGCGTGCGCTGGCCGAGTCGTGGCGCGCTGAGTTCGGCAAGCCGTCCGCCGACTACCAGCTGTATGCGGCGCTGGGTGGCAAGACGGCCTTCTTCAACCTCAAGACGATCGACGACCAGGCGCGCGAGCTGCAGTCAATGGTCGCCGACGCCGACAGAGGCCCGTTCGACCCTCGGAAGGTGGCGCGCGGCGCGTTTCACCTAGTCGAAGCAATCAACGGCGGCATCGAGAACGCGACGCGCTTCGCGGCGTTCAAGGTGGCGCGCGAGGCCGGCAAGTCCGAGGTGCAAGCGGCCAGCATCGCCAAGAACTTGACGGTCAACTTCAACCGCAAGGGCACGCAGTCGCTGGCTTCGGCGTGGTACCTGTTCTTCAACCCGGCGATGCAGGACGTGGCCATCGGCATGAAGCGCCTCCGCAATCCCAAGGTGCAGTCGGCCATCGGGGTGGCGATGCTCGGCGCGGCGGCACTGGCGCTGCGCAATGCGGCGATGGGCGACGACGACGACGGCGTGGCCTGGTGGGACAAGATTCCCGACGATGTGAAGGAGCGCAACCTGGTGATCGTGCTACCGTCCGGGTCGCGTGCAGGCGAGACGGTGCCTGGCTCACACGAGGGCCGCTACCTGAAGATTCCGCTGCCGTACTTCTACTCGTGGTTCGCCGTGTCGGCCAACCAGATTGTCGATGTCTGGCGGCACCAGCTGGACCCCAAGCGCGGCCGCGACCTCCTGCACGGCGCGGTGCGAGCCTTCAACGGCTTCATGAGCAGCGTCATGCCTGTGCAGGAGCTGGGCCGCAGCCTGTCGGCGGATACCAAGGAGGCGGCGGGCAAGAGCTTGCTGCTCGCGGCAGTTCCGGACGCGCTCAATCCCGTCGCGCAGAACATCGTGAACCAGAACTCGTTCGGGCGGAAGATGCGACCCGACGGGCCAGCCCTGGTCCACATGCCAGACTCCGAGGCGTTCTTCCCGTCCCAGGCAGGCACCTTGTGGCAGCGCGCCGCTGGCGGGCTGAATGCGGCGACTGGAGGCAGCCCATACACCCCTGGGTGGCTCGACCTCAGCCCCGCGTCCATCGAAAACCTCGTGCGCTCCTACGGCGGCGGCCCGGCGGCCTTCGGGCTCGACCTGGTCAACGCCCTCTACGCCAGACAGTCGATCGCGCGCGACACGCTGGACGCCAAGCGGCTGCCGTTCGTCAAGCAGGCGCTGGGCGTGATCGACGACGAGACCGACCGCAGCGTGGCGTACCAGCGAATGGACAATGCCGAGGCCAAGATCGAGCCGCTGAAGCACGCCATGCGCGAGGGTGCTGCGTCGGACGTGCGGGAGCTGGCCGCTCAGGCGGGCGGGATCGCTGGCCTCGACGATGCGCTCCGGACGACTCGCCAGCACTTGGCCGAGATCACGCGCGCCGAGTTGCAGGTGGTGAAGGGCAGCCGGCCAGACGCCGAGAAGTACGCCAAGCTGCTTCAACTCGCGCAGCAACGGCGCAAGGTGCTGCAGGCGTTCAACGAGGCTTATGACCGCGCGATCGAGGCGCAACGGAAGGAGAACCCTTGACGAATCGGCAGGCATGGCCGGCACGCTCGCCTGCAGCACGGGCGGCAAAGGCGGCGGCGTCCGCGCGGGCGCGGCATCTTCTCGACTGCCTGCTTCCCTTCGAGGAAACGAAGCCGGCACGGGGCGAGGTCGCCGTTGGTGGTTGGTGGCACGGAGACGCCAGGTCGCTGTACGAGGAGATCAAGCGGCAGATCGAGCAGGAGGCGATGGAGCCGACACCCACGTCGATCCTGCTTCGGCCCGATGGCAATGCGGAGGCCTCTTGGTGATGGCCGGCTCTCCGCAGAAGAAGCAACGGGCCGACCGGTGGAAGGCGTGGACGGCGAAGCCGGGCGAGGCAATGGACGAGCTGTGCGACTGGATTGAGACGCAAGGGGCGCTCGGGCACCTGCTCGCGTTCAGCCGGGTCAAGGACTTCGCCTATACGACGCTGCGCCGATGGATCGATGCCGACGACCAGAGGTTGGCGATGTACGCGCGCGCGAAGGACCGCCGCGCAGACGTGCTGGCCGAGGAGTTGATCGAGCTGGCCGACGAGGCGCCGCCGACCGTCGAGACCCAGTTCGGCAGTCACGTGGATGCGGCCGCCGTCGCGCACCAGAAGCTGCGCATTGACACGCGCAAGTGGGTGGCCGCGAAGCTGGCGCCGCGGCGCTACAGCGAGAAGCTGGAGCTGGACGGAAGTCTGAAGCACACGCACGACGCCACCGAGGAGCTGCGCCAGTACCTGCAACAGACCGGCAGCCGGCTGCCGGTACGGGAGGACGTATGACGACGAGCGCACCTGAACCGAAGCGGCCGGACCATCCCGAGCCCGACATCTTCGAGCAATTCGACAAAGGCTCGGCCGAGGACACGGCAGAGCTGCGCGACTACCTCCACGAGCACGGCTCACTGCTGCCGGTCCGTGAGGGCTGATCGCCGCGGTACGATCGCGGCCATGCGATAGACGACCGCTCCACGAACGCTAGCCACCGGCAAGCCATCCAGGCCCGCCGGGGAGAGCTTCATGTGGAGATCGCATGTACGTCCGTCGAGACCGCGCCTACGCCTGGCGCGAGGACCCCCAGCCGCTCGAGTCCTTCGCTCCGGCACCCGCCTCACGACAAGCTACCCGCACGCTGTGGGCGCGTGTGCCCTGGAAGGGCCGACTCGGCCTCTACGTCGCCGTGCGATTGCGCCGCGGGCAACTGGAGGTGGCCATCGCCGGCGCGCCGCCGATCAAGTGGGTGCCGGCCGAGCGAGCGCTGAACGAGTTCGAGGCCGAGCGCTGGGCGGTGATCGGGTTCAAGTAGCAGGGTGTGGCGGCCGAGCGCCGCCCATCTGCAAACCGTGCTTCTCGGAGACTGCGCGCGCCGCCGCGGCGATCAGCCTTCGAGGACGCAGAATGCGAAAGACTCAGGTTGCCCGTGTCGCCAAGTCGTAAGCGGTGAGAGCCACCGCTGCAAGCGAGACGAACAGCGCCAGCCATGACACGCGAAGCGCCTTATGTGCACTATCGGCTTGGGACTGGCTTGCGCGAGCACTGAGCAAGTTCAATGTAAGTTCGATCCGCCGAGCTTCCTTTTCCTCCATGTGTCTCCGTGCCTCGCGAATGATGGCGTCACTCTCGTCTATTTCCCGCCGTAGCTGCGCCATTGTGTCGAGCTGCGCTCGCGTGATGCGCAAGAACTCTCGCGCCACGCGCTCACGCTCCGATCCGAATCGACCTTCGGCCAACGCAGCCTCCAATGCGTCAAGGCCTTCCGAAAGTCCGCCATCGGTATTGATACCGCCGTGCTCCGCGACCCAGCGCGCCGCATCCCCCATCGTCCAGGCCATGCCGAAGCCCTCTTAAAACGAGGGATCGTACTGGCGTCAAGATCAGATTCCAATGAGTCACCGGTTCAGGGTCCGAGCATCTCAGCGACGACGCGCACCCCCATGCTTGCGGTCGAAACACGCCAGGAACGCCGGAGCCCACCTCGTATTCCTTCCCAATCAGGATGAGCTGATGGCCCTCCCAGCGGCGAATGCGCACTCGGGAGCGCAACAGGACCGCCCAGTCCATCGTTCACCTGCAGCACCGCCTCGACGCGCTCTGCGCGGCGGCCGCCTTAGGACGCGGGCACGGTCGTCGGCCGCACGGCGAGCGACCTGCGGGTGGCGTGAAGGCTCGAGCGGGTAGAACAACGCCTATGCTCGAGTGGCGCGAACCGTAGGCCGTATAGCCCGGGTTCGGCTATTCCTAGGCCCAGTTGCTGTTCCGTCAGGTGCATCTGGGCGGCGTAACAGGTCGCCCGACGGCCGCCGCGGACCAGATTCAACTCGCTACGACTGCTCGATCTTCCCGTCACGCGGGCCGATGTTCAGAAGCAAGTGATAGAGCGTGTACCCAACCGGCACCAGCGCCACCAGCGCAGCGACATTGAGGCCAACGAGAACGCGCACGCCCGACAGGAGACACGGCTGGCCGGCAGGAGTGAGCAGTAGGGAGCCCAACGCTACAACAAGCGCGCCAAGGAACAGTCCGGCGTCGAAAAACAGAGACGCCAGTAGACGCGGCAGGTGCCCCGTCCGATAGAGATTTCGAACGAGCGTTGTCTGGGCGACCGCGAAAATGAGCGCTCCGGCCGAGACCAGAAACCCGAGCATTGTTGCATCTGCTCCGGCGAGCACGTTTACGGCATTGCGCAGGTCCGACTCGACAAACGAGAGCGGCATAGACGGGAGCCACCACGCTGCGGCGCCGCCTAGGGCAAGTGCTGCTATCTGCAGCGGCTGCATAAATTCAGTCCGCGAAGTAGCGGTCGAGTTCCGCGCGGCGCTCTGTTCGAGCGGTCTCAAGGGCAGAGTAGACGGCACGGGGGCTGACCTTCTTATCTGCGCCCAACGGCACAGAGACGGAATGTACCAGCCTGGACCCGACCAGGTCGATCGGAGTCTCTTCGTCCTCCACCTTGGCCTTCGCTACGCGCGCAAGGCCCGAACGTGCCCAACTGCCCAGCGCCTCTTTGATCCACTCGGGCATCCGGATGCCAGACCTCCCGACACTCAGCTTGATGTTCGCCCGAATCGCTCCGCACTCGTGCACGAGCTGCATCGCGTGCTGTGACAAGACATCCCGATAGAAGGCGGCGTCTGCAGGCGGTGTCAACGACAGCTCAAACGACTTCAGGGCGCCCCCTTGGATCAGACGATGGTACGCGTCAGGCGTCAGGATCGGCTCCAGGATGACGGGGCTCCGAACCATTCGATTAATGTACGCCTGCAGCTTGCTGTGGTGGCTCCCGCTTGCGTGCCTCTGCCAAACGATCAGGTTTCTTGACGGGACGAACAGCAGATGGTTCTTCTCAACGAGCCCATAGCCGGGTCGCAGTTCGACGTCTTCCTCTTCGCCGGTGTGGTCGCCTTGCGTCAGCTTCTCGCCCAATCGATTCCTGCCGAATACCGCGGTGACGATCCTTGCACGTCCGATTCGCGCGACGTTCCTGAACTGGAACAGCTCATCGCTGTTGTCTTCGAGGGGGATGGCCTCGGTGCAATGGCGCTCGTTTATCTGGTCGAAGAGGTTGTCGATCAACTCGTGCCGCTTCTGATTGCGATGGGTCGCACAGAAGAAATCGACCTTGATCGTCCTGGTCCCTGCCATCGCTTCTCCCTCCTTGTGGCTTGGTTCTGGCAACAGAATGTACCAGGGGAGGTGCAGCTCGCGGACAAACTGGCAGACAGCAGTGCCATCACCCCGGCGAGCAAGCAACGGCGCGGGTCTTGACAACCTCTTGCTGCCAGCCTCTCAGGTACGACGGGACGTGATTGCGGCCGCCAAGAACACGCCAGTGAAGGCGCCAATGGCCGCGGCGCCGCCCACGCTTCCAGGTGATGCAGCCTGCACGAGTGCAAACGCGAACGCCGGCGCTGTCACCGCTACCGCGCATTCCATTCGGTCCAGCCAGGTCCAGCCTTCCCGCCGAAGAAGGCGGCACCAAAATGCGAACGCGAGACAGCTGAGCATTGCTGGCAGCGCCAATCAGTTGCTGAGCGAGGTCATCGCGCCCACTCCTGCTCGGAGAGCGGATGTCCACGGAGGCCTGCATGGATGGTCTGCAAAGCCAGACACCAAACCCGCGGGGTGCGGTACTACCGGGCGGGTCAAATTACGTTGAAGTCGCGCTGGCGCGTCTGTTTGGGGGCGAGGCGGCCGCACAGCGAATCGGTGACGACATGTCTGCATGAGCTGGAGAGATTGACACTCGAGTTGGGGGGCAATGAAGCTTGTCCGGCGAGCGACTTCGGTCAATATTTACGGGTAACAGAGGAGGCGGCATGGCTATTAGGATCAGTCTGGCAATACTGGCCGCGTGGATCGCGCCGAGCATCGCGTTCGGAACCACGTTTCGCTGTCAATCGCCAGATCGATCGAATCGCTACGAATGTTCTCTTGGTGCTGGGGAAGATGGCACCTACACCGTTTACGGGATTGTCTCTGCGATAAACGGGCACAGAGGACCGTGGGTCGGCGTCGATATGCAAATCGATGGTGTTACCTGCGCGTCCAAGCAGCAGCCGTTTATGTCGGGCAGCGGCACGGCGGAAGAATCCTGCTCGATAACAGTGCGTGAAGGCTCCGTCACCCGAATCACCCTTATCGGCAGCAACCATCACGCAGACTCCGGAGGGTTCCAAGTCCTTGTAGATACTCCCGATGGAGAGCGTTGCTATCCGTATAACGGCTGCAAAGCGCCGCCTCCGGCACCAGCACCAGCACCAGCACCAGCACCAGCACCAGCACCAGCACCAGCA
>CAMLIZ010000169.1 GCA_946480245.1 uncultured Pseudomonadota bacterium
CAGCAGCTCGACCGCAACAAGCAGGCGCTGAAGCAGGCCGCGGAGACGCCGGTCGAGCGTGCCACGATCGAGATCGTCGCGCTGCTGTTCCAAAGCATCCTGCAGGAAGAGCGCATCCCGGCGACCGTGCGCGTGTGGTTCGCGCGCCTGCAGATGCCGGTGCTGCGCGTGGCGATCAGCGAGCCGGACTTCTTCGCGACGGTGGATCACCCCGCGCGCCGCTTGATCGACCGCATGGGTGCCTGCGTCATGGGCTTCGACACCTCTGCACGCGCTGTCGGCGACGCGCTCGAAAAGGAGATCAAGCGCGTCGTGCAGGTGGTGGAGGCTTATCCGGACACCGGCCGGCGCGTGTTCCAGACCGTGCTGACTGAGTTCGAACGTTTTCTCGAGCACTATTTCAAGAACGAGAATGAGGCCACGCGCAAGGGTGTGTCGCTGGCGCAGCAGGTGGAGCAACGCGAGACGCTCGCCATCCAGTACACCATCGAGTTGCGCAAGATGCTCGAAAGCGTGCCGGTGCAGGAGGGGGTGCGCCAGTTCCTGTTTCAGGTGTGGGCCGACGTGTTGGCGATGACCGCCGTCAAGGCTGGGCCGCAAGCGGATGCCACCAAGGCGATGAAGCGTGCTGCGGCGGATCTGATCTGGTCGGCCGGCGCCAAGGTCTCGCGCGAGGAGCGGGCCGAGGTGATCCGCAGGCTGCCGCCGCTGCTGAAGACGTTGCGCGAGGGCATGGCCTCCGCCGGGCTCTCCCAGGAGCGGCAGGACGAGCAGATCCATGCGCTCAACAACGCGCTGGCGGCCGCATTCACCGCCAAGTCCGCGGTGATCCCATCGGATCGGCTCGAGGAGCTGATGGAGCGCCTGGAGACGCTGGAAGAGATGCTGCCCGAGGCAGACATGCAGATCGACGAGTCGATGGTGCTGGATCTGTCCGGGCATGAAAGCTCCGAGCTCGAAGTGGTGGCGGAGGGGGGCTCGATGCCTACGCCCGCGATGCTGGCATGGTCGCGCGAGCTGCAGGTGGGTTCCTGGTACATGCTCGACTACCGCGGCCGCAACGAGGCGGTGCAGCTGGCCTGGCAGGGCCTGCGCAAGCAGCTGTCGTTGTTCGTCACGGCGCAAGGCCGCTGCGTGCTGTTCCAGCAGCAGCGCTTGGCAGCGTTCCTGCAGGCGGGGCTGTTGCTGCCGGCGCAGGACGAGGCGCTCACCGTGCGCGCAACTCGCACAGCACTGGCCAGGCTGGATGTGGATCCGGCGCGCCTGCTGAACTGAAGCGGCGCAGCCCTTGCGGACGGGCTAGTGGATCAGGCGGTCTTCCACGTCGACGAAGAGTTCGTCCAGGATCAGGGCGTCGGGCTCCTCGCCCAGACACCAGAACACCATCAGCACAATGATCTTCAGGTCTTCGAGGTCCAGCGGGCCGGACGAGATGGCGGTGGCGCGGTCGATCACCATTTCGCGCATCGGTGGTGGTAGCACGCCCGCAGACTCGAGAAAGCTGATGAAGCCGATCGATTCCTCGCCCAGCAGCTCCTGCTCCTGCGGCGAGTACACCCGCATGCTGTGCTCGCCTTGCTGGCCGTCGTAAGACTGGGAGAGCGTCGCAAGGCCGTCGAGCCAGTTCAGCGCTTCCTGGATTTCGTCGGATTCGAAACCCAGTGCGGAGAGTTTGCGCGTCAGCTGCTCGTGATCGGGGCACGCGTCGGGCCGCCAGTAGTTTTCGTACAGGTAGACGAGCACGTCGAACATGCGAACCACTATACCCGACACCCCCTGGAGAGGGTGTTGAAAAAGGCCGAGTGGACGGCGGGTGCTTCAGGCGCTGGCGCAGCGCTGGTACAGCCCACCGGGCAGGCGGGCCACGCGACCTTGGAGCTCGAGCTCGAGCAGTCGCGCCGCCAGTGTGTGTGCGGGCCAGCCGGTGCGTGCAACCAGCGCGTCGGTGTCCACGGGGTCGTGGCCGAGCGCGGCCAGCAGAGGATCTTCGGGCGCGGACGCGGGCGGCGTGACCGGAGCCCCCGCTGCTGCCGGAGTCAACCGGAGCTCCTCCAGCACGTCGGCGGCACTCTCCACAAGCTTCGCACCTTGCTTCAGCAGGGCATGACAGCCGCGCGACTGAGGGGCGTGGATCGAGCCGGGGATCGCGAACACTTCGCGGCCCATCTCCGCGGCCTGCCGCGCGGTGATCAGAGAGCCTGACTGCAAGGCGGCCTCGACCACCAGAGTGCCGACCGACAGGCCGGCGATGATGCGGTTTCGCATCGGAAAGTTTTCGGCCAGCGGCGGCGTGCCAACCGGGAACTCGCTGACCATCAGGCCCTGCTCGGCGATGCGATGCGCGAGCTCGCGGTGCTGCCGCGGGTACACCCGGTCCAGGCCGGTGCCCACCACGGCCACCGTGCTGCCCTGGCCCTCGAGCGCGCCCTCGTGCGCCGCGCCGTCGATGCCTTGCGCAAGGCCGGAGACCACCGTGAGGCCTTCGCGGCTCAGATGGCCCGCGAAAGCATGCGCGTTGTCGCGGCCCTGATGGGTCGGATTGCGGCTGCCGACGATCGCAAAGCAGTGCGCCCGAATCAGCTCCGCCCGGCCTTGCAGGTGCAGCAGCAGCGGCGGGTCTGCCGTTTCCAGCAGCAGGGGCGGGTACGCGGGATCGCCGAGTGTGACGATGCGGCGGTGCGGGCCACCGTCGAGCCAGCGTTCAGTGGCCTCTGAGAGCGCTTGCCAACCCTCCGGTTCGGCCATCAGCGCCTTCGCTGTGGAAGGCCCGACGCACTCCAGCAGCGCCTCTTCGGGCGCGGCGAAGATTTGCTCGGGAAGCCCGCATCGCGCGAGCAGTCGCCGCGCAGCGCCGCGTCCGACGCCGGGCGTGAGCAGCAGCCGCAACCAGGCGGCGCGTTCCGCAGCCTCGCGCATCGCGCGCGCAGCGCTCAGGGCTGCGTGAAGCGGTCGCCCGCTTTCACCGGCTCCTGGACGGAGACGATCAGCGCATAGGACACGCGCTCGAACACACGGAACACGAACAGCAGGCCATGACGCTCGTCAGGCAGCTTGATCACGGGGTGCGAGGGATCTGTGGCGTCGCGCACTTCCTGTCCGTCGCGCCACAGCGCCAGCACATGGCCGCGCTCGATGCCGTCCTGCTTGCCGCGGTTGAGCGCGACGATCTGGTTCTGGCCGGCGTTCAGCGCCTCGCCATACACCGAGATGATCTGCCCGGCGATCGGTGCGCCTGGCGCGTGCGGCGCGTAGGTGCTGTAGTCGCGCGGCGGAATCGGCGCCAGCCGGTCGCCCACCCCGATCTCCTGCCGCACGGCGGTGAGCATGAAGGTGTCCGGCACGATCTGCGACTTGCCGTTTTCATTAGTGGTGCCGCCGGCGCGTACGAACTCGGCCGTGCCAAGGTAAGGCGCCTCGTAGCCCAGCACCTGCTTGGTGGCCGGGTCGATCAGCGGCTTGGCGCTGCGGAACACGCGGAACTCGCGCTGGCCGTTCAGATCACCGCGCACATACGCGGTTTCGCCGCGCGACATCATCACGCGGCCTTCCTGCGCAGCCACGATGCGGGGCGCACTGGCCAGTTCGTCGGTGTCGAACACCACGGCGTCATTGAGGAATGGCGCGATCAGATGCAGCGGGACGCCGGCGATCGGGTTGGCCTCGTTGAGGTCGCTGCGCACGCGCGGCGACAGCTTGACGGTCTGCGAAGGTGCTCCGCCATCGGCCACGCGCAGCACTGCCCGCCCGTTCACCTTCTCGAGCACCAGCATCTGGCCCGGGTAGATCAGGTGCGGGTTGCGGATCTGCTCCAGGTTCATGCCCCAGAGTTCAGGCCAGCGCCACGGGCTCTTGAGGTAGAGCTTGGAGATGTCCCACAGCGTGTCGCCGCGCTTGACCGTGTACGAATCGGGTGCGTCGGGAGCCAGCTCCGCCAGCGGCACGCCCGCCTGCGCCACTTGCTGCGCGGTGCTGCGTTGCTGCGGTGTGATCGGGTAGTTGCCAGCCGCACTGGCTGTGCTCGACAGTGCGAGCAGCGAGGCCGCACTGCACAGGGCCAGCGCGCCTCGCACAGGATGAGGAGAAGGCAGGCGTCGCTTCATCGAAGAAAGTCTCCCGGGGCCCGATGTCGCACCAGCGGCTTGAAAATGCCGCCAGCACGCTTCAATCTCGCCCTGTATGGTTTTGGAATGCCGCCTGCGGAAACTCGCTCCCAGATCGGCGAAAATGCTCATACAGTTTCACAGATTCTGCCCCTAAACCCTTGATATCGCAATGAAACTTGCCACGAGGGGCAGTTTGTGCGGAGCCTGTCACGCAGCCGCCCCTTGTGAGGGACCGACAGTGTTTCAGCACGTTTCCACCGCCTTCCACCATGGCCCTGCTTTCCATCCTTCGCTACCCTGATCCCCGCCTGCACACCATCGCCAAACCGGTGGCCGAGGTGGACGAGCGCATCCGCCAGCTGGTCGACGACATGCTGGCCACGATGTACGCGGCCGAGGGGGTGGGGCTGGCCGCCACGCAGGTCGACGTGCACGAGCGCGTGATCGTGATGGACACTTCCGAAGGCCGCGACAGCCCGCGCGTGCTGATCAACCCGGAGATCACCGCGCGCAGCGAGGAGATGATGCTGGGCGACGAAGGCTGTCTGTCGGTGCCTCAGATCTACGACAAGGTGCCACGCCATGCGCAGGTCACAGTGCGCGCGCTGGGCCGCGACGGTCAGCCCTACGAGTTCGAGGCCGATGGGCTCACCGCGGTGTGCGTGCAGCACGAGATGGACCACTTGATGGGCAAGGTGTTCGTGGAATACCTGAGCCCGCTGAAGCGCAACCGCATCAAATCCAAGATGCTGAAGAAGACGCGCGAGGAACAGCTGGAAGCGCCGGTGCGTCGCCTCGGATGAAGGCCGCGTTCGCCGGCACGCCGGAGTTCGCGGCCGTGGCGCTGCAGCGGTTGCTGGCGGCGCGCGTCGAAGTGCCGCTGGTGTTCACGCAACCCGATCGACCGGCCGGCCGTGGCATGAAGCTGCAGGCGTCGCCGGTCAAGCAACTGGCGCAATCACACAATCTGCGGGTGGCGCAGCCGCGCAGTCTGCGGCTGGATGGGAAGTACCCGGAAGACGCGGCAGCGGCGCAGGCGGAGTTGCGCGCGGCCCGGCCCGATGTGATGGTGGTGGCCGCCTATGGCCTGATCCTGCCGCAGTGGGTGCTCGACCTGCCGCGCCTGGGCTGCCTGAACATCCATGCGTCGCTGCTCCCACGCTGGCGGGGCGCGGCGCCCATCCACCGCGCGATCGAGGCCGGCGACACGCGCACCGGCATCACCATCATGCAGATGGACGCCGGCCTGGATACAGGCCCGATGCTGATGACCGAAGCGCTGAGCATCGTGCCCGACGACACCACCGGCAGCCTGCACGACCGGCTGGCCGCGCTCGGCGGACGCCTGATCGTGGAAGCGCTCGAGGCCGCGGCCTGCGGCGGCCTTAGCCCCGTACCGCAGCCCGCCGATGGCGTGAGCTACGCGCACAAGATCGACAAGGCGGAGAGCCGCATCAACTGGTCCGAGCCTGCCGCGCAGATCGAGCGCCGCGTGCGCGCGTTCGATCCATTCCCCGGCGCGAGCTTCGAACTCGGCGGGCAATCCGTCAAGCTGTGGCGGGCGGCCGTGCGCGCAGACGTGAAGGCCAGCCCTGGCGAGGTCGTCCAGGCCGAGGCGCAGCGCCTGACCGTGGCCTGCGGCGATGGCGGCCTCGACCTGCTGGAACTGCAGCGCCCGGGAGGCCGGCGCCAGCCGGTACAGGCTTTCCTGCAGGGTCAGCCGCTGGCGCTGGGTACCCGCCTGCCCGGTTGAACTTCCCGGCGGGGGCCGCACCTAACGCGGCACTGGAGGGTGTTTCGATGTTCAACATGATGAAGACCGCCATCCTGATGGCGGCCATCACGGCCTTGTTCATGGCGATCGGCGCGCTGATCGGCGGTCGGGCCGGCATGATGTTCGCGCTGGTGCTCGCGCTCGGCATGAACTTCTTCAGCTACTGGTTCTCCGACCAGCTCGTGCTGCGCATGTACAACGCGCAGGAGGTGGACGAAAGCTCAGCGCCCCAGTTCTTCCGCCTCGTGCGGGATCTGAGCGCGCGCGCTCAGTTGCCGATGCCGCGCGTGTACCTGATCCAGGAAGACGCGCCCAACGCCTTTGCGACGGGCCGCAATCCGGATCACGCGGCTGTCGCTGCCACCACGGGAATCCTGCGCATGCTGAGCGAGCGCGAACTGCGGGGCGTGATGGGCCACGAGCTGGCGCACGTGCGCCACCGCGACATCCTGATCTCGACCATCAGCGCCACGATGGCGGGCGCGATCGGCATGCTGGCCAACTTCGCGATGTTCTTCGGTGGCCGCGACGAGGAGGGCCGGCCGGCCAACCCGATCGTGGGCCTGCTCGTGGCGATCCTCGCTCCCATCGCCGCCAGCCTGATCCAGATGGCGATCAGCCGCGCCCGCGAGTTCGAGGCCGACCGCGGCGGAGCCGAGATCTCCGGCGATCCGCAGGCGCTGGCGTCGGCGCTGCAGAAGATCGAGCGCTACGCGCAGGGCATCCCGCTCGAGACCACCGAGCGGCACCCGGAAACCGCGCAGATGATGATCGTGAACCCGTTGTCCGGCGGCGGCCTGCGCAGCCTGTTTTCGACGCACCCGTCCACCGAGGAGCGGGTGGAGCGCTTGCTGGAGATGGCGGCGCAGGGCGTTCGCTGACGGCCTCAAGCCGCCGCGGCTCCTGCCGATAACCGGGCCATGCACCGCCTTCGCCTTGCCCTGTGCCTTGCCGCCACGCTGCTGGCGGGTTGCGACATGCTGGGCATCGAATCCGCGACACAGATCGCCGCACAGCGCGAGGCCGAAGGCAAGGCGGTGGGCGGCGCCTGCCGCCAGGCGGGCCGGGGCATCGAGGACTGCTATGCGCTGAATCGCAAGGCCGACAAGGCGGCGGTGTTCGCGGGCTGGCGCGAAATGAACGACTACATGCGCGAGAACAAGATGGACGCGTCAGCGCCGCAACTCGTGCCGTCGACCGAAGTGGCGCGTGCAACGCGCACCGAACCGCCAGCGCCGCAGAGCGCCGACAAACCGCCTTCCGCCAAGTCCGACTCGGACAAACCCGACGGCAAGCCGGCAGCACCGGCCAAGCACGAATCCTGATCGCGGCCCAAGGGCGCACCGGGTCGGTCCGTCGGCCCCTGCTGCAGTGCGTCGCAGCACGCGTGACGCCGGTGCGTCGGCGCGGCAGCATGGCGTCCATCGCAAAACGGAGACCGCCATGTCCTCTGCATTCTTCCGCCTGGCGCTCGCCGGCGCCGTCGTCGCCCTGGCCACCGTTGTGTCGCCGGCTCAGGCGTTCGAGATCAGCTGGGGCGCCGGCTCGCAGGTCACCGGCTCGGGCAAGGCCGCCACCGAGACGCGGCACGTCAGCGGGTTCCAGGCCATCGCAGTGCGCGGCCCGGTGAAGCTGGTGGTGCGCCAGAGCGGGCATGAAGGGGCCGAGGTGCGCGCCGACGACAACCTGCTGCCGCTGATCGAGACGCAGGTCGAAGACCGTCCCAGCGGGCGCACGCTGGTGGTCGGACCGCGCAAGGGACAGAGCATCCACACGCGCAGCGACATCGTGGTGACGGTGGATGTGATCCGGCTGCAGGCCGTGTCCTCCGCCGGTTCGGGCGACGTCACGGTGCAGTCGCTGAAGACGCCGTCGCTGGACGTCGGGCTCTCCGGCTCCGCCGATGCCCGGCTGACGGACTTGCAGACCGAGACGCTGAGCGTTGGCGTGTCGGGCAGTGGCGACGTGCAGGCGGCCGGCCATGCCGCCCAGGTGAAGGTGAGCGTCGCCGGCAGCGGCGACGTACACATGGGCAGCCTGCAGGCGGACGACGTGTCCGTCGACATTGCCGGCAGCGGCAACGCCGAGGTCATGGCGAACAAGACGCTGTCGGTGTCCGTGGCGGGCTCGGGCGACGTCGTCTATCACGGCAATGGCCAGATCGTGAAGAGCTCGATCGCCGGCAGCGGCAGCGTCACGCGCCGCTGAACGCACTTGATGCGTCGCAAGCGCGCAGGAAACCTTGCGCCAGCGCCGCGCCCCGGCGGCGCCGACAATCGCGCGCATGGCCGACATGTCCGCGGCGCTCACCCCAAGGGTGTGGCGCCATCCTGAATTCGCTCGCGGCGCACGTGAGATGGTGCCCACGGCGATGGGCATTGCCGCCTGGGGCCTGGTGACGGGCGTCGCGATGATCAAGAGCGGCCTTGGCGTGCCGCTGTCAGTGCTGATGTCGCTGCTGGTGTTCGCCGGCAGTTCGCAGCTGGCATCGCTGCCGCTGATCGCCGGCGGCGCGCCGATCTGGGTGGTGCTGGCAACCGCGTTCTGCGTGAACCTGCGCTTCGTGATCTTCAGCGCCCAATGGCGGCCTTACTTCGGGCACTTCAGGCGGGCCAAGCGCATCGTGCTCGCGTACTTCACGGCCGACCTGAACTACGTGATCTTCATGCGCCGCTTCCCGCAGCCATCGCCGTCGCCGGAGCATGTGCCGTACTTCCTCGGCGGCGTGGCGGTCAACTGGGCCGCATGGCAGCTGCCGTCGCTGATGGGCATCTTCGCGGCCGACCGCGTGCCCACCGAGTGGGGCATCGGATTTGCCGGCACGCTCGCGCTGCTGGGGCTGATCTTCTCGATGCTCTCTGACCGCGCCACCTGGGTGTCGGCGCTGGTGGCAGGCTGCGCCGCAGTGGCGGCCTACGCGCTGCCGCTCAAGCTCAACATCCTGGTGGCGATCGCCGCGGCGGTGGCGATCGGGCTGCTGATGGACCACACCGTGCGCACGCCGGCGCCCGTGGAGGACCGGACATGAGCCTGCTCGACGCCGTGCTCACGATTCTTGGCATGACGCTCGTGACGATCGTCACCCGCGCCTTCTTCCTGATTCCGGAGCATGAGGTGCCGATGCCGGCGTGGCTCAAGCAGGGCTTGCGCTACGCGCCGCTGGCAGCGATCGCGGCGATCGTGGCGCCGGAGATCGTGATGACACAGGGAGCGCTGATCCACACGCTGAAGGACGCGCGGCTCTACGCCGTGGCCGCCGCGACCGTCTACTTTTTCTGGCGTCGCGACATTCTCGGCACCATCCTGAGCGGCACAGCCCTGATGCTGGTGCTGCGCCTCACGCTGGGGTGGTAGGCGCAGCGGTACCGGCACCGAAACCCCGCCTTCTTAGAATCGTGGCGGATTCCTCAACCCGCAGCGCAGCACCGCCATGAACTACATCCGCTTCTCCGAACTGGTCGCCCAAGGCAAGGCGGCCGGCCAGCGCGTCTTCATCCGCGCCGACCTCAACGTGCCGCAGGACGACGCCGGCCACATCACCGACGACACGCGCATCCGGGCCTCGGTGCCGTGCATCGAGATGGCGCTGAAGGCGGGTGCGGCGGTGATGGTCACCTCGCACCTCGGCCGCCCGACCGAAGGCGAGTTCAAGCCGGAGGACTCGCTGGCGCCGGTGGGCGAGCGCCTCGCGCAACTGCTGGGCCGACCGGTGCCGCTGAAGCGCGACTGGGTCGACGGCGTCGACGTGAAGCCGGGCGAGGTGGTGCTGCTGGAGAACTGCCGCCTCAACAAGGGCGAGAAGAAGAACAGCGAG
>CAMLIZ010000170.1 GCA_946480245.1 uncultured Pseudomonadota bacterium
CCATCGCGCCGCCCATGCCCTTGACCATCTTGCCGGGGATCATCCAGTTGGCCAGGTCGCCCTTCTCGCTGATCTGCATGGCGCCCAGGATGCTCAGGTTGATCTTGCCGCCACGGATCATCGCGAACGAATCGTGCGAGCCGAAGATGCTGGAGCCGGGGATGGTGGTCACCGTCTGCTTGCCTGCATTGATGAGGTCGGCGTCCACCTCGTCCTCGGTGGGGAACGGGCCGATGCCGAGCATGCCGTTCTCGCTCTGCAGCCACACCTCGATGTTGTCCGGCACGTGGTTGGCCACCAGCGTCGGGATGCCGATGCCGAGGTTGACGTAGAAGCCGTCCTTCAGTTCGCGGGCTGCCTTGGCAGCCATCTGGTCATGTGTCCAGGCCATGTCTCGCTCCGGTCTCAGAGGGTGGTGCGCTTCTCGATGCGCTTCTCGGGGTTGGCGTTCACGACGATGCGGTGCACGTAGATGCCGGGCAGGTGCACGTCGTCCGGATCGAAGTGGCCCACCTCGACGAGCTGCTCCACTTCCACCACCGTGATCTTGCCGGCCATCGCTGCGGCAGGGTTGAAGTTGCGTGCGGTGCGGCGGAAACGCAGGTTGCCGCTCTTGTCGGCCACATGCGCCTTCACCAGCGCCACCTCGGGCTGCAGCGAACGCTCCATCACGTACACGTGGCCATCGAACTCGCGCGTCTCCTTGCCCTCGGCCACCAGCGTGCCGACGCCGGTGCGCGTGAAGAAGGCCGGAATGCCGGCGCCGCCGGCGCGCAGCTTCTCGGCCAAGGTGCCCTGCGGCGTGAACTCCAGCTCCAGCTCGCCCGCCAGGTACTGGCGCTCGAACTCCTTGTTCTCGCCGACGTAGCTGGAGATCATCTTGCGGATCTGGCGCGTGCGCAGCAGCAGGCCGAGGCCGAAGTCGTCGACCCCGGCGTTGTTGGAGATGACCGTCAGGTCCTTCACGCCGGAGTCGCGCAGCGCGGTGATCAGCGCCTCGGGGATGCCGCACAGCCCGAAGCCGCCGACGGCGAGCAACTGCCCGTCCTTCACGATGCCCTTCAGCGCCTCGGCGGCGCTCGGGTAAACCTTGTTCATGCACTTGTCTCCAGTGATGCGAGCGAACGCGGAAGCGTACTACCTAATGCATTACGTAGTCGTTACGTAGAATCGCCTAACTCCGAGGAGACAACGGGGCGATGAACCTCGACTACAAGACCGCCTTCGATCTGGCACCGATCGGCCTGGTGCTGTCACGCAACCGGCTGATGGTGGATTGCAACCAGCGCGTGCTGGCGATGTTCGGCACGCAGCGGGACGCGTTGATCGGCTGCTCTTTCGAAGTGCTGTACCCCACGCACGACGAGTTCGAGCGCACGGGCGCGCGCATCGTCGCCAGCCTGGACCAGCACGGCTGCTACGCCGACGAGCGCGTGATGAAGCGCGCGTCAGGGGAGTTGTTCTGGTGCCATGTATCGGGCCGGGCGCTGGACCCGAGACAACCGCACGCGGCAGGCATCTGGAGCTTCGAGGATCTGTCGTCGCGGCGCCAGCTGAAGGCCGAGCTGACCGCGCGCGAGCGCGAGATCGCCGCGCTGCTGATCGAAGGCCTCACCAGCAAGCTGATCGGCAAGCGGCTCACCATCAGCCCGCGCACCGTGGACGTGTATCGTGGCCGGCTGATGAAGAAGTACGGCGCCGCCACCACCCCGGACCTGGTGCACAAGCTTCTCAGCGCCTGAGCGCTCTCAAGCGACCAGTGCGCGAAGCCAGTCCGGCAGCGGCACCGACTTCTGCGCCTTGAAATCCACCCAAACCGTCTTGGCACCGCCCGAGGCGTAGATCAACCCCGGGTCGTCGGTGCGCTCCAGCGTGATGTAGGTGTCGAAGCTGGTGCGCCCCGGGTTGGCCACGTAGTGCTTGGCCAGCACGTTGCCCGGGTACTCCAACTGCTTGATGAAGTTGCAGAACGCGTTGACGATCACCGGCCCGGTACCGGTGGGATCGGGCGCGCCGCCCACGGAGTGCAGCCACTCGATGCGCACGATCTCGAGGTAGCGGAAGTAGATCGTGTTGTTCACGTGGCCCATCGCGTCCATGTCGCCCCAGCGGATCGGGATGACCATCTCGTGGACCAGCTTCTTCTCGCGCGGGATGTCGAAGCGCATCAGCTGTCTCCGATGCCCAGCTCGCGTGCCATGCGCTGCACCAGCGCGCGCAGTTCGGCCACATCGGCCACCAGGCGCGCATGGTCGGCCTTCAGCGCCTCGAATTCGCTCGGCGCCACGTCGGCCGGCGCTGCCGCGGCAAAGGCCGGCATCGCCACCTCGCCGCACAGCAGATGAGCCCAGCGCGACTCGCGCTCGCCCGGCCGCCGCGCCAGCTTGAGCGCCATCGGCGGCTCGCGTTCGGCCAGTTCGTCGAGGAAACCTTCCACCGACGAGATGTCGGCAAAGCGGTGCAGCCGCTCGGTGTTGAGCCGAAGCTCGGCAGACGTTTGCGGGCCGCGCAGCATCAGCAAGGCCAGCAGCGCCACCGCCTGGCTGGGCGCGCCGAGGCCGCGCTGCGCGTTGTGCTCGAAGCGCACCACCCGGCTGCCGCTCACCTCGTTCACCAGTGCCTGCTCCTTCAGGCCGTCGATCGCCTGCAGCACCTCGGCTTCGCTCACGTTGAGTACCGGGTCGCGTGCCGTCTTCTGGTTGCATCCGAGCGTGAGCGCGTTCAGCGACAGCGGGTAGCTGTCGGGCACCGTGTGCTGCTTCTCGAACAGCACCCCGAGCACGCGCGCTTCGAGCGGTGTGAGATGGCGCTTCAACGGCATCGGCGAGTCACACGCCGAAGCCGTCGTCGGCCTGAATCACGGCGCCATTCACGAAGTGGCTCTCGTTGGCGCACAGCATCAGCAGCGCGGTGTCCAGATCCTGCGGCTTGCCGACGCGCTTGCGCGGCAGCATCTGCACCAGCTTCTGGCCCTGCTCGGTTTCCCAGTGGTGGTGATTGATCTCCGTATCGATGTAGCCGGGGCAGATCGCGTTCACGTTGATGCCGTAGCGGCCCCACTCCAGGGCCATCGCCTTGGTCATGTGCACGACCGCCGCCTTGCTCATCGCATACACGCCGATCTGGCCGAGCACCCGCAGGCCGGCCATCGACGCGATGTTGACGATGCGCCCGCCGGTGAAGGTGCCCGGCGCCGAGCCCTTGGCGCGCGCCAGCATGCGTTTGCCCACCTCCTGCGCCACGAAGAAGGCGCCCTTGGTGTTGGTGTCCATCACGTAGTCGTAGTCCTCGGGGGTCACGTCGACCAGCTTCTGCGTGGTGCTGACGCCCGAGTTGTTGACCAGGATGTCGATGGTGCCCATCTCGGTTTCGGCATGGGCCACCGCGGCGCGAATGCTGTCGAAGTCGGTCACGTCCATGCCCACCACGTGCGCGTCGCCGTCCATCGACTCCAGCTCGGCGCGCAGTGTCTTCAGCCGCTCCACGCGGCGCCCCGCCAGCACCACCGCCGCGCCCGCCTTCGACAACGTGCGGGCGAACTGCGCGCCCAGGCCACTGGAGGCGCCGGTGACCAGGGCCACGCGGCCCGACAGGTCGATGCAATAACTCATGTCCAAACTCCTTGCGAGCGGGGACGATAGCACGCAGCCCTTGCGCTTCTTGTCACGCCACCGACACCTGCCCGGACTGTTGGAGCGCACCCTCCAGAAATCGAACGATCGTTCGTTTTTTGCTGCTGCGCCCGTAGAATGCGCGCCAGTTTTCTTCTCTCAAGGACAGCCGCGATGACACCCCAGGAGATCCTCGACCAGTTCGGCCCACGCGAATCGATGGAGTACGACGTGGTCGTGGTCGGGGCCGGCCCGGCCGGCCTGGCCACTGCGATCCGGCTCAAGCAGATCAACCCGGAGACCTCCGTGGTCGTGCTCGAAAAAGGCAGCGAGCCGGGCGCGCACATCCTCTCCGGTGCGGTGATGGATCCGCGCGCGATCAACGAGCTGATGCCCGACTGGAAGGACAAGGGAGCGCCGCTGAACCAGCCCGTCACCGGCGACGACGTGCTCACCCTTACCGAATCGGGCAGCACGCGCATTCCGGACTGGCTGGTGCCGCGCAACTTCCACAACGACGGCTGCTACGTGGTCTCGCTGAGCAACGTGGTCAAGTGGATGGCGCAGCAGGCCGAAGCGCTGGGCGTCGAGATCTTCCCCGGCTTTCCTGCCGCCGAGGTGCTGTACGACGAGCAGGGCCGCGTGAAGGGCGTGGCCACCGGCAACATGGGCCTGGGCAAGGATGGCGAGCCCACCGACCACTTCCAGCTCGGCATGGAGCTGCTCGGCAAGTACACGGTGTTCGCGGAGGGCGCGCGCGGCAACCTCGGCAAGCAGCTGATCGCGAAGTTCAAGCTCGACGCGGGCAAGGACCCGCAGACCTACGCGATCGGCGTGAAGGAGCTGTGGGAGATCGACCCGGCCAAGGCCAAGCCCGGGCTCGTCGTGCACACCGCCGGCTGGCCGATGGACGACGCCACTTTCGGCGGCGGATTCCTCTATCACCTGGAGGACAACAAGGTCACGCTCGGCTTCGTGGTGGGGCTGGACTACCAGAACCCGTACATGAGCCCGTTCGAGGAGATGCAGCGCTGGAAGACGCACCCCGCCATTCGCGCGCATCTCGAGGGCGGCAAGCGTATCGGCTACGGCGCGCGCGCGATCAACAACGGCACGCCGCAAGCGCTGCCCAAGACCGTGTTCCCCGGCGGCGCGCTGGTCGGCTGCGACGCCGGCTACCTGAACGCCGCGCGCATCAAGGGCAGCCATGCCGCGATCAAGAGCGGCATGCTGTGCGCCGATGCGATCGCCGACGCCTTGAAGGCCGGCCGTTCGCTCGATGAGCTGGGCGCCTACCCCGAGGCGTTCGAGAAGAGCTGGCTCAACGAGGAGCTGCAACAGACGCGCAACTTCAAGCACTGGTTCAAGAAGCCGCAGCTGATCGCCAAGCTGATGACCGGCATCGAGCAGTGGTTCCTGCCGAAGATCGGTATCTCCACCCCACCGTGGACACTGCATCGCGACAAGCCCGACCACTTGTACCTCAAGCCGGCCAGCGAATGCGCGCCGATCGTGTACCCCAAGCCCGACGGCAAGCTCACCTTCGACCGGCTCTCGTCGGTGTTCATCAGCAACACCAACCATGAAGAGAACCAGCCGGCGCACCTGACGCTGAAGAACCCCGCGATCCCGGTGCAGGTGAACCTCGACAAGTACGCCGGCCCCGAGAGCCGCTACTGCCCCGCCGGCGTGTACGAGTTCGTGAAGAACGACGACAACACCGAGCGCCTGCAGATCAACGCGCAGAACTGCGTGCACTGCAAGACCTGCGACATCAAGGACCCGACGCAGAACATCGTGTGGGTCACGCCGGAAGGCGGCGGCGGCCCCAACTACGTGGGCATGTGAGGCGCCGGCCCCACCAATGTGGGCCGCGGTAGCGGCGGCGGCTGCAAGCTGAGCTGGGCGCGCGCTGCCGCCATGGCGGCCTGGTAGCGCGCCACGGCCGCTTCGGCGTCGGCCGCCGTGGTGATGCCGCTCAGCACGGCCACGCCGTCGGCCCCCGCGCGCAGGGCTGCGGCCGACCGCGCAGGGTCCATGCCGCCGATCGCGACCACCGGCAGCGGCAGCAGCGCAGACCAGTAGGCCAGGTTGGCTTCGCCCTGAGGCTGCCAGGGCATGGCCTTGGTCTGCGTCGCATGGATCGGGCCGCAGGCGATGTAGCTGGGCTGATGCCGCCAGGCGCGTGCCACCTCCCACGGCGCGTGGGTGCTGACGCCCAGGCGCAGGCCGGCCGCCGCCAGCGCTTCGAGATCGGCATCGGGCAGGTCCTGCTGCCCCAGGTGCACGCCATAGGCACCGTGCTCCAGCGCGAGCGCCCAGTGGTCGTTGACGAACAGCCGCGTACCGTGGCGCTGCGCGGCGTGCACCGCATCCCGCACTGCGGCAGACACGCTGGCGCTGCCGGCTTGCTTGATGCGCAACTGGATCGTGCGCACGCCGGCAGCCGCCATGCGCGCCACCCACTGCGCGCTGTCGACGATCACGTAGAGGCCCAGCGCGCCGCCATCGATCGGCGCGAAGCACGGTGTCCCGCGCGCGTGCAAAGCGTCGTGCCACGTCGGCAGCAGCGCCGCCTGCAGCCCGAAACCTGCGGCAGGCCGCACCGGCCCGGCACCCGCACCCGCGGCCGTGGCACGCCGCAGCGCATGCGCGGTGGCCATCTTGGCCAGCACCGCGGCGTCGGCCTCGCAGTGACCGAGCGCCAGCGCCGCAGCCAGCGAGGCGGCGAAGCAGCAGCCGCTGCCATGCGTGTGGCTTGTGGCGATCGCGGGCAGGCGCAGCCAGCCGTCGGCCTGCGGCGTGCACAGCACATCGAGCGCCGCGTCGGTGGCGGCATCGCCACCGGTCACCACCACGGCGTGCCCGGCTCGCCGGCGCAATGCGATGGCAGCGTCGGCCGCCTGCGCGTCCGTGGTGATCGGCGCGCGATCGAGCAGCCACGCCGCCTCGGCGCGGTTCGGCGTGATCACCGTGGCCAGCGGCAGCAGATCGTCCAGCAGCGCGCGCCGCAACCGCTCGCTCGACAGATCCGCGCCCGTGCTGGCGCGCCACACCGGATCGACGACCAGCGCCACCGGTGCGGCCTCGCGCAGCCGGCGCACCCAGCGCGCCAACACGCGCACGTTGTCCACGCTGCCCAGCAAGCCGGTCTTGATGGCGCGCGGCGGCATGTCCGCCGCCAATGCCGCCAGCTGTGCATCGAGCAGCGCGGGCTCCACCGCCTGCACGCCCTGCACAGCCACCGAGTTCTGCGCGGTGATCGCCGCCACGGGGGTACAGCCGTGCACGTCGAAGGCGTCGAACGCACGCATGTCGGCCTGCAGGCCGGCACCGCCGCCGCTGTCGGAGCCGGCCACGCTCCAGACGATGGCCCGGGGTTCGCTTGTGTTCATAGCAGCAAGGGTTGGCCGGTAACTGGCGTGCTGGGCACGGCCATCTGCTGCGGCGCCAGCAGGCCCGCCCGATGCCCCAGCCGGCCGGCGTCAATGGCCAGGCGAAACGCGCGCGCCATGGCCACCGGGTCAGCCGCGTGCGCAACGGCCGAATTGAGCAGCACGGCATCGAAGCCCATCTCCATCGCCAGCGCCGCGTGTGAGGGCGCGCCGATGCCGGCATCCACGATCAGCGGCACGGCGGGCAGGCGTGCGCGCAAGGTGCGTAACGCATGGGGGTTGATCAGCCCTTGCGCGGACCCGATCGGCGCCGCCCAGGGCATCAGCACCCGGCAGCCGGCATCGAGCAGGCGGCGGCAGGTGACGAGGTCGTCGGTGCAATACGGAAAGACCTCGAAGCCCTGCTTGACCAGCTGCGCCGCGGCATCCACCAGCTCGAACGGATCGGGCTGCAGCGTGTGCTCGTCGCCCACCACCTCCAGCTTGATCCAGTGGGTGCCGAGCAGCTCGCGCGCCATCTGCGCCAGCACCACCGCCTCACGCGCGGTGCGACAGCCGGCGGTGTTGGGCAACAGGCGCAGCCCGCGCGCCCGCAGGCTCTCGACAAAGCCGTTGTCGGTGCCCGCGGCGAACTGCCGGCGCAGGCCGACGGTGACGATCTCGGCGCCGCTCGCGGCAATGGCGTCGTGCAGCACGGCGGGTGACGGATAGCCCGCGGTGCCGAGCAGGAAGCGGCTGTTCAGCGTGATGCCGGCCAGTTCGAAGCTCATCGGTTCAACCTCCGACGATGGGTTGGAAACAGGTGATGGCGTCGCCGGGTCGCAGCACGCGCTCTCCACGCAGCGGCCGCGCGACGAACTCGCCGTTGACCGCCGTGGCAACCTCGCCGGGCTGCAGGCCCATCTGCTGCAGCAGCGCAGCCAGCGTGGCGCCCGGCGGCAGCGCCTGGCGCCTGCCGTTCACAGTGACCTCGTTCATTGCAAGCCCTCCAGCGCCTGCTCGACCAGCGCCGGCGCCACCAGCCAGCCGTGGCGATACAGGCCGTTGATGCGCAGCAGCCCCGGCTCGCGCTGCAGCAGCGGTTGGTTGCTCGGCAGTGCCGGGCGCAGGTTGGCCTCGCTGTGCACGATGCGCGCCTCGGCCAGGGCCGGCAGCACGCTGTGCGCGGCGCTCAGCAGCTCCAGCGTGCTGCGCAGGCTGACGGGCGAGCGGTCCTCGCTTTCGATCTCGCTGGCGCCCACCATCACGATGTCGCCTGGCCGCGGCACGATGTACACGCGATGCCGCGGATGCAGCAGGCGCAGCGGGTGCGCCAGCGCGACGCCCGGCGCGTGCAAGCTGAAGATTTCGCCGCGCACGCCTCGCACCGGCAGCTGCGGCGCAGCGCCGGTGCCCCGCGCGTCGATGGCCCAGTCGAAGCGCTGGTCGTCAACGCGACCCGGATGCACCTGGTCGACCCGTCGCGCCCATTGCCACTGCACGTCCTGTTCAGACCCGGCCTCGTGCAACGCGGCCATCGCCTGCCGTGCATGGATCTGCCCCTCGCCTTCGAGGTGCCAGCCGAGCAGGCCGGGCGCCAGTGCCGGCTCGAGCGCACGCAGTGCTGCGGCCTCGAGCTCGGTATACGCCTTCGAGACTGCTTGCGCGCCAATGCGCGCCAGCACGCGCTGCGCTGTGCCGCGGTCCCCCGCGTGCGCCAGCAGCAGGCTGCCGCGGCGCGCAAAGTGCACTGGCCGCTGCAACTCGTCGAGCCAGCGCGGCCACAGGTCGAGCGAGCGCCAGCCGAGCGCCGCGATGTGCGCGTCGCCGCCGTCCAGTTCGGCCAGCGGGCTCAGCATGCCGGCCGCCGTGAAGCCGGCGGCATACGTTCCCTGTGCCGCCGGCCCAGGCGCGGCATCGAACACCGTCACCCGGTGGCCCGCCCGGGCCAGGCGCCAGGCGAGCAGCCGGCCTGCCAGGCCGGCCCCTGCAATGCCCACCCGCATGCTCAGCTCCGCGGAGTCGGCATGGCGACGTGGATCTCGCCGCCGGCCGCGCGGAACTCCGCGCTCTTGGCGGCCATGCCCTCTTGCGCCGCGGCGTACTCGCGCACGTCCTGCGTGATCTTCATCGAGCAGAACTTGGGGCCGCACATCGAGCAGAAGTGCGCCACCTTGCTGGCCTCCTTGGGCAAGGTTTCATCGTGGAATGCTCGTGCCGTGTCGGGATCGAGACCGAGGTTGAACTGGTCGTGCCAGCGGAACTCGAAGCGCGCCTGGCTGATCGCGTCGTCGCGCGCTCGTGCGCCGGGGTGGCCCTTGGCGATGTCGGCCGCGTGCGCCGCGATCTTGTAGGCGATCAGGCCCTGCTTCACGTCATCGCGATCGGGCAGGCCCAGATGCTCCTTCGGTGTCACGTAGCAGAGCATCGCGCAGCCGCTCCAGCCGATCATCGCGGCGCCGATCGCGCTGGCAATGTGGTCGTAGCCGGGCGCGCAGTCGATCGTCAGCGGGCCCAGCGTGTAGAACGGCGCTTCGTCGCAGTGCTTGATCTGCTCGTCCATGTTGGCCTGGATCAGGTGCATCGGCACATGGCCCGGGCCTTCGATCATGGTCTGCACCTCGTGCT
>CAMLIZ010000171.1 GCA_946480245.1 uncultured Pseudomonadota bacterium
TCAGCTCCACCACCACCATCACTTCCTTGCCGCGGCGCGCCGCCTCCAGCAGCAGCTCCATCAGCGCCGATTCGGCGCCCGTGCGGTAGATGGTCTGCTTGATCGCCAGCACGTCGGGGTCGTTCACCGCCTCGTGCAGGAACTGCACCACCGGCTCGAAGCTCTCGAACGGATGGTGCAGCATCAGGTCGCCTTCGCGCAGGCGCTCGAACATCGAGCGGTGCTTGGGCAGGCGCCGCTCGGGCCAGCACGGCTCGAAGGCCGGGAAGCGCAGCGCGGGTGCATGCGCCTGGTCGATCAGTTCGTTCAGGCGCACCAGGTTCACCGGGCCGTTGACGCGGTAGAGCGCCGCCGCGGGCAGGCCGAACTGCTGCAACAGGAAGCCGGAAAGTTCGGGCGGGCAGGTGTTGACCACCTCGAGGCGGATGGCCTGACCGTAGTGGCGCGTGGTGAGGCCTGAGCGCAGCGCTTGGCGCAGGTTGGTGACGTCGCCGTCGTCCACTTCGAGATCCGAATCACGCGTGACGCGGAACTGAGAGAACGACACCACGCGGCGCCCGCCGAACAGCTCTTCCAGGTGGGCACGGATCACGCTGGACAGCAGCACGAAGGCCTGTCGCCCGCCGGTCAGGTTGTCCGGCAGGCGGATCACGCGCGGCAGGATGCGAGGCACCTTGACGATCGCAATGGCGTTGTCGCGCCCGAAGGCATCGCGCCCGTCCAGCCGCACGATGAAGTTCAGCGACTTGTTGGCCACTTGCGGAAACGGATGCGCCGGATCCAGCCCCACCGGCACGAGCAGAGGGCGCACCTCGGTCTGGAAGAACTGCCCCACCCAACGCCGCTGCGCCTCGTTGCGCTCCGCGTGATTGAGCACCACGATGCCTTGCTGCACCAGCGCCGGCATCACCTGCTCGTTGAATACCGCGTACTGCTCGTCGATCAGTTCGTGCGCGGCCTGCGCCACCGAAAGCAGGTCGCCGTCGGAGACGCCGGAGCCGGGCTGGCGCGAGGCTTCCAGGAAGTCGGCAAAGCGCACCTCGAAGAACTCGTCCATGTTGGACGACACGATGGTGACGTAGCGCAGCCGCTCCAGTAGCGGCACATCGGCGCGCAGCGCCTGCGCCAGCACGCGGCGGTTGAACTCGAGGATCGAACTCTCGCGCCCGAGCAGCGGCGCGGAAGCGGGCAGGGCGACGTCTTCGACAGTCACAGGAAGGGCCATGGCGCCAAGCCTATGACGGTTTCGCGACAAGCTCATGACGCCGGTGACCGCCTGTATCGGCGGCACCGGTTGCCCGGCTACTTGTTCTTCAACTTGCCCTTGGGCAGCACGGTCGTGGTCGGTGGCGTGGGGCGGTCGGAAACGCCAGCCCCTTCCTTCACCGTGCCGCTGTCCTTCTTGGGCTTCTTCGTCATCTTGTTGCTGCGCTGTTGACCCTTTGCCATGGCGGCTCTCCTGTCATACGCAAAAGGGCCTGGCATCACTGCCAAGCCCTTGAAAGTTCTGGTGGCGCTTCAGGGACTCGAACCCCGGACCTGCGGATTATGATTCCGTCGCTCTAACCGACTGAGCTAAAGCGCCTTGAAGCCCGCCATTATAGCCGGGCTTCGCCGGGCGGTTGTTCGGGCACCTACACTGCAACGGATGTTCAGCTTCTTCAAGAAAAAGTTCGCGCCGGCGCCCGCGCCTGTCGAGCCCGCAGCACCGGCGCCAACGACGGACAGCGGCTTCGACATTCCGATGCCGCAGTGGAACAGCGCGCCGTCGCGCGACTTCGACATTCCGATCCGGCAGGAAGTGGTGCAGGTGGCGATGCCCGCGCCGGAGCCTGCCGTGCGGGCGCGCTGGGTCGAGAAGCTGCGCCAGGGCTTGCAGAAAACCGGCTCCAGCCTGTCGCAAGTGTTCAGTGCAGCGCGCATCGACGATGCGCTGTACGAGGAGCTGGAAGCAGCGCTGCTGATGGCCGACGCGGGCGTCAAGGCCACGCAG
Organism: uncultured Pseudomonadota bacterium; assembly: GCA_946480245.1. The sequence continues at coordinate 1,994 of CAMLIZ010000171.1, forward strand.
TTCCTGCTCGACGACCTGAAGCGGCGCGTACGCGAGGCGCGGGTCACCGAGCCGCCGGCCGTGCGCGGGCTGCTGATCGACGCCATCGCCGACCTGCTGAAGCCGCTCGAGAAGTCGCTGGCGATCGGCTTGCAAACGCCCACGGTGATGATGGTCGTTGGCGTCAACGGTGCCGGCAAGACCACCAGCATCGGCAAGCTCACGCGCCACTTGGCCGACGCGCAGCAGAAGGTGCTGCTGGCTGCGGCGGACACCTTCCGCGCCGCGGCACGCGAGCAACTGGTGGTGTGGGCCGACCGCAACCAGGTGCAGGTGGTCAGCCAGGAAGGCGGCGATCCCGCCGCCGTGACCTACGACGCCGTGGTGGCCGGCAAGGCGCGCGGCTGCGACGTGGTGATCGCCGACACCGCGGGGCGGCTGCCGACGCAGCTGCACCTGATGGAGGAGCTGAAGAAGATCCGTCGCGTGATCGCCAAGGCCGAGCCGGGCGCGCCGCACGAGGTGCTGTTGGTGGTGGACGGCAACACGGGCCAGAACGCGCTGATGCAGGTGAAGGCCTTTGATGAAGCGCTGCAGCTCACCGGCCTGGTCGTCACCAAGCTCGATGGCACCGCCAAGGGCGGCGTGCTGGCGGCGATCGCACGCGAGCGCCCGGTGCCTGTTTACTTCATCGGCGTTGGCGAAAAGCTGGAAGACCTGGAAACCTTCGACGCGCGCGAGTTCGCCGAGGCGCTGCTGACCTGAGCGGTCAGGTCAGCTCAGTGCCGCAGCGGCTGCGGGCTGGTGGGTGGCGGGTCCAGCTCGTCGAACCAGGTGGACGGCGGCGGCTCATGCAAGCCGCCAGGGCCCGAATCCTCGACGTCAGCCACCGGCATCGCACTGAGCCGCGTGGGCGCGAGCGGCCGCTGTGCCAGCAGACCCGGTGCACTCGTTTCGGCGGGCACACCCTGCGCGTCGTCCGGCAGGAGTTGCGCACGTGCGGCGGCCACGGAGGGCAGGTGGCCTTCGGTCCACACCAGCAGGCGGATATGCGCCGCCCCGAGCACGCGCGCCATGCGCTCGTGGCGATGGCGGCTGCGCTCGCTCTCGCGCGCACTGTGCACCTCGACCACGGCCACCACGGCCGACGTGCGGTCGCACACCACGAGGTCGGCACTCAAGGTGCCGACCCGCTTGAGCCACTCGGAATACGAATAGCGCGTGGGCACGCGCAGAAAGCGCGACAGGGGCACCTGGGCCAGCACGAGATGATCGGGTAGCGCGCGCGTGAGGATCGAGTGCGCCTCGCGCTCGTCGGTGGAGAGGATGCGCGTGGCGTGCGGCTCCCAGGCGGCGACGGTGTCGAGCGCGTGGACCTGCTGTCGCTTGTGTTCGCGCTTGGCAGGAACGCCGCGCCGCTTCGACTGCGTCCACACCAGCAGGAGCAGAACGATCACTACCGCGCCGAGCGCACCCCAAGTCCAGGTGTTCATCGGGTCGTGGGAAGAAAACGAAGGAATCTGAGAACGTAACCGGCGGTCGCGAACGGGTCAACCGATCAACGGTATCCGGCGGTATCGGCACCCGGGACGAGGCGCTGGCCTCCGAGGGAAAACCCCGGGGCGTGCCACCCACCGCTCAACGCGGTCCCAGGCCGCCCATGCCTTTCATGCCGCCCATGCGCTTCATCATCTTCATCAGGCCGCCGCCCTTCATCTTTTTCATCATCGCTTGCATCTGCTCGAACTGGTTCAGCAGGCGGTTCACCTCCTGCACCTGAACGCCGGCGCCGGTGGCGATGCGTCGCTTGCGGCTGGCCTTGATGAGCTCGGGCTTGCGCCGCTCCAGCGGCGTCATCGAGCGGATGATGCCTTCCATGCGGCGCACGTCACGGTCGGCGCGATCCAGGTCTTGCGGCCCCGCCTTGGCCTTGGCGGTGAGCTCGCTCGGCAGCTTGTCCATCAGGCTCGACAGGCCACCCATCTTGCGCATCTGCCCGATCTGGGAGAGGAAGTCGTCGAGGTCGAAGCCGCCGGACTTGACCTTGTCGGCCAGCTTCTGCGCGGCCTGCAGATCCACGCCCTTCTGCACCTCCTCGACCAGCGCGACGATGTCGCCCATGCCGAGCACGCGCCCAGCGTGACGCTCGGCGTCGAAGACCTCCAGCCCGTCGATCTTCTCGGAAACACCGGCAAACTTGATCGGCGCGCCGGTGATCTGGCGCACCGACAGCGCAGCGCCGCCGCGCGCATCGCCGTCGAGCTTGGTGAGCACCACGCCCGACAGCGGCAGCGCCTCCTTGAAGGCCTTGGCGGTGTTCACCGCGTCCTGGCCCTGCATGGCATCGACGACGAACAACGTCTCGACCGGGCGGATCGCCTCGTGCAGGTCGCGGATCTCGGCCATCATGGCCTCGTCGATCGCCAGCCGGCCGGCGGTGTCGACCAGCAGCACGTCGATGTAGTGGCGGCGTGCGTAGTCCAGCGCGGCCAGCGCGATGTCGCGCGGCTTCTGCTCGCCGGTGGACGGGAACCACTCGGCGCCGGCCTGCCGCGTCACCGTCTTCAACTGCTCGATGGCAGCCGGGCGGTACACGTCGGTGGAGACCGTGAGCACCTTCTTCTTGCGCTTCTCGATCAGGTGCTTGGCGAGCTTGCCGGTGGTGGTGGTCTTGCCGGCACCTTGCAGGCCGGCCATCAGCACCACGGCAGGCGGCTGCGTTGCAAGGTTGAGGTCGCTGACGCCCTCGCCCATCGTGTGGGCGAGCTCCTTGTGCACGATGCCCACCAGCGCCTGGCCCGGGTTCAGCGAACCCACCACTTCCTGGCCGAGCGCCTTGTCCTTGACGCGCGCGATGAACTCGCGCACCACGGGCAGCGCCACGTCGGCCTCGAGCAGCGCCATGCGCACCTCGCGCAGCATGTCCTGCACGTTGCTTTCGGTGATGCGGGCCTGGCCGCGCATGGTCTTGACCAGGCGCGACAGGCGATCAGTGAGTGCGGAGGCCATGGGGGAGGGCGCAGAGCCCGAAGAACGCGGGCCGCGAAAGTAAACTGTCCGGATGATTCTATCGTTCGGGTCCCATGCCCCTGCAGTGATGCTGTCGGCGACAGCGGGCTGGGTCGCGATCGTCGCGTACGTCGTGGCTGCGTGGGGCACCGACGGCGAGCGCCGTTGGCCTGCGCTGGCCTGGCAGCTCGCCTGGATCGCGCACGGCGTCGCGGTGCTGATGGATTTCGGCGGGCTCGACGAACCCCATGGCGTGGGCGCGCGCTTCGGCTTCGCGCCGGTGTTGTCGGCCACCGCGTGGCTGGTGCTCGCAGTGCATGCGATCGAAAGCCGCCTGGTGCCGCTGCCCAGGGTGCGACGCGCGCTGTCCGTGCTCGGCGCGCTGGCGGTGCTGCTCGCGTTGCTGTTTCCCGGTGAGCCGCATCCGATGGCGCACACGCCGTGGATTCCGCTGCACTGGATGCTGGGAGTCGCTTCCTACGGGCTGTTCGGCGCGGCGGTGCTGCATGCGTCGATGCTCGATGCGGCCGACCGCCAGCTGCGCCTGAAGACCGGCGCCGGCGTCGGCCCGTTCGGCCTGCCGCTGCTGCGACTGGAGCGCCTCACGTTTCGCTTCGTCGACGCCGGCTTCGTGGTGCTCACGGCCACGCTGCTGCTCGGCGTGTGGGCCACGGACGAGTGGCGCTGGACGCACAAGGCGGTGTTCTCGCTGCTCGGGTGGGGTGTGTTCGCTGCGCTGATCGCCGGGCGCCACGTGTGGGGCTGGCGCGGGCGCCGTGCCACGCGCTGGCTGTACACCGGCGCGGTGCTGTTGCTGCTCGCCTACGTGGGCTCGCGCTTCGTGCTCGAAGTGCTGCTGCATCGCACGGTGTGACGTGATGAAGTTCCTGCTCGTGGTCGTCGTGGTCGGCGGTGTGCTGTGGTTCTCGCTGCGGCGCGACCTGCGCCGCCCGCACCGCGCGCCGCCGCGGCCTGCCGCGCCCGCTGCCATGGTGCGCTGCGCGCAATGCGGCGTGCACCTGCCGGCCGACGAGGCGCTGCGCGACGGTGAGCTGCACTACTGCAGCCCGGCGCACCGCGCGCTGGGTCCGCACGCGTGAAGCCGGAAGCCGACGGCGGCGACAAGCGCGAGGGCGACCGTCGCCACGGCGAACGCCGCCGCAGCGACCGATCGATCGACGAAACCTGGCTGGCAGCGCTCGGCGTCAGCGACACCCGCTTCGACAACGACGCCTGGGACGACAGCGCGCAGTCGCGGCTCGAGAACTGGAACAGCAGCGACAGAGACGCAGCCGACAGCCGCTTCCTGTCGCGGCAGGCGCTGCGCCTGATCTCGGGCGGCGGCTCGGCGTTCCAGCGCATCTACCGCACCTTCGTGACGGCGCGCGCCGCGGTCGGCGTCGCCCTGGTCGTCGCGCAACTCGCCAGCGCCGTGTTCGGCCTGCGCGACGCCACCGTGCCGCTGGCACTGTGCGTGGCCTATGCGGCGGCGGCCCTCGTGCTGTGGCTGGTGCCCGGCTATCGGGAGCCGCCCAGTCCGCGCGCCCTGGCGCGCCTGGACAGCCCGCAATGGCTGGCGACGATCGGCGTCGACCTGCTCACGTTTTCGGCGCTGCACTTCCTGGAGTCGGGCGGCAACCTCAATTACGCGGCACTGCTGGTGTTGCCGGTGCTGATGGCCGGCGTGCTCACGCCGCGCCTGCTGGCGCTGGCTGCGGCGGCGCTGATCTCGCTGATGCTGTTGGGCAGTGCCTGGCGGCGTGGGCTGGTCAACGGCGATGTGATGGCGCCGATGACGCAGGCGGGCATCGCCGGCATCGGCTTCTTCGTGATCGCCATCCTGGCCGGCGAGGTGGCTGGGCGGCTGGCGCGCGAGGAACTGGCCGCGCGCGGCAGCCTTGCATTGGCGCGCCAGCAGGCTCAGCTGAACCGCCTGGTGATCGAGCAGATGCAAGACGGCGTGATGGTGGTCGACCGGCGCGGGCGCGTGCGCATCGCCAACCCGGCCGCGCGTCTGCTGCTCGGCGCCTACAGCATGTGCCGCCCGGCGCCCTTCGTGCTGCAGGAAACCATGGCGTGGAAGCACCTGGCGGAGGCGGTGCAGCGGGCCTTTGCCGAAGGGCAGTGGCCCGAGGCCGGTCGCGAGGTGGTGCTGCCGTTCGAGCCCGGCCTGACGCGCACGCTGGTGGTGCGGGTGCGCTTCACGCGCAGCCTGTCCTCGGTGAGCACCACGGTGGCCGAAAGCGGCAAGGGCGGCGAGAACCTGTGCGTGCTGTTCGTCGAGGACCTGCGCAGCGTGCAGGCCCGCACGCGGCAGGAGAAGCTGGCCGCGATGGGCCGCGTGTCGGCCGGCATCGCCCACGAGATCCGTAATCCACTGGCTGCCATCTCGCAGGCCAACGCGCTGCTGGAGGAGGATCCACTCACGCCCGACCAGCATCGCCTGACACGCATGGTGGCCGAGAACGCCGAGCGCCTGAAGCGCATCGTCGACGACGTCATGGAGGTGGCGCCCGGCACGCCGGCCAGCGTGCGCGTGATCGACGCGGTCGCCGAGGTGGCCAAGATCTGCAGCGAGTGGGCGCGCACGGTGGCATTGCCGCTGGACGAGCGCAGCCGCCTGAAGGTGCGCCTGCCGCGCCAGCCGCTGGGGGTGCTGTTCGAGCCGGACCACCTGCGCCGCGTGCTGATCAACCTGCTCGACAACGCGCGCCGCCACGCAAGCAGCAACCCGGCCGCGATCGTGCTGGAACTCACCGCCGACGAGACGCGCGCACTGCTTACCGTCGCCAGCGACGGCGAGCCGATTCCGCCCGAGGTGGAGCGGCACCTTTTCGAGCCGTTCTTCTCGACGCGCAGTCGAGGCACCGGGCTCGGCCTGTATATTTGCAAGGAGCTGTGCGAGCGCTACGGCGCCAGCATCGACTACCGCCCCGGCACCGCTCAAGCCCCCCATCGCAACGTGTTCGAAGTCTCGATGCGCCGCGGCACGCTCAACGTGTCGGACCCCTCACCCCTGATCGCATGACATCGCCTTCGCACTTCAGCCTGCTCGTCGTGGACGACGAGCCCGATCTGCGCACGCTGTACGAGCTGACGCTGCTGCGCGAAGGCTACGACGTGGAGACGGCCGGTTCGGTGGAGGAGGCGTGGCTGCACCTGAAGGACCGCGTGTACAGCGCCGTCATCACCGACATGCGCCTGCCCGACGGGACCGGGCTCGATCTGCTGAAGCGGCTGGAGCAGCACGGCCGCCGCGAGAAGGCCATCGTGATCACCGCGTACGGCAGTTCGGAGAACGCGGTCGAGGCCTTGAAGGCCGGCGCGTACGACTACCTCACGAAGCCGGTGGACCTGCGCCAGTTCCGGGCCGTGGTGGCGTCTGCGCTGGGCCGCACGCCGCAGAGTTCGCCCACCGTGGTGCCCGAGAGCTTGCCGTCCGAAGGAGGGGCGGCGCCCGCTCCAGCGCCGGCGCTGACCCCCTCGCGCCCGGTCGACGCACCGGCAGTGCCGGCGACACCTCCGGTGCACGCCGCGCTGCGTCGCCTCGTCGGGCACTCCAGCACGATGCAGCAGGTGCGCGCGCTGGTCGAGAAGGTGGCGCGCAGCATGGCGCCGGTGCTGGTGCAGGGCGAGTCGGGCACCGGCAAGGAACTGGTCGCGCGGGCCATCCATGACGTGAGCCCGCGCGCCGGCCAACCCTTCATTGCGGTGAACTGCGGTGCCATCCCGGAGCAGTTGCTGGAGGCGGAGTTCTTCGGCTATCGCAAGGGCGCTTTCACGGGCGCGGCCGACGATCGCGAAGGCTTCTTCCAGGCAGCGCAAGGGGGCACGCTGTTCCTGGACGAGATCGGCGACCTGCCGCTGTCGATGCAGTCCAAGCTGCTGCGCGCGATCCAGGAGCGCTCGGTGCGAGCCATCGGCGCGATGAACGAGGTGCCGGTCAACGTGCGCATCGTCAGCGCCACGCACAAGGATCTGTCCACGGAAGTGCAGACCGGCCGCTTCCGGCAGGACCTGTACTACCGCCTCAACGTGATCCAGATCCGCGTGCCGCCGCTGCGTGAGCGCGCGGAGGATCTGCCGCAGATCTGCCAGGCCGTGCTCGAGCGCATCGCGCGCGACGCCGGCGTGTGGCCGCCGCCGATGCTGGCGCGCGACGCGCTCAGCCACCTGTCGCATTACAGCTTCCCGGGCAATGTGCGCGAGCTCGAGAACCTGCTGCACCGCGCGGTGGCGCTGTCGGGCGGCGAGATGATCGAGCGCGCCGACCTCGGCCTGCCCGAGGACGCGCTGTCCGAGACCGAGGCGATCGACCTCGACGAGCCGCTGACCACGGCGCCCGTGCCGCTGCCTGCACCGTTGCCGCCTGCGGCTGCCATTGCCGTGAGCGCGGCGCCCCCGCCCTTGCCGAGCGACCTGGTCGGCTACCTCGACGATGTGGAGCGCGACATCCTCGTGCGCGCGCTCGAGCGCCATCGATTCAACCGCACCGCGGCCGGCGCCAGCCTGGGTCTGTCGCTGCGGCAGATGCGCTACCGCATGGCGCGGCTGGGCATCAACGTGGCCG
>CAMLIZ010000172.1 GCA_946480245.1 uncultured Pseudomonadota bacterium
TGCAGCGCGGCCAGCGTGTCGCCGATGCTCACGCCGCAGCGCACCGGAATGCGCCCGGGCTCACCGCTCAGGTGGCGCAACCCGCCCATCGCCTCGGCGACGACGGCGAAGCCGGGCAGGTCCTTGTACGGGCCGGTCTGTCCGTAGCCGCTGATGCGCAGCATGATCAGGCCGGGATTGGTGGCGCCCAGGATGTCGTAGCCCAGGCCCCACTTCTCCATCGTGCCGGGCTTGAAGTTTTCGATCAGCACGTCGGCCTCGGTGGCCAGCGCGCGCACTGCGGCGCGGCCTTCGTCGGTGCGCAGGTCCAGCACCACGCTCTTCTTGTTGCGGCTTTGCACCTGCCACCACACGCTCGTGCCGTTGTGCAGCAGGCGCCACTGGCGCAATGGGTCGCCCGTCGGCGGCTCGACCTTGATCACCTCGGCGCCGAAATCGCCCAGCGTCTTGCCGGCAAACGGCCCGGCGATCAGCTGGCCCAGCTCCAGCACCTTCAGTCCGGCCAGCGGCGTGGTGTCGATCATCGTGCGCGTTGCTCCAGCAGGAAGTTGGCGCCGTCGAACTGCCCCAGCTCATCGGTGAGCCAAGGCAGCACCTGCTCCAGCACCCCGTGCAGCACATGCGGCGGATTGACCACGAACATGCTGCTGCCGATCAGCCCGAAGCCGCGCTCGTCGGCACGCGCTACCGTGAGGCGGGCATGCAGCCAGCCCTTGGGCGCCGCATCGGCACTGGTCTTCAGGCGCTGCAGCAGCTGCGCCGGCTCCACCATCTGCAGCTGCGGCACCCACACCATGAGCACGCCGTCGGCAAAGCGCTGCAGCGCCTCGCGCACGGCCGCCAGCACCTTGGCGTAGTCGGTCTTCAGCTCGTACGAGGGATCGATCAGCACGGCGCCACGGCGCGACGGCGGCGGCAGCTCGGCCTTGAGTGCCACGAAGCCGTCGCTCATGCTCACCTGCGTGTGCGGCCGCTTGCCGAGGAAGGCCTCGAGGATCCGGTAGTCGGTGGGGTGCAGCTCGTACAGGCGCAGCCGGTCGTCGGCGCGCATCAACATGCGCGCCAGCGCCGGCGAGCCCGGGTACTGCTCGAGCTTGCCGCCGCCGTTGAACTCGCGCACCTTCTGCACGTAGTCGGCCAGCGCTGGCGGCAGGTCGGTGCGGCCCCAGAGTCGGCCGATGCCTTCCTCGTACTCGTGCTTCTTGTTGGCGTAGCGGCCTTGCAGCGAATAGCCGCCGGCACCGGCGTGCGTGTCGACCAGCGTGTAGGGCTTGTCCTTCTCGCCCAGGTAGCGCAGCACCTGCAGCAGCACGAGGTGCTTGAGCACATCGGCGTGGTTGCCGGCGTGGAAGGCGTGGCGGTAGGCGAGCATGCGCGCACTGTAGCCGCTCGGCGACAGGCGTTTGCGTTAGCACAAACTCGGCGCGCGGATGGGTGGTGCGGGTATCGCGAATGTCCTTACCCTGCATGTCATGGCTACTCTCTTCGACCCCCTCCAAGTCGGCGACATCCCGGTCGCCAATCGCGTCGTGATGGCGCCGCTCACGCGCAACCGGGCCGCGCCCGGCTGCGTGCCGTCGGCGCTGGCGGCCACCTACTACGCGCAGCGCGCCAGCGCCGGCCTGCTGATCACCGAGGCCAGCCAGATTCGTCCCGATGGCCAGGGCTACCTCGACACCCCGGGCATCTACAACGCCGAGCAGGTGGCGGGCTGGCGCCGCGTCACCGACGCGGTGCATGCGGCCGGCGGGCGCATCGTGATCCAGCTGTGGCACGTGGGCCGCATCTCGCACGTGTCGCTGCAGCCGAACGGCCAGGCGCCGGTGTCGTCCACCGCCCGTGTGGCGAACAGCAAGACCTTCGTGAAGGGCGGCTTCGAACCGGTGTCGGCGCCGCGCGCGCTGCGCACCGACGAGATCCCGGGCATCGTGCAGAGCTACCGCGAGGCGGCTCGACGCGCCATCGAGGCGGGCTTCGACGGCGTGGAGGTGCACGGCGCCAACGGCTACCTGATCGAGCAGTTCCTGCGCGACAGCTGCAATGACCGCACGGACGCCTACGGCGGCAGCATCGAGAACCGCACGCGGCTGCTGCGCGAGGTGATGCAGGCGGTGACGGACGAGATCGGCGGCGGCCGCACCGGCCTGCGCCTGTCCCCCGTGACGCCAGCCAACGACATCGGGCAGGACAGTGACCCGCAGGCGCTGTTCAACGTTGCTGTCGAACAACTGGCGCCATACGGGCTGGCTTACCTGCATGTGGTGGAGGGCGCCACCGGCGGCCCGCGCGACATCGCGCCCTTCGACTACGAGCAGTTGCGCCGGCGTTTCGCGGGCGCGTGGATGGTGAACAACGGCTATTCGCGCGAGATGGCGCTGGAGGCGGTGGCGAGCGGCCGCGCCGACCTGGTGGCGTTCGGCCGCTCGATCATCAGCAACCCGGATCTGGTGCGGCGCCTGCGCGACAACGCGCCGCTCGCCAAGGCTGACAGCAGCACGTTCTACGGCGGCGGGGCCCACGGCTACACCGACTACCCCACCTTGGACGACGAGCGCGTGCAGGCCTGAAGCAGGGCCGGCATCGCCCTTCAGGCGATGCCGCGTGCCCGCGCGCGGAAGAGTTCGGCGATGCCCACCTCGCGCGCACCGGGCACCAGCTCGAAGCGCTGACCCGCCTGCAGCGTGCCCGGTTCGCGCACCGCCAGGTAGAAGCCGCAGTAGCCGGACTGCGCCATCATCCGCGCCGCGCGCGCAAAGCCCATCGCGGCATTGAACTTGAAGCAGGGGAAGCGCGGCTCGCTGACGGCGAGCGTGCAGTCGGGAAAGCGCAGCAGGTCGCCGACCCACACCTCGGCTTCGAGCAGGCCGCGCAGGCTCAGGTTCTCGCCCATGGCACCCGGCCCCAGCGGCGCATTCCATGGGGCCGCGCCGGCCTGGGCGCGCAGCGTCTGCCACACAGGGTAGTGCTCCAGCGGGTAGGCGTAGACGGCCTTGGCCGGGCCGCCGTGCACGGACAGGTCGGCCTGTTCGTCGCCGGCCAGGCCGAGCGTACGCACCGCCACGGCGCCCGCCAGCGGCTGCTTGAAGAAGCCGGTCATGACCGGGCGGCCGCCGATCTCCTGCGCCCGCGCCAGGGCCACGTTCACGCTCGCCAGTTCCATGGCCGGATTGTCGGGCGTCAAGCGGCGGTGGCGGCCGTACGGCTCATCCCTTCCATCCTGGTCAAAAGTGCTTTGCATTCCGCCATGCCGGAAATGCATGCCCCCCCGGGAACCGGCGGTTACCACCCCATTACACTGGAATGACAATGCCTTCCCGTCCTCGCAGGCGGTAGACAGCGGGGCAGGCGCAGAAACTGCCTTGTAACTTGACGCCATTGCCCGATCGGTTCGGGCGGCATTGGGCGAGCCCCGCGGCGCGAGGCAACCGGCCGAGAGGTTCGCCCAATCCCGCTTCTTGAACTTTGATGATTGGAGTTGCCATGAACCGTCCCGTGATGGAGGGCCTGCGCTTGAACGTTCCGGCCTACGTGCAGCACGCACGCCTCGTCGAATGGGTGCACCAGATCGCCGCCCTTACGGAGCCGGCGGAGGTGTATTGGTGTGATGGCAGCCAGGCGGAATACGACCGTCTGTGCGCGCAACTGGTCAAGGCCGGCACCTTCAAGAAGCTGAACCCGGAACTGCGCCCGAACAGCTACCTGGCGTGCAGCGACCCGAGCGACGTGGCGCGCGTCGAGGACCGCACCTTCATCTGCAGCGAGCGCAAGGAGAACGCGGGCCCCACCAACAACTGGATGGCGCCGGCGGAAATGCGCGCACTGCTGCAAACCGGCGACAACGCGCTGTTCCGCGGTTGCATGCGCGGGCGCACCCTCTACGTCGTGCCGTTCTCGATGGGGCCGATCGGCTCGCCTATCTCGCACATCGGCGTCGAGCTGTCGGACAGCCCGTATGTCGCGGTCAACATGCGCATCATGACGCGCATGGGGCGCGCCGCGCTCGAGGCGCTGGGCGAGAACGGCGACTTCGTGCCCGCGGTGCACACCGTCGGCGCCCCGCTGCAGCCGGGCCAGAAGGACGTCACCTGGCCTTGCAACGCCACGAAGTACATCGTGCACTACCCGGAATCGCGCGAAATCTGGAGCTACGGCTCCGGCTACGGCGGCAACGCGCTGCTGGGCAAGAAGTGTTTTGCGCTGCGCATCGCCTCCACCATGGGGCGCGACCAGGGCTGGCTGGCCGAGCACATGCTGATCCTCGGCGTCACCGACCCGCAGGGCCGCAAGCACCACGTGGCGGCGGCCTTCCCCAGCGCCTGCGGCAAGACCAACTTCGCGATGCTGATCCCGCCGCAGGGCTTCGAGGGCTGGAAGGTCACGACCATCGGCGACGACATCGCCTGGATCAAGCCCGACGCCAACGGCAAGCTGCGCGCGATCAATCCGGAGGCGGGCTATTTCGGGGTGGCGCCGGGCACCAACTACAAGACGAATCCCAACTGCATGGATTCGCTCAAGCGCGACGTGATCTTCACGAATGTGGCGCTCACCGATGACGGTGACGTGTGGTGGGAGGGCATGACCGACGCCCCGCCGGCCCACCTCACCGACTGGCAGGGCCGTGACTGGACGCCCCAGCTGGCCAAGGAGACCGGTGCCAAGGCCGCGCACCCGAACGCGCGTTTCACCGTGGCGGCCACCAACAACCCGGTGCTCGACCCCGAGTGGGACAACCCGCAAGGCGTGGCGATCGACGCGTTCATCTTCGGTGGCCGCCGCTCCACCACCGTGCCGCTGGTGAGCCAGGCTCGCAACTGGGTCGAAGGTGTCTACATGGCGGCCACCATGGGTTCGGAGACCACCGCCGCGGCTGCCGGCCAGCAGGGCGTGGTGCGCCGCGATCCGTTCGCGATGCTGCCGTTCACCGGCTACAACATGAGCGAGTACTTCCAGCACTGGCTCAACCTCGGCGCCAGGCTGGAAGCCGAGGGCGGCAAGCTGCCGGCGATCTTCTGCGTCAACTGGTTCCGCAAGGGGGCGGACGGCAAGTTTGTGTGGCCCGGCTACGGCGAGAACATGCGCGTGCTGCGCTGGATGCTCGAGCGCGTGGAAGGCCTGGCCGAGGGCGAGGCCCACGTGTTCGGCGTCAGCCCGCGCTACGAAGACCTGTGCTGGGACGGGCTCGATTTCAGCCGCGAGCAGTTCGAGTCGGTGATCGGCATCGACAAGGAGGCCTGGCAGCACGAGATGGAGCTGCACGGCGAGCTGTTCGCCAAGTTGGCGTACAAGCTGCCGGCCGAACTTACCGAACGCAAGCAGCAGATCGAGCAGCAGCTGACCGCCTGACCAGGTCCGCGCGCCCTTGTCCCATCGAGGCCGCCCGCGGGCGGCTTCGTCGCTCCTGCACAATCCCTCGATGGCTTCCGACCTCAATAACGCCGAGCTCGACGAGCTCGACCAGTTGCTCGCCGCCGCCCCCGAGCCGCTGGAGCCGCTGGACCTGGTGATGCTCGACGGCTACCTGTGCGGGGTGCTCGTGCAGCCGCGCCTGATCACCGTGGACGAATGGCTGCCCCCCGTGTTCGACCTGGAGGGCCGGCCGCTGCCCGACGGGGTCGACCCCGCCTGGGTGGCGCGCTGCAAGGCGTTGATCGAGCGTCATCACGCCGCGCTCAATGCCGGCTTGGCCGAGGACGGATGGTTCGACCCGATCCTGCACGAGTCGCCTGAACTTGCCGCCGACAGCGCCGGCGGCGACATCCTGCGCGAGCTACCGGAGGCGTCGCGCCCGCTGTTTGCCTGGGTGGCCGGTTTTCAATACGCCTGCACGGTGTTCCCCGAACTGGCCGCCAGCGGCGACGAGGCGGTGGTTGCTGCGCTCGACAGGGTGTTCCGCCACCTGCCCGCCGAGACGGACGAGGAGCGCGCGGTCGTGCAGGCGCTGGACGAGTCGCAGCCGCTGACCACGGTGGACCAGGCGGTGGAAGATCTGGTGCTTGCCGTGGCGGACCTGTGGGAGCAGACCTGCGACGACCGCTTTCGCGTCGACCCGGTGCGGCGCGACCAGCCCAAGGTCGGGCGCAACGACCCCTGCCCCTGCGGCAGCGGCAAGAAGTTCAAACAGTGTCATGGCGCCTGAGCGGCGCGCCCTCGATGCGTTTGCAGCTGTTCTCCGACCTCCACCTGGAGAGCGAGGCCTTCGAGCCTGCCCCCGCACCCGGCGCCGAGGTGCTGGTGCTGGCCGGCGACATTGACCGCAGCTGGCAGGCACTGCAGCGCTTTGCCGGCTGGCCGGTGCCGGTGCTGGTGGTGGCCGGCAACCACGAGTTCGATGACCGCGAGCTGACCACCGCGTGGCCGCAGCTGCGCGAACGTTGCGCCGCGCTCGGTCTGCGCCTGCTGGAATGCGACACGGCAGTGCTCGCCGACGAGACCGGCCGGCGCGTGCGCTTTGTGGGCACCGTGCGCTGGTGCGACTTCGAACTGTTCGGGCCCGAGCGACGCGCGAGCGCGATGCGTGCGGGCGCATATTTCCAGAAGGTGATGCGCGCGTCTCGCCACGGTCGACCCTTCGACACCGAGGAGGTGCGCGACGAGGCGCTGCGCTGTCGGGCCTGGCTGGCACAAGCGTTGGCCGAGCCGGCACTCGGCCGCTGGGACGCAACGGTGGTGGTGACGCATTTCGCACCCAGCCTCAGGAGCGCCGATCCGCGCTACGGCTTGCAGTCCGGCACCGCCAGCTTCTGCAACGCCGATGACGACCTGCTGCCGCTGGCCGACCTCTGGCTGCACGGCCACCTGCATTGCCGGCATGACTACGTTGTGCCGCATGTCGGCGGCCAGTCCCGGGTGGTGAGCCAGGCGCGCGGCCTGGCGTCCAAAGGCGAAACCGAAGGCTACGAGCCCTTCAAGCTGATCGAGGTGTGATCGATCAGCGGGGCCGGCGCCACCGCGCCAGCCAACCACTGGGCGCCGGTGCTGACGGTGGCGTTGCGGCCGACGCGGGCGCGTCCACTGCGTGCGGAATGCCCCCTTCCATGCTCAGCTCCAGGCCGAACGCCGTGCCGTAGTCGGCCGGATCCTGTGCTGACCGCGCCATATTGGCCGTCATCAGGCGATCGAGGAACGAGGCGGAAGAACGGTCGTTGCGCATGGGACCTCCCGTGGCAGGCGGCGCACCGGAGGGTGCGCTTGCAGTCTGTATCGACACTGTGTGTCGCTAAAGAAAGAAATGGACACGCCAGCAGGCTCAGTTTTCGCCAGCACTTCACGGGCCGCGCCAACTCCGAACACGCTGGTTGCCGCCGCGCAACGCCTCCCTACTTTGGTGGGATGGAAGTCCGCGTGAGCACCGCCTAGGCTGTGCAGATCCCTCCAAAGCACCATGCGCCACCTCACCCTGCATGCCCTGACCTGGGGCACCGTCACCGCTGCCGTCTCCAGTGCGCTCTGGCTCGCGGCCTCTGAACCCGGGTGGCCGGAAGCCGGGCGTGGTTCGCCCTCAGCCACGCGCCCTCCGCTGCCTGCGCCAGGCGCCACGTCGGAGCGTTCCGGCCAAGGCCGCGAAGCGCCGCACGGCGGCGTCTTTCCGCGCTAACGATTGCCGGTATTGCGCCGACCGCGGGTGGGTGCGCGCTCCTGCTGCAGCGCAGTCCTGGCGCCGGCCGCCAGGGCGGTACCCACCTGATCGAGCAGCGCCAAGCGGGCCGGCAAGCTTTCCGCCCCGCTGTGCAGCCGCCATTGATGCCAGTACAAGGCGACCGGTAGCGTCACCTCCGGATGCAGCGCCTGCAGCCGGCCCTGCGCCAGCGCGCTGCGCGCCTGGAGCTCGGGCACCACGCCCACGCCCCAGCCCATCTCCACTGCGCGCAGGTACGCCTCGCTGGCCGGTACGTAGCGTTCACGCAGGCGCGGCGCGCGCACGCCAAAGGCACGTGACACCCACTGGGTCTGCATGTCGTCCTTGCGGTTGAACACGAGAAAGGGCGTTTGCGAAAAGTTGGCGCGGGTCAGCCCTTGCGGCAGCCAGCGTTGCACGAACGCCGGGCTGGCAATGGCGATGTAAGTCATTACACCCAGTGGGAGCACCAGCGTGCCGCGCAAGGCCTCGGCCACCGTGCTCACACAGCCCAACACGGCGCCCTGGCGCAGCCACTCGTGAGTGAAATCCTGGTCGTCGACCACCAGCTCCAGGCCCCAACCACGCCGGTGACCCTCCTGCACGATGGGGTCGAGAGCGGGCAGCACCCAGGTGGCCAGGCTGTCTGCGTTCACTGCGATCGGCAGCCGCTCGTCGCTGGACAAGCCTTCGCCGATTTCGCGCGCCAGGTCGGCGCGCATCGCATGCCACTGGCGCGCGTAGCGCAGCAGCACCTTGCCCGGCTCGGTGAGCCGCAGGGGGCGCGCGCGCACGACCAGCGGTGCGCCGACCGAAGCCTCCAGCGCACGCAGGCGCTGCGACACCGCCGATTGCGTCACCGCCAGTCGCTGGGCGGCGCGCTCGAAGCTGCCCTCATCCGCGAGCGCGGCGAGGCAGTCGAGGTTGGCGGGGTCCAGGTCTTTCATTAGCGCAGCTACTGTGATTGGAAATTGGTGAATGACGCTTCATTGTGCGGCAGCCCTTGCCCACAATTCGACCACTTTGAGCAGCAGCGCCTCCGCCCTCGCCCAAGGCTGGTTGATGATGGCCGGCCTGATCGTCGCCATCGGTGCGCAGAACGCGCTGGTGCTGCGCCAGGGTCTGGCGCGCTCGCACGTGGGGGTGGTGGTGGCGTTCTGCACCCTGTCGGACTGGCTGCTGGTGGCGGCCGGCATATTCGGCCTGGGCGCGGTATTGGCTCGCTCGCCCTCGCTGCTGGAGGCAATGCGCTACGTCGGCGCGGCGTTCCTGCTGTGGTGTGCCGTGCAAGGGGCCCGCCGGGCATGGCGCGCCGATGGCGGCCTGCAGCAGGCATCCGGCGGCGGCGGCCGCATGGCTGCGCTGTCGGCCACGGCGGCGCTCACCTGGCTCAATCCGCATGTCTACCTGGACACCGTAGTGCTGGTCGGCGCGGTCGGTGCCCAGCAGCCGATGACGGCCCGCGGCGCCTTCGCCGCAGGCGCCGGGCTCGCGTCGCTGATGTGGTTCAGCGCGCTCGGCTTTGGCGCGGCGGCGCTCGCGCCCCGGCTCGCCCGTGCCAGCACCTGGCGCATCATCGACGGCACGGTCGCGCTGGTGATGGCGATGGTGGCGGCGCAACTCTTGATTACCCGGCCGTAAAGGCCGACAACGCTCCCAAGGCTTCTGACGAGGAACCCCGCATGAAGGTCATTGTTCTCGGCGCCGGCATCATCGGCATCAGCACCGCCTGGTACCTGCTGGAGCAGGGCCACGAGGTTACCGTGGTGGACCGCCAGCCCGACGCGGCGCTCGAAACGAGCTTCGCCAACGGCGCGCAGATCTCGGTCAGCTTCTGCGAGCCCTGGGCCAACGCCGCGGCGCCATTCAAGGTGGCCAAGTGGCTGCTGCGCGACGACTCGCCGCTGCTGTTCCGTCCCAAGC
>CAMLIZ010000173.1 GCA_946480245.1 uncultured Pseudomonadota bacterium
CGGGGTCGTCGTCCTGGTTCACCAGCAGGCGCAGCCAGGCGCACAGGTCCTTGATTTCGGCGCGATCGAAGAAGCTCTGGCCGCCCGACACCTTGTACGGGATCTGCGCGCGCCGCAGCGCCTGCTCGAACACGCGCGCCTGATGGTTGGCGCGGTAGAGGATGGCGAAGTCGGCGAACTTGCATTCGCCGCCCTGCGCACGCTGGCTCTGGATGCGCGCCACCGCCCGCTCGGCCTCATGCTCCTCGCCGTCGCACTCGACCAGGCGCACCGGCTCGCCGTCGCCGTATTCGCTCCACAGCTTCTTCTCGAAGATCTTCGGGTTGCCGGCGATCACGTTGTTGGCCGCGCGCAGGATGTTGCCGGTGGAGCGGTAGTTCTGCTCCAGCGGCACCACCTTGAGCGTGGGCCAGTCCTGCGGCAGGCGCTTCAGGTTGTCGATGGTGGCGCCGCGCCAGCCGTAGATGCTCTGGTCGTCGTCGCCCACTGCGGTGAACAGCCCGCGCCGGGCCGGATGCGGATGATCGACCAGCGCCTTCAGCAGCTCGTACTGAACCGCGTTGGTGTCCTGGTATTCGTCCACCAGCACGTAGCGCAGCGTGTTCTGCCATTTGTCGCGCGCCTCGGCATCGCTGGACAGCAGCTTCAGCGGCAGGCTGATCAGGTCGTCGAAATCCACCGCCTGGTAGGCCGCGAGGCGCTCCTCGTACAGCCGCATCACGCGGGCGATCTGCTGCTCCTCGGGGTTCTTCGCCGCGGCCAGCGCGCCGTCGCTGTTCAGCCCCTGGTTCTTCCACAGGCTGATGGTCCACTGCCAGCGCTTGGCGGCCGCGTTGTCGGTGCTGCCGCCCGCGTCCTTCAGCACGCCCAGCACGTCGTCGCTGTCGAGGATGGAGAACTGCGGCTTCAGGCCCAGCCGCTCGCCGTCACTGCGCAGCAGGCGCACGCCGAGCGAATGGAAGGTGCTCACCACCAGGTCCTTCGCGGCCTTGTGCCCCACCAGCGCCTTGGCGCGCTCGCGCATCTCGGCGGCGGCCTTGTTCGTGAAGGTGATGGCCGCGATCTGCTTCGGCTCGTAGCCGGCCTGCAGCAGGCGCGCGATCTTGTGCGTGATCACGCGCGTCTTGCCCGAGCCGGCGCCCGCCACCACCAGGCAGGGGCCGTTCAGGTGGTGCACGGCGTCGAGCTGGGCGGGGTTGAGCGAATCGGCCATGGTGGGGTACAGCGGAGCAGCCGGGGATCATAGCGAGCACCCTCGCCGCGGCGCCGCCGATACTCGTGACATGCAACGCGATCCTCCGAAGCTGCTGTTGCGTGCGCCCGCTGCCAGCGATCTGCAGGCGCTGTACGAGCTGCATGCCGACCCGGCCGCGAACCGCTTCAATCCCGCCGGCCCGATGCGCTCGCTGGATGCGGCGGCCGAGCTGCTCGACGTGCTGGTCGCGCACTGGCGGCAACACGGCTTCGGCTACTGGATGGCGGCCGATGCCGGGCGGCCCGACCACGTGCTCGGCATCGGTGGCCTGGTGGAAAAGAGCGTGCCGGGCCGACGCGGCCTGAACCTGTACTACCGGCTGCGCCCCGAGGCCTGGGGCCGCGGCCTGGCCACGGCGCTGGCGCTGCGTGCGATCACGCTGGCCACCGACACCCTGCACCGCCGCCACGAGGTGTTCGCCCGCGTGCGGCCCGACAACGCGCCGTCGATGCGCGTGCTCGAGCGCGCCGGCCTGGTGTGCATCGGCGAGGTGCAGGACGTGGATGCCGCGCTGCCGCCGAGCCGGCTCTACGTGGTCGAGCGCTGATCGGCGCGCGCGTCAATCCCCGGCACCGCAGCCTGTGCAGCGCGGGCGCCCTTGGCACACTGCTGCCCCATGCCCCATCCCGCCCTTCCCCTGCCGCGCCGCCGCCTGCTGCAGGCAGCGCTGGCCGCCGGCATTGCACCGGCCTTCGTGCGCCACGCCTGTGCCGCCGACCTGCCGCGCTTTGCGCTCGGCGTGGCCTCCGGCCATCCGCGGCCCGACGGCATCGTGCTGTGGACCCGCCTGGTCGGCGCCGCGCTGCCCGAGCGCGTGCCCGTGCAATGGGAGCTGGCCGAGGACGCGCAGTTCCGCCACGTCGTGGCGCGCGGCAGCGAGACCGCCGAGGCCGCCTGGGCGCACAGCGTGCACGCCGAGCCGGCGGCGCTGCGGCCCGCGCGCTGGTACTGGTATCGCTTCCACGCGCTCGGCCAGACCAGCAGCGTGGGGCGCACGCGCACGGCACCCGCGCCCGATGCAGCGGCCACGCTGAACTTCGCGATCGCCAGCTGCCAGCGCTGGGACCACGGCCACTACGCCGCCTGGCGCCACATGGCCGAGGAGCCGCTGGACCTGGTGATGTTCCTCGGCGACTACATCTACGAATACGCCTCCAAGGCCGACGCCGTGCGCCCGCACGAAGGCGGCTACCTGCGCACGCTGCCACAGTACCGCGCGCGCTATGCGCAGTACAAGAGCGACCCCGCGCTGCAGGCGATGCATGCGGCCGTGCCCTGGCTGTACGTGTGGGACGACCACGAGGTGCAGAACGACTACGCCGGCCTGCAGGGCGAGGATCTGCAGCCCGACTTCGCCGTGCGGCGGGCCGCGGCCTACCAGGCCTACTGGGAGCACCAGCCGATGCCGCAGGCCTGGCGCCCGCGCGGCCCCGACATGCGCATGCACGCGCGCTGGGACTGGGGCACGCTGGCGCGCATCCACACGCTCGACGACCGCCAGTACCGCGACCCGCAGGCCTGCCCCGAGCCCGGCCATGGCGGCAGCACCCGCGTGTCGCCGCAGGCCTGCCCGGCGCTGCTCGACCCGAGCCGCACGCTGCTCGGCGCGGCCCAGGAGCGCTGGCTGGCCGAGGGTTGGGATCTGCAGCGGCCGTGGAACCTCGTGGCGCAGCAAACGCTGATGGCGCGCTTCAACTGGCGCGCGCCCGACGTCGAGCCCAGCGTCTGGACCGACGGCTGGGACGGCTACGCACCCGCGCGCCAGCGCCTGCTGGCCACCGTGCGCGACAAGCAGGTGCCCGGCGTGGTGGTGCTGGGCGGCGATGTGCACACGCACTACGTGGCGGACCTCAAGCCCGACTTCGACGACCCGCGCTCGCCGGTGGTGGCGGCCGAGTTTTGTGGCAGCTCGATCACCAGCCGCTCGATGAGCCAGGCCCGGCTCGACGCCGCGCTGCCCTTCAATCCGCACATCCACTACGGCCGCAGCGACCGGCGTGGCTACATCAGCTTCACGCTCGATGCGCAGCGCCTGCAGGCACGCGTGCGCGGGCTGGACGACGTGCTCGACCCCGCCAGCCCGATCCGCACGCTGGCCGAGTTCAGCGTGGTGGCCGGCCACGCCGGCGTGCAGCCGGGCTGAACGGCACTGCAGCCGCGCACAGCCCCGTGCGCCGATACTGCCGGGGCTCGTCATGCAGGCCATCCTCTCCGTCACGATCCCGTTCTTCGCGCTGGTGCTCGCGGGCTGGCTGGCGGCGCAGCGCCGCCTGTTGCCCGAGGCCGCGATCCCGGGCATGAACGGCTTCGTGTTGTTCTTCGCGCTGCCCTGCCTGCTGTTTCGCTTCGGCATGAACACGCCGGTGCTGCAGCTGCTGAACCCGGCCGTGCTGGGCGTGTACCTGGCCTGTGCACTGATCGTCGTCGGCTTCACGGTGCTGGTCACCTGGGGTGGACCGATCGGCCTGAAGGATGCCGCCTTCGGCGCGCTGGTGGCGGCGTTCCCCAACACCGGCTTCATGGGCGTGCCGCTGCTGGCCGCGCTGATGGGCGCGTCCGCTGCCGGCCCGGTGATCAGCACCGTGCTGGCGGACCTGTTCGTCACCAGCTCGTTGTGCATCGCACTGGCCGAGGCGCACGGCGCGGCGCATCACGGCATGCGCGCGGCCGCCGCCAAGGCGCTGCGCGGCGCCTTCAGCAACCCGCTGCCGTGGGCCATCGCGCTCGGCGCACTGAGCTCGGCCACCGGCATCAAGCCCGCGGGCCCGCTGGACGCGATGGTGAAGATGCTGGCCGACTCGGCCACGCCGGTGGCGCTGTTCACGATCGGCGCCGTGCTGTGGCGCGCCGGCCAGCATGCCCACACCCGCACGCCGGCGGCGCAGTTCGTGCCGGTGGCGCTGATCAAGCTGTTCGTGCACCCGGCGCTGGTCGCGCTGCTGGGCGCCGGCGCGCGCCGGCTGGGTGCGCCGCTGTCGACCTTCGAGCTCACGGTGCTCACGCTGGCCGCCGCGTTGCCGAGCGCGAGCAACGTGTCCCTTCTGGCCGAACGCTATGGCGCCGACAACGGCCGCATCGCGCGCATCATCCTCAGCTCCACCGTGCTGGCGTTCGTGAGCTTCAGCGCGCTCGCATGGTGGTTCGGCGCGGGCCGCGCCGCCCACTGACGAAGGGAGTGATTGCGATGCAACTGAAAGGCAGCTGCCATTGCGGCGCGGTGCGCTTCGAGGTGCAGGCGATGTCGCCGGTGCCGTTCTTGCGCTGCTACTGCTCGATCTGCCGCAAGACGGCCGGCAGCGGCGGCTATGCGGTGAACCTCGGCGCCGACAACGCCACCCTCAAGGTCGAGGGCCGCGAGCACCTGTCGGTGTACCGCGCGCACATGCCGGACGGGCACACCAGCACGGGCCAACGCCACTTCTGCAAGCACTGCGGCACCGCGCTGTGGCTGTACGACCCCACCTGGCCGGAGCTGGTGCATCCGCACGCAGGGGCCATCGACACGCCGCTGCCGCTGCCGCCCGAGCGCACGCACATGATGCTGGGCTCGGCCGCCAACTGGGTGCAGCCGGACATCGGCCCGGGCGACGCGCAGTTCGACGCCTACCCGGACGAGTCACTGGCCGACTGGCACCGGCGCCACGGCCTGTAGCGCGCCTACTGGAAGCGCAGGTTCAGCCGCACCCAGCCCAGCTGGCCCTCGGGCCGGTTGCGCACCGAGAACTCCTGCATCAGCTTCACGTCCACGGCCCAGTTGCCGCTGTCGGCGATGTAGGCCAGCACGGGCCCGGCCGAATAGGCCTGCACCTTGTCGCCTGTGGCCGGCACGCCGGGGCCGGCGTCGGCGGTGAACTGCTTCAGCACGTAGCCCTGCAGCCCCACGCGCCACTGATCGTTGGCGCGCCACAGCGCGGTCCAGTCGGCATGCAGGTACTGGCCCGAGCGCACCTCGGTGTCGCGGTTGGTGGTGTTGAACGAGTAGGTGCTGCGCAGCGCCAGCTCCAGCCCGTTGTCCCAGGTGCGCGCCAGTACCAGCAGCGGGCGCAGCGTCCAGTAGTTGCCGGTGCCGGTGTTGACCGCACGGTTCTTGTCGTAGTCGCCGGTGGGCGCGTCCACCGCCAGCCCAGCGGCCACGCGCGAGCTGTCGCCGGCCCAGTCGACGAAGGCCTCCAGCTCGGCGTCGGCCAGGCCGCTGTGGCTGCCCGACATCGCGCTGCCTTCCTGCGCCAGCAGCCCGTTCACCAACGCCGCCTGCTGCGCCGGCAGGCCGGCGGGCAGCGTGGCGCCGAGGCGGATTTCCTGCGTCTGATGCACCAGCGGCAGCGTGGCGGAGAAGCCGAGGTGGCCGTCGGCCAGCGTCTGCTCGGCGATGTAGGTCAGGCGCGGCACCAGCACGTCGGCGCGGATCTTCGCGTCCACGCTGAGCGCCAGCGGGCCGAGCGGCGTGTCGGCGCTGCTGCTGAGCGGCTTGCCGTCGTCGCCGCGCAGTTTGTCGGCCTGGTAGTGCTGCAGCCACAGCTGGCCATACCAGCCGGGGAACTGCGGCGTGGTGAGCTCGAACGACGGCGCGCCCAGCAGTGCGCGTACCTGGCCGTTCTCAGTGGCTGCTGCGGGAGCGGCGGCCAGTGCAGTCAGCGCGGCCGCGGCGCAGGCGCAACCTGCCATCGATGCAGTCTTCATCAGGGTCCTTCGTAGCGGTTGTTGTGAGTCGCGGCGCATCGTGCCAGCGGGGCCGCGCAAGCCCTGTGTGAAGCGTCACGTGCGCCACTGACCCACGGAGCCAAGTGCTTGGCCGGTGCTTTCGCGCGGCGTGCGGCGCGGGTGTAATGCGCACGCCCTGCATCGCAACCTCTTTCGCTGACCACGCCATGAGCCTTCTGCCTCGCGCCCTGATCGCCGTCTGCGCCATCGGCACTGCGCTGTCGTCCGCTGCCTCGACCGCGCCGGCGGCGAGCGCACCGCTGGCTGCCGCATCCGCTGCGGCCAACGACGTGGTGGTCGAGGGCTATCACTTCGCCGAGAGCGCGCAGGTGCATGGCCAGAAGCTGGTGCTCAATGGCGCCGGCGTCTCCGCGGTGTTCTCGATGAAGGCCACCGCGGTGGCCTTCTACCTGCCGAAGAAGCAGAGCACCGCCGAGGGCGTGGTGGCCGAGCGCGGCGTCAAGCGCATCCAGTTCTACATGCTGCGCGACGTGTCGGCGCGCGACCTGTCGAACGCGATGCTGGACCGCATCCGCGAGAACGCGAGCGAGGAGTTCGCGCACAACATCCTGCAGACCGCGCAGCTGGGCGTGGTGTTCGGCAACCGCAGCAAGGTGCTCAAGGGCGACCTCGTGCTGGTGGACTACGACCCCGCCACGCAAAGCACCGAGTTCACGCTCAACGGCCAGAAGATCGGCGACACGATCAAGGGCGAGAGCTTCTTCCCGATGATGATGAAGGTGTGGATCGGGCCCAAGGTGCGCGCGAGCACGCGCAACGCTCTGCTCGGGCTGGCCGCGAAGTAGCGGGCCCTCAGGCCCTGGGGGCGCCGAACAGCCCGCGCAGCCAGGCCACCAGGCGCGCCAGCAGGCCGGGATGCGGCGCAGGGGCTGCCGGCGCCGCCGCTTCCGGATGGCGCGCCTTCAGCTGCGCGGTGAAGTTGTTGAAGAAGTCGCCCGCCATCTTCTGCGCCGCCATGTCGACCAGGCGCGAGCCGATCTGCGCCAGCTTGCCGCCCACGCTGGCCTGCACCTCGTAGTGCAGCAGCGTCTCGGCGTCGCCTGCCGGTTCCAGCCGCACGTGCGCCGTGCCCTTGCCGTGGCCGGCCGGGCCGCCCTGGCCTTCGAACTGCAGCGTGTACGCGTGCGGCGGGTTCAGGTCGGCCAGCTTCAGCTTGCCCTTGAAGCGCGCCTTCACCGGGCCCACCGCCGCCATCATCGCCACGTCGTAGGCGTTGTCGCCGGCCGGCGTGATCGCCTCGCAGCCGGGGATGCAGGCCTGCAGCAGCGCGGTGTCGTTGAGCGCGGCCCAGGCTTCGGCCTGGCCCACCGGCAGCGTTTGTTGGTTCTTCAGTTCCATGGCCGTGTTTGAGGTTGGGAAAGCAGTTGGGCAAGCTGCGCGAGGCTCGCCAGGTTGTGCGCGGGCACGAAGCGGTCCACGTGCGGCAGCATCGCGCGGATGCCGGCCGCGCGCGGCTCGAAGGCCTCGAAGCGCAGCAGCGGATTCAGCCAGATCAGCTCGCGGCAGCTCTTGCGCAGGCGCTCGCATTCGAAGGCCAGCGCGGCGGTGTCGCCATGCTCCAGCCCGTCGGTGATCAGCAGCACGGTGGCGCGGCTGTCCAGCACGCGGCGCGCCCACAGGCGGTTGAACTCATGCAGCGCGGCGGTCAGGCGCGTGCCGCCGGACCAGTCCTGCACGGCATCCACCACCTGCGCCACCGCCACGTCCGGGTCGCGCTGGCGCAGCAGGCGCGTGGTGGGCGTGAGCCGCGTGCCGAACACGAAGCTGTGGATGCGCAGGTCGCCCTGCGCCAGTGCATGCGCAAAGTGCAGCAGCATGCGCGAGTAGCGGCTCATCGAGCCGGAGATGTCGGCCAGCAGCACCAGCGGCGGCGGCTTGCACGCCACGCGGCGCCAGCGTGGCTGCCACAGCGCGCCGCCCTGGCGCGCCATCGCCTGCAGGCTGGCGCGCCAGTCGATGCGCGCGCGCCGCGCGCTGCGCTGCATGCGGCGCGTGGGCTGCGGCGCGAACAGCGGGCGCATCGTGCGCAGCAGCTGCTTGGCGCGCTGCCACTCATCGGGTGTCATCGAGTCGAAGTCGGCCTTCTGCAGCCGCTCGCGCTCGCTGAACGTGAGCGTGGCTTCGAACTCGGCGCGCTCGGGCGGCGGCTCGTGCTGCGGGGCATTCGGCGCCTGCGGGTACAGCGCGGCCGCCAGGCGCTGGTTCTCGCGTTGCTGCAGCAGGCCCGCCTGCGCCTGCACCTTGGGCAGCAGCATCGCCATCATGCGGCCGGCCAGGTCGGGGTCGCGCCAGAAGAGCTCGAAGGCCTGGTCGAACAGCGCCTGGTGCTCGCGGCGCGCAATCAGGCAGGTCGACAGCACGGCGTGGAAGTCGCGCCGGCGCTCCAGCCCGGCCCACTGCAGCGCCTGCAGGGCGAGTTGGATGCGATCGGTGCCCACCGGCAGGCCGGCCTCGCGCAGCACGCGCGCGAAGTGCAGCACGTTGTCGGCGAGCCGATGTGTCATGCCGCTTTGGCCTGGTCAAGCAGCCGCGTCAGCTCGTCGCCCTGCAAGCGCGCGATGTCGTCCTGGTACTTCAACAGCACGCCCAGCGTGTCGCGCACGGTCTGCGGATCGAGCACCAGCGTGTCGAGCGCGAGCAGCGCGCGGGCCCACTCGATGCTCTCGGCGATGCCGGGCAGCTTGTACAGCTCCAGGCTGCGCAACGACTGCACGAACGCCACCACCTGCCGCGACAGCGTGGCCGGCGCCTCCGGCACGCGACGCTGCAGGATCTGCGCTTCGCGCTGCGCGTCCGGAAAGCCCACCCAGTGGTACAGGCAACGGCGCTTCACCGCATCGTGGATCTCGCGCGTGCGGTTGCTGGTGAGCACCACGATCGGCGGCTGCAGCGCCTTGACCGTGCCGATCTCGGGGATCGTGATCTGGAAGTCCGACAGCACCTCGAGCAGAAAGGCCTCGAAGGGTTCGTCGGCGCGGTCGAGCTCGTCGATCAGCAGCACCGGCGGCGCGCTGTTGGCCGGCTCGATCGCCTGCAGCAGCGCGCGCTTGATCAGGAACTTGCCGCTGAACAGTTGCTCGCCCAGGCTTTCGCGGCTGGCGCCTTCGCTCTCGGCGAGGCGGATCTCGATCATCTGGCGCGCGTAGTTCCACTCGTAGGCCGCGCCCGCCAGGTCCAGCCCCTCGTGGCACTGCAGGCGGATCAGCGGGCGCTCGAGCATCGCCGCCAGCGTCTTCGCGATCTCGGTCTTGCCGGTACCGGGCTCGCCTTCGAGGAACAGCGGACGCTCGAGCTTGAGCGCGAGGAACACGGCCGTGGCCAGCGAGCGCTCGGCCACGTAGTCGTGCTGCAGCAGGCGGGCTGCGGTGTCGTCGATGCTGATGGGCAGGGAAGTGGTCATCGGAAAAAAGAACGCCGCTGGTGCAGCGGCGTTCGCTGTGCGTGAAGGAGCCGCTCAGCCGGCGGCGGCTACCGCGCGCTTGGCCAGCACGGGAATCAAGGATGCCCGGTATTCGGCCGAGCCGT
>CAMLIZ010000174.1 GCA_946480245.1 uncultured Pseudomonadota bacterium
CGATGGTGGGCGTGGTGGGCGCCACCGAGGTCACGATGGGCATGATCGCGCTGCCGGCCATGCTGCGCCGCGGCTACGACCCCAAGATCGCCTGCGGCTCGCTGCTGGCGGGCGGCACGCTGGGCATCCTGATCCCGCCGTCGGTGATGGCGATCGTCTATGCGGTGGTGGCGCAGCAGTCGCTGGGCGAGCTGCTGATCGGCTCGGTGTTTCCCGGCTTGCTGCTCAGCGGCCTGTACGTGGGCTACGTGACCTTGCGCTGCTCGATCAACCCGAAGCTCGGCCCCGCGCTGCCGGTGGAGGAGCGCGTGAGCTTTCGCGAGAAGCTGCGCCTGCTGCGCAACACGATCGCGCCGGTGCTGGTGATCCTGCTGGTGCTGGGCGTCATCTTCTTCGGCGTGGCCACGCCGGTGGAGGCCGCGGGCATCGGCACCTTCGGCGCGCTGGTGGTGTGTGCGCTGCACCGGCGCCTCACCTGGACGGCTCTGCAAGACGCCGGCGTGGCCACGCTGAAGGCCACCGCGATGGTGATGTGGATCTTCTTCGGCGCCACGATGTTCGTGGGCTTCTTCATCGTCAAGGGCGGGCAGACCTTCGTGTCCGACTCGATCATCGGCACCGGCCTGCCGGCCTACGGCATCCTGCTGCTGATGATGGGTGTGCTGCTGGTGCTCGGCATGTTCCTCGACTGGGTCGGCATCCTGCTGCTGACCGTGCCGATCTTCCTGCCGATCATGAAGAGCCTGCCGTTTGATGGCCTGGCGGGGCTGGCCGGCGTGGCCCCCGACAAGGTGCCCCTGTGGTACGGCGTGATCTTCATGGTGAACATGCAGGTGGCGTTCCTGAGCCCGCCTTTCGGCTATTCGCTGTTCTACCTGAAGAGCGTGGCGCCGCCGCAGATCACGATGGCCACGATCTTCCGCGCGGCCATGCCGTTCATCGGCCTGCAGCTGCTCGGGCTGGCGCTGTGCATCGTGTTCCCGCAGATCGTGCTGTGGCTGCCCGGCCTGGTGTACGGAGGCGCGCACTAGGCGCGCTGCCGCCGCCGCTGCTGGTCAGGCGTCGGCGCACGCCTCGGCGAGATAGGCCACGGTGAACGCGTGGTCGGCGTCCAGCGACCGGCGCAGCTGCTGCGCGAACACGTGCTCCACCACGCCGCGCATCAACGGCACGGCCGCCTTCACGGTCCAGTGCGTGGACATGCGCGTGGTGGCCGGCGTGATCTCGCTCACCTGCACGGTGGCGTGCGCGCGCACCGGCAGGCCCGCCAGTGTGACGCGGATGTCCGCGGCCAGCTCGGTGCGGTTCGTGCGTCGCCAGTGCGTGTGCTGGTGCAGCCGCAGCGTGGGGGCCACGAACGGCCGCGTCCACGCCGGCAGGCTGTGGTGCGCAACCGAGATCGTGCGGTCCAGTTCGACGTCGATCGTGCGAGCGCCGACGCGGAAGGCATGCACCTGCGGGGCCGCCGCGTCGAGGCTGCCGTACTTGCGCTGCGCGTAATCGGGCTGCGCGCAGGCCCGCCACAGGCCGTCCAGCCCGGCGGGAAACGTGTGGTTCACGGTGAAGTCCATGCTGCTCGTCGCGTTGCCACGCGCTCCGGTTATGCGCCGTCGCAGCCGCCCGGTGCTTGCGCGGTCGCAAGCAATGTGCGTGCAACGTATCGGCGTACGCATCGGGCATCATGTGCGCGATGCGCATCGCCCCGCGTGATACCCGCTGGCAGGTCGGCGACGTGCTCGACTTCGAGCACTTCCTCGCCGCCGGTGGCACGGCCCACGACATCGGCCCGTTGGCCGCCCGCCTCGATGCCGAAGCCCGGCACGATCGGCGCCGGCTCTTTCGCGCGTGGCTCGAGTTGCAGCGCGAGCGTGCCGGGCTGGGCGACACGCCGGGCCGGCAGTTCGAGCGCGGCCGGCGTCTGCTGAACACGGCGGCCGCGGTGCTCGGCCTGCTGGTCGGCGGTGGCCTCGCGGGCACCTGGCTCTCGGGCGCGGGCGCGGCGGTGAACGCGCCGCTGTTCTGGGTGGCCACGGTCGGTGTGCAGCTGCTGCTGCTGTTGTCGCTGGCGCTCGCCTGGGTTGTGCGCGGCGGGATCACCTCGCGCGCCCACGCGCCACTGGCCCGGCTGCGCGCACTGATCGGCTGGGCCGGCCAGCGGCTCGGCCCTTCGTTGCCCGGCGACCACCGCGAAGACCTGCGCGCCCTGATGGCGCGCCTGGCACAACGCCGGCACGAGTTGCAGCCGCTGCTCGCGCTGCTCGCGGCGGCCGTGGCGCAGCGCTTCGCGATCGCGTTCAACCTCGGGCTGCTGCTCGCGATGCTGGGCCTGCACCTGCCGATGGAGGACGTGCGTTTCGGTTGGCAAAGCACTTATCCGGTGAGCGCCGCGCAGCTGCATGCGGTGCTGCGCGCAGTGGCGTTGCCGTGGCACTGGGTGGGCGCCGGGCTGCCCACGCTGGCCGAGGTGGCCGCTACGCGCTACGGGCAGGGCCAGCCGGCCTACACGCTGCCGGCCGATGCGGCGCATGCCTGGTGGCCGTTCCTCGTGATGTCGGTGCTCGTGTACGGGCTGTTGTTGCGCGTGCTGCTGCTGGTGCTGCTGCAGGCCGCGCAGGCGCGCCGGCTCGCGGCGTTGCGCTTCGACGCGCCGGCGGCACAGGCCTTGTGGCGCCGGTTGCAGGGCGGGCCGTTCGCGGCGCAAGGCGGGCAGGCCACGCTGCCGCGCGACGACGCACTCACCACCTTGCCCGCGGCAGCCGACGGCGACTGCGTGCTGCTGGTGGAGCCCGAATGCGACTGGCCCGACGACGCCCTGTGCGCTGCCGTGCGCGCGCAGCTTGGCTGGGCCGCGCGCGAGCTGCATCGCCTGCCGGTGGACGACCGCGTCGCTGCCGCGCCGCAGCTGGCGGCGCTAAAGGCCGCGCGTCCGCGGCCTGCCGGCGTGGTGGTGGCGGTGCCGGCCGCGCGCGACCCGATCGTCGCGGTCGCGCTGTTCCTGCGCGCGCTGGCCGCGGCCGCCGGGCCCGGCGTGGCGACGGTGGTGCTGCTGGCCGGGGCCGACGCAGAGCGGCGGGCGATCTGGCAGCGCTTCGTGCACATCCAGCACCTGTCGGTGGGCGTGGAAGCAGCATGAGCTTGGCCCCGGTGCCCACCTTCGCCGTGCTCGGCGCAGTGAACCATGGCAAATCGTCGGTGGCGGCCACGCTGGCCGAGAACGACCAGGTGCGCATCTCGCGCATGCCGGGCGAAACGGTGGAGTGCCAGCGCTTCGAGCTCGGCGACTGCTTCGTGTTCTTCGACACTCCGGGCTTCCAGAACGCACGCGAGGCGCTGGCGCAGCTGCAGCCCGCGGCGCAGGCGGCCGAGCCGCTGGCGGTGTTCCGCACGTTCGTGCAGCGGCATCGCGATGATCCCGCGTTCGAGGCCGAGTGCCGCCTGTTCGCGCCGGTGATTGAGGGCGCCGGCATCGTCTACGTGGTGGACGGCTCGCAGCCTCTGCGCGACATCCACCTGGCGGAGATGGAGCTGCTGCGCCTGACCGGCGCGCCGCGCCTGGCCGTGATCAACTGCACCGGCGCGCCCGAGCACGTGGCCGACTGGCGCCGCCGCCTGGGCCAGCACTTCAACGCGGTGCGCGAGTTCGACGCGATGCGCGCCGGTTTTGCCGATCGCATCGAGCTGCTGGAGACGCTGGCCGGCATCGAGCAGGCCTGGAAGCCGCGGCTGATGCAGGCGGTGGCGGTGCTGCGCGACGACCGCGCCCAGCGCCTGGACGAGGCGGCCGGCCTGATCGCCGCATTGCTGATCGAGCTGCTGCAGCACCGGGAGCGCG
Source organism: uncultured Pseudomonadota bacterium (assembly GCA_946480245.1). Next base: position 3,833 of record CAMLIZ010000174.1, read on the forward strand.
CGCGCCTGCCCGCGGACGCGCAGGCGCTGCAGCAGCGCTACCGTGAGGCCGTGGCGCGGCGCGAGGCGCGCGCGCACGAGGCGCTGATCGCGCTCTTCGGGCATCGCCTGCTGCGCGCCGGCACCTTGCCGCCGCAGCTGATGGCCGACGAGCTGTTCAGCGAGGCCACCTGGTCGGTGCTGGGCCTGAACGCGCGCCAGCTCGCTGCCGCCGGCGCCATTGCCGGCGCGAGCGTGGGCGCGGCCGCGGATGTACTGACCGCCGGCCACACGCTGCTGGCAGGCAGCGCGCTCGGCGCGGCGGTGGGCGCCGCCGGTGCGTGGATGCTCGGCAAGCGCCGGCCCGAGGTGGGCGTGAGCCTGCCCGGCACGGCCGGCGCGCCGGCACCGCTGCGCGCGCTGCTGCCGCGTCTGCGGCTGGGCGGTGGTGAGCTGGTCGTCGGCCCGTATGCCGCGCTCAACTTTCCCTGGGTGCTGCTGGACCGCGCCACGGGCACGCTGGCCTACGTGATGCAGCGCGCCCATGCCCGGCGCGACCGCGTCACCGTGCCGGCGGAGCGGTTGCGCGAGCTGCTCGCGCAGGCCGGCCTGGCCAGCGCCGCATGGCCCGAGGCCGACCGCAAGTCGGCCGAGCGCGTGTTCGCCGACGCGCGCCGCGGCCGACTGCAGCCGCAAGCCGAGGCGCGCTTGCGCGAGCTGATCCGCCACCATCTCGACACCCTGACCGGCGCCCCGGCGCTCGATGCCTGATGCCCACCTTGATCGCACTGACCCACGGCGCACCCGTCGCCGGCCTTCTGCTCGCCGCCATCGTGGTCATCAGCCTGATCGGCCTGATGGCGTTGCCGGCGCTGATCGAGCGCTGCCTGTTCCGCCCGCACTGGCTGGTGCCGCGCAGCCAATACATCACGCTGGTCACCAGCGGCTTCGTGCACGCCGACCTGGCGCACCTGCTGTTCAACGCGTTCACCTTCTGGGCCTTCGCGTTCCCGCTCGAGCGGCGCATCGGCAGCGGGGCGTTCCTGGCGCTGTATGTCGCTGGGCTGTTGGCCAGTGATGCCGGCACCTGGCTCAAGCACCGCAACGACCCGGCCTATCGCACCTTGGGTGCCTCGGGCGCGATCCTCGCGGTGCTGTTCGCCTCCATCCTGTACTTTCCGGGCGGCTCGATCTTCATCCTGCCGATCCCGGTGCCGATCCCAGCGCCGCTGTTTGCCGTCGGCTACCTCGCCTACACCTGGTATGCGGCTCACGAGGCGCGCGGGCGCATCAACCACGATGCGCACCTGTCTGGCGCGCTGGCCGGCGTGGCCTTCGTGGCGCTCACCGACGCGCCGGCCTTCGCCGCCGCGCTGCGCCACTTCATGCCCTGAGGCGCGCTGCTACAGGCCGAGCTCGCTCAGGCCGGGGTGGTCGTCGGGGCGGCGACCGAGGGGCCAGTGGTACTTGCGATCGGCCTCGCGGATCGGCAGGTCGTTGATGCTGGCGTGGCGCACGGCCATCAGCCCGTTGGCGTCGAACTCCCAGTTCTCGTTGCCGTAGCTGCGGTACCACTGGCCGGCGTCGTCGTGCCACTCGTAGGCGAAGCGCACCGCGATGCGATGCGTGTCGAAGGCCCACAGCTCCTTGATCAGCCGGTAGTCCAACTCGCGCACCCACTTGCGTTCGAGAAAGGCCTTCACCTGCTCGCGCCCCTGCGGAAACTCCGCCCGGTTGCGCCAGCGAGTGTCCACCGTGTAGGCCAGCGCCACGCGCGCGGGGTCGCGGCTGTTCCACGCGTCCTCGGCCAGGCGCACCTTCTGCTCGGCGGCTTCGCGGTTGAAAGGGGGCAGGGGCGGGCGCTGATCCATGGCTCGGGGCTCCAGAGTTGGGGTTGTGGAATCTAGAGCATGTAGACAGCTCTGTCTACAATGCCTTGCATGCTGGCCACCAACCTCGACATCGCCTCGCTGCCCGCGCGCGAGCGCATCCTGCACACCGCGCACGCGCTGTTCTATGCAGAGGGCATACGGGCCACCGGCATCGACCGCGTGATCGCCGAGTCGGGCGTGGCCAAGCTCACCTTCTATCGCCACTTTCCGAGCAAGCACGATCTCGTGCTCGCCTACCTGGCGCTGCGTCACGAGCGCTGGATGGCCTGGTTCAGCGATGCACTGCAGCGCCATCGCGGTGCCGTGCGCGGCGTGCGGGCGCTGGTACCCGCGCTGGCAGAGTGGTTCGGGCAGGGTGAGTTCCGCGGCTGCGCGTTCATCAACGGCGTGGGCGAACTGGGCACGGCGCTGCCCGAGGTGGCCGCCATCGCGCGCAACCACAAGCAGGCAATGACGGGCGCGATCGAACGCCTGCTGCCTGCCGGACCGGGCCGGCGCGCCGATGCAGCAGCGCTGGCGCTTGCCGTGGATGGCGCCATCGTGCAGGCCCAGATGGGTGAATCGCCGGCGCAGGCACTGCGCAGCCTGGGTCGCATCGTGGCGGCGCTGCGCCCCGACCCCGGGAATCCGTAGGCCCATTCGGACACGCGCGGTCAGGGTGCGGCCGTTATGATCCGCCCCGTTGTTTCGACCGTCTGATCGTGTGACGCGGGGCCCATCGCAAACCCCGTCGGCATCAGGCGCTGGTGCCATCGGCCCCATGAGGGCTGGGAGGTGAGCGACATCGACGCGAAACTGTTGGACGAGCTGCGCATCGCGCGCGACGAGCGCGAGGACGAGCGCAGCGGCATGCCGCGCTGGCTTGTCGTGCTGCTGGCCGTGCTGCTCGCGCTGGCGCTGGCCGGCGGTGGGCTGTGGTGGTTCCTCGGCTCGCGGCCGATTGCGGTGCGCACCGCCACGGCGGTGGCGCCGCGCGCCGGCAGCAGCGCCGCCGCCGTGCTGCAGGCCACCGGCTACGTGACCGCGCGCCGCCGCGCCACCGTCTCCACGCAGATCACTGGCACGCTCACGCAGGTGCTGATCGAAGAGGGCGACCACGTGCGCCAGGGCCAGGTGCTGGCGCGCCTGGAGGACAGCGGCCTGCGCGCCGCACTCAACACCGCGCAGGCCAACCTGCAGGCCGCGCAGGCCCAGGTGGCGCAGGCGCAGGCGCAGCTGGCGCAGGCGCAGGCCGACGTGCAGCGCCAGAACACGCTGGTGGCCAGCGGCATGATCACGCGCCAGGCGGCCGAGCAGGCGCGCACCGCGGTGGCCAGCTACCAGGCGCAGCTCGAAGCGCGCCGGCGCGAGGCCGACGCCGCGCGCGCGCAGCTGGCGCAGGCCAAGGTGAATTTCGACTACACGGTGGTGCGCGCGCCGTTCGCCGGCGTGGTCACCGAGAAGGCCGCACAGGTGGGCGAGATCGTGTCGCCGCTGTCGGCCGGGGGCGGCTTCACGCGCACCGGCGTGGGCACCATCGTCGACATGGATTCGCTCGAGGTGGAGGTGGACGTCAACGAGGCCTATATCGGCCAGGTGCATGCCGACATGCCCGCCGAGGCCGTGCTCGACGCCTACCCCGACTGGAAGATCCCCGCGCACGTGGTGGCCATCGTGCCGGCCGCCGACCGCGGCAAGGCCACCGTGAAGGTGCGCGTGGCGCTGGAGCGCAAGGACGCGCGCATCGTGCCCGACATGGGCGTGCGCGTGAGCTTCCTCGGCAGCAAGCCGGTGGCAGGCGCGGCGCCGCCCAAGGGCGTGCTGGTGCCGCCCGAGGCCGTGGTGCAGCGCGACGGTCATGCGGTGGTGTTCGTGCTGGCCGACGGGCATGCACGGCAGCGCAGCGTCACGCCCGCCGCGCAGGAGATCGGTTCGATGAAGCTGCTGCCCGCCGGCGTGAACGCGGGCGACAACGTGATCCTGGCGCCGCCGGCCACGCTGCACGACGGCGCCGCCGTCAAAGTGGACGCCGAGGCGTCGCCCTGAATTGCACACGACCCACTGCACACGAAAGGGAGTGACATGGCCAACAAGCTGATCGAGATTCGCGACCTCTCCAAGGAGTACCAGCGCGGCAAGCAGAAGGTGGAGGTGCTGCACCACATCGACCTCGACGTGGACGCAGGCGCCTTCCTCGCGCTGATGGGCCCGTCGGGCTCCGGCAAGACCACGCTGCTCAACCTGATCGGCGGGCTGGACACGCCGAGCGCCGGCAGCATCGGCGTGGGCGGCCAGCGCATCGACCAGCTCGGCGGCAGCGCGCTGGCCAAGTGGCGCGCGGCCAAGGTGGGCTTCGTGTTCCAGTTCTACAACCTGATGCCCATGCTCTCGGCACAGCGCAACGTGGAGCTGCCGCTGCTGTTGACCAAGCTGTCGGCCGCCGAGCGCCGCAAGCGGGCGGCCATCGCGCTGCAGCTGGTGGGGCTGGCCGACCGCGCCACGCACAAGCCCACCGAGCTGTCGGGCGGCCAGCAGCAGCGCGTGTCGATCGCGCGCGCGATCGTGTCCGACCCGATGCTGCTGGTGTGCGACGAGCCCACCGGCGACCTGGACCGGCAATCGGCGGAGGAGGTGCTGGGCCTGCTGCGCACGCTCAACCGCGACCACGGCAAGACCATCCTGATGGTCACGCACGACCCCAAGGCCGCCAGCTATGCCGACCACACGCTGCACCTCGACAAGGGCACGCTGGTGGAGCAGGCCGACGCGGCCGTGGCCTGACGCGAGGCCGCCATGAAATACCTCCACCTCGTGTGGGCCTCGCTGTTCCGGCGCAAGACCCGCACCTTCCTCACGCTGGTGTCGATCATCGCGGCCTTCCTGTTGTTCGGCCTGCTCGACGCGGTGCGCACCTCGTTCGACCAGGCGGGCCAGAGCGCCAACGGCGCGCAGCGCCTGCAGACCGGCTCCAAGCTGTCGTTCATCCAGACCCTGCCGCTTTCGCTGGAGCAGCAGATCGCGCAGGTGCCGGGCGTGAAGGCGGTGACGCACGCCAACTGGTTCGGCGGCGCCTACCAGGATCCGCACAACCAGGTGTTCAGCTTTGCGGTGCCCTCCAACTACCTCGACCTGTACCCCGAGGTGCAGGTGAGCGAGGAAGCGCGCAAGGCCTTCGACAACACGCGCACCGGCGCGCTCGTGGGCGAGGGGCTGGTCAAGCGCTACGGCTGGAAGGTGGGTGACCACGTGCCGCTGCAGTCGCAGATCTTTCCGGACAAGAGCGGCAGCAAGAACTGGGCGTTCGACATCGTGGGCGTGATGCACGCCAAGGACAAGAAGACCGGCGGCTTCTTCGACCAGATGTTCCTGCTGCACTGGAAGTACTTCGACGAGACCACGCCGTACAACCAGGGCCAGGCCGGCTGGTTCGTCACCCGCGTGGCCGACGTGAACCAGGCCGACCGCGTGGCCAAGGCGATCGACGCACTGTCGGCCAACTCCGATCACGAGACGCGCACGCAGACCGAGCAGGCGGCCACTGCCAGCTGGATGAAGCAGCTGGCCGACATCGGCCTGATCGTGGCGTCGATCATGGGCGCGGTGTTCTTCACGCTGCTGCTGCTGGCCGGCAACACCATGATGCAGGCGGTGCGCGA
>CAMLIZ010000175.1 GCA_946480245.1 uncultured Pseudomonadota bacterium
ACGACGCGGTCAACTACGGCGCCATCGGCGCCGTGATCGGCCACGAGATCAGCCATGGCTTCGATGACCAGGGCAGCCAGTACGACGGCACCGGCAAGCTCAACAACTGGTGGACCGCGGCCGACCGCAAGGCCTTCGACGCGCTCACCGCGCGCCTGGTGAGCCAGTACTCGGCGTACGAGCCGCTGCCCGGCCACAAGCTGAACGGCAAGCTGACCTTGGGCGAGAACATCGCCGACCTGTCGGGCCTGCAGATCGCCTACAAGGCCTACCACCTGTCGCTCAAGGGCAAGAAGGCGCCGGTGATCGACGGCCTCACCGGCGACCAGCGCTTCTTCCTCGGCTGGGCCCAGGCTTGGCGCGACAAGACGCGCGAGGAGCGCGCGCTGCAGCTGCTCACGATCGACCCGCACTCGCCCTCCGAATTCCGCGCCAACGGCGCGGCGGTGAACCACGACGCATTCCACCAGGCGTTCCACACCAAGCCGGGCGACGGCATGTGGAAGGCACCGAACCAGCGCATCCGCATCTGGTGACGCTGGCCCACCCCCGAAGCGCCTTCGGCGCTTCCCCCTCGAGGGGGCGACACCAGCGGCCCGGCAAAACCGGGTCCGCGGTGCCCGCTGGCATTGGTTTCGCTTGGACTCCCCCATGACCATTCACCGCAACTTGTTGGGCGGCGCTGCGGCGCTCGCCTTGGCCGGCACCGCGCACGCCGCCGGCGTGCTCACCGTGTGCACCGAGGCTTCGCCCGACGGCTTCGACATCGTGCAATACGAGTCGGCAGTGACCAATGACGCCGCCGGCCGCACGCTCTACGACCAGCTGCTGGCATTCAAGCCCGGTACCACCGAAGTGGTGCCCGGCCTCGCCGAGAAGTGGGAGATCAGCCCCGACGGCACCGTGTACACCTTCCACCTGCGGCACGGCGTGAAGTTCCACACCACGCCATGGTTCAAGCCCACGCGCGACCTGAACGCCGACGACGTGCTGTGGTCGATCGAGCGCCTGAACGACCCCAAGCACCCCGCGCACGGCGTGGCCAAGAACGGCTACGTGTACTGGGAAGGCATGGGCATGTCCAAGCTCGTGAAGTCGGTGGAGAAGCTGGACGCCTACACCGTGCGCTTCACGCTCACGCGGCCGGAGGCGCCGTTCCTCGCCGACATGGCGATGGAGGCGCTGGGCTCGATCTACTCCGCCGAGTACGGCGAGCAGCTGCTCAAGGCCGGCAAGCTGGAGAACCTGAACACGCAGCCGGTGGGCAGCGGCCCGTTCATCTTCCAGAGCTACCAGAAGGATGCGGTGATCCGCTACGTCGCCAACAAGCAGCACTGGCAGGGCGCGCCCAAGGTCGACAAGCTGATTTTCGCCATCACCAACGACCCCAACGTGCGCATCCAGCGCCTGAAGGCCGAGGAGTGCCTGGTCGGCACCAACATGAAGCCCGAGCAGGCCAGCGCGTTCGACCACGACCCCAAGGTGAGCATGCTGCGCAGCAACCCGCTGCTCACGGCCTACATCGCGCCCAACACCAAGCACAAGTGGCTGTCGGACAAGCGCTTCCGCGAGGCGCTGTGGTACGCGCTGGACAAGAAGACCTACACCCAGGCCATCTACGGCGGCAACGGCACGCCCGCGGCCAGCTTCCTGCCGCCCAGCATGTGGAGTTACGACAAGGCCCTGAAGGACCGGCAGGACGTGGCCAAGGCGAAGGCGCTGGTCAAGGCCAGCGGCTATGACGGCAGCCCGCTGTCGCTGTTCGTGCGCATCGGCGGCGCGATCGACGGCAAGCGCGCCGCCGAGCTGATGCAGGCCGACTGGGCGAAGGTGGGCGTGAACGTGCGCATCCAGATGATGGAGTGGGGCGAGCTGCTCAAGCGCGCCGGCAAGGGCGAGCACGACATCACCTTCCTCAGCTGGGCCGGCGACAACGGCGACCCCGACAATTTCCTCACGCCCAACCTCAGCTGCCCGGCGGTGGAGGGCGGTGGCAACAAGAGCCAGTGGTGCAACAAGGCCTTCGACCGGCTGATCGACACCGCGCGCCGCACCACCGACCACAACAAGCGCATCGAGCTGTACACGCAGGCGCAGAAGCTGGTGTACGACGAGGCCGCCGCCATCCCCACGGTGTACCCGGTGCTGATGACCGCGCTGAACAAGCGCGTCAGCGGCTACGTGCCCGATCCGTTCACGCACAACGACTTCCGCGCGGTGAGCGTCAAGTGATGCGTCGCACGCTGCGCCTCACGCTCGGCACGCTCGCACTGGTGGCGGCCGCGGCGGCCCAGGCGGCAGGCACCGTCACCTTCTGCAGCGACAACGCGCCCGAGGGCTTCGACATCGCGCAGTTCGAGACCGTGCCCACCAACGACGCGGCCGGGCTGACGATCTACGACACGCTGCTGCAGATGAAGCCCGGCACCACCGAGGTGGTGCCGGGCCTGGCCGAACGCTGGGACGTGAGCGCCGACGGCCTCACCTACACGCTGCACCTGCGCCCGAACGTGCAGTTCCACAGCACGCCGTGGTTCAAGCCCACGCGCGCGATGAATGCCGACGACGTGCTGTGGTCGCTGAACCGCATCAACGATCCTCGGCATCCGGCGCATGCCGCCGCGCGCAACGGCTTTCCGTACTGGGCCGGCATGAGCCTGCACAAGCTCGTCAAGTCGATCGACAAGCTCGACCCGATGACGGTGCGCATCTTGCTCACCCACCCGGAGGCCGCATTTGCCGCCGACCTGACGATGACCAACATCGCGGCGGTGTACTCCGCCGAATACGGCGAACGGCTCACCCAGGCCGGCCAGCTCGACAAGCTGAACACGCAGCCGGTGGGCACCGGGCCGTACGTGTTCAAGAGCTACCAGAAGGACGCGGTGATCCGGTACGACGCGCACCCGGCGTACTGGGGCGGCCGGCCGAAGATCGACCACCTGATCTTCGCGATCACCACCGACACCGCGGTGCTGGTGCAGCGCCTGAAGGCCGGCGAATGCAAGGTGGCGGTGATCGCCAACGACAAGGTGCCCTCGCTGGCCGACGACAAGCGCTTCGGGATCGTGCGCAGCAAGCCGCTGACCACCACCTACGTGTCGCCGAACGCCAGGCACGGCGTGCTGGGCGACAAGCGCTTCCGGCGCGCACTGTCGCTGGCGATCGACCGCCAGGCGATCGTGCAGGCCGCCTATGCCGGCGAGGGCGAGCCCGCCGGCAGCTTCCTGCCGCCCGGCATGTGGAGCTACGTCGCCAGCCTGAAGGACGCGCGCAACCTCGACGAGGCGCGCCGCCTGGTCAAGGCCAGCGGCTATGACGGCCGGCCGCTCACGATGTTCATCGGCGCCAACCGCAGCGACACCAAGCGCTTCGCCGAGCTGCTGCAAAGCGACTGGGCGCAGATCGGCGTGAAGGTGAGCCTGCGCGCGATGGAGCTGGGCGAGCTGTACAAGCGCACCGGCGCCGGCGAGCACGACCTGGCGCTGCTCAGCTGGTACAGCGACAACGGCGACCCCGACAACTTCCTCACCCCCAACCTCAGTTGCGCGGCGGTGGGCAGCGGCAACAAGAGCCAGTGGTGCAACGCCGCCTTCGACCAGCTGCTGGCCGACGGGCTGGCCACCACCGACCTGAAGCGCCGCACCGAGATCTACCGCGCGGCACAGCGCCTGCTGCACGACGAGACCGGGCTGATCCCGGTGGCCCACAAGTACGGGCTGGCCGCGGTGGACAAGCACGTGCACGGCTTCGTGCTCACGCCCTTCCTGGGCAGCAACTTCCGCGCTGCCGCCGTGGACCGCTAGAAAGGGCCATCGATGTTCGGTTTCCTGTTGCGCCGCGTGGCGCTGGTCATTCCCACCTTCATCGGCATCACGCTGCTGGCGTTCTCGCTGATCCACCTGATCCCGGGCGATCCGGTGCAGGTGATGGTGGGCGAGCGCCGGCTCGACCCGGAGTTCCATGCGCGCGTGCTGCACCAGCTCGGCCTGGACCAGCCGCTGTGGCAGCAGTACGCCACCTACCTGTGGAAGGCGCTGCACCTGGACCTGGGCAACTCCTTCGTCACGCACGAGCCGGTGTGGCGCGAGTTCACCAAGCTGTTCCCCGCCACCCTGGAGCTCAGCTTCTGCGCGATGGTGTTCGCGGTCACGGCGGGCTTGCTGGCCGGCGTGCTGGCCGCCATCAAGCGCGGCTCGGTGCTGGACCACGGCGTGATGGGCCTGTCGCTGGCCGGCTTCTCGATGCCGATCTTCTGGTGGGGCCTGCTGCTGATCATGTTTTTCTCGGTCGAGATGCGCAACATCGCGCCCGACTTCGCGCTGCCGGTGTCCGGCCGCATGAGCCTGGAATACGACATCACCCCGCGCACCGGCTTCATGCTGATCGACGCCTGGTTGTCGCCCGACGAAGGCGCGTTCAAGTCGGCGCTGCAGCACCTGGTGCTGCCGGCCATCGTGCTGGGCACGGTGCCGCTGGCGGTGATCGCGCGCATGACGCGCTCCAGCATGCTCGAGGTGCTGCGCGAGGACTACGTGCGCACCGCGCGCGCCAAGGGGTTGGCGCCGTCGCGCATCGTGTTCGTGCATGCCCTGCGCAACGCGCTGGTGCCGGTGATCACCGTGATCGGCCTGCAGGTAGGTACCCTGCTCGCAGGCGCGGTGCTCACCGAGACCATTTTCTCGTGGCCGGGCGTCGGCAAGTGGCTGATCGACGCGATCGGCCGACGCGACTACCCGGTGGTGCAAGGCGGCATCCTGATCATCGCCACGCTGGTGATCGTCGTGAACCTCGTGGTCGACCTGCTGTACGGCCTCGTCAACCCGCGTATCCGCCATGCCAAGTGAAACCGTGCAGGAGCCGACCATGAGCGCCGTGTTGCCGATGGAAGTGGAGCCCGTGGACGCCGGCGCGCCGCCGCCTTCGTCCTTTCGCGACTTCTGGCGCAGCTTCTCGGCCAACAAGGGCGCGCTGGCCGGGCTGATCTACTTTGCGCTGATCGTGGCCTGCGCACTGGGGGCCGGCGTGCTGGCGCCGCACAACCCGATCGAGCAGTTCCGCGACGCGCTGCTGGCGCCACCGGCCTGGCATGCCGGCGGCACGGGCAAGTTCCTGCTCGGCACCGACGACATCGGCCGCGACATCCTGTCGCGCCTGCTGTACGGCGCGAGGCTGTCGCTGACCATCGGCGCGGCCTCGGTGCTGATGTCGATGATCCCCGGCATCGCGCTCGGGCTGGCTGCCGCGTTCTTCCCGCGCGCCGGCATCGCGATCCTGCGGCTGATGGACGTGATGCTGGCGCTGCCCAGCCTGCTGCTGGCGATCGCGGTGGTGGCGGTGCTGGGCCCCGGCCTCACCAACACGATGTTCGCGATCGCGCTGGTGGCGATTCCCAACTACGTGCGCCTGGTGCGCGCGTCGGCGATGAGCGAGCTGGCCAAGGACTACGTGGTGGCCTCGCGCCTGGCCGGCGCCGGCACCTTGCGGTTGATGTTCGACACCGTGCTGCCCAACTGCATGGCGCCGGTGATCGTGACCGCCACGCTCGGCTTCTCCGACGCCATCCTCACCGCCGCCGCGCTCGGCTTTCTCGGCCTGGGTGCGCAGCCGCCCACGCCCGAGTGGGGCACGATGCTGGCCTCCGCGCGCGACTACATCGAACGCGCCAACTGGGTGGTCACCTTCCCGGGCCTGGCCATCCTGACCACCGTGCTGGCGATCAACCTGATGGGCGACGGCCTGCGCGATGCGCTGGACCCCCGGATGAAGAAGCTGTCATGACCCATCTGCTCGAGATCAAGAACCTCACCGTCGAGTTCGGCCCCGAGGGCCGGGCGTTTGCCGCGGTGAAGGGCGTGGACATCACGCTCGATCGCGGCGAGCTGCTCGGCGTGGTGGGCGAATCCGGCTCCGGCAAGAGCGTGAGCATGCTGGCGCTGATGGGCCTGATCGAGGCGCCCGGCCGCGTGAGCGCCGACGTGCTGCGCTTCGACGGCCACGACCTGCTGAAGATGCCGGCCAAGGAGCGCCGCAAGATCGTCGGCCGCGACATGGCGATGATCTTCCAGGATCCGATGACCAGCCTGAACCCGAGCTACACCGTCGGCTACCAGATCATGGAGACGCTGAAGGTGCACCAGCCCGGCAGCAAGGCGCAGATGCACCAGCGCGCGGTGGAGCTGCTGCAGCGCGTGGAGATCCCCGACCCCGAGTCGCGCCTGCGCGCGTTCCCGCATCAACTGTCCGGCGGCATGAGCCAGCGCGTGATGATCGCGATGGCGCTGGCCTGCAGCCCCAGGCTGCTGATCGCAGACGAGCCCACCACCGCGCTCGACGTCACCATCCAGGCGCAGGTGCTGGAGCTGCTGGTGAACCTGCAGCGCGAGCAGAACATGGCGCTGATCCTGATCACGCACGACCTGGCACTGCTCGCCGAGCACGCGCGCCGCATCGCGGTGATGTACGCCGGCGAAGTGGTGGAGACGCAAGGCGTGCCGACACTGTTCGACCAGCCGCACCATCCGTACACCGCCGCGCTGCTGGCCAGCATCCCCGAGGCCAGCCGCGGCGCGGCGCGCCTGCCCACCTTGCCCGGCGTGGTGCCCGGCCAGTTCGACCGGCCGCGCGGCTGCCTGCTGAGCCCGCGCTGCCCGCAGGCCCAGCCGGTGTGCAGCAGCAATCACCCCGGCCTCGACCCGATGCCGGACGGCGGCCATGCGCGCTGCCTGTTTCCGCTGAACGTGATGCCGGCCGAGGAGCTTGCCCGATGACCGCTGCGCTGCTCGAAGCGAAGGATCTGTCACGCCACTACAGCGTGTCGCGCGGCGTGTTCAAGCCGCACGCCACGGTGCGCGCGCTCAACGGCGTGAGCTTCAGAGTGAACCCCGGCGAGACGCTGGCCGTCGTGGGCGAAAGCGGCTGCGGCAAAAGCACGCTGGCGCGCGCGCTCACGCTGATCGAAAAGCCCACCGCCGGCACCTTGGTGCTCGACGGCATGGACGCCACCGCCGCCAGCGCAGCGCAGGCCAAGGCCTTGCGCAAGCGCGTGCAGATGGTGTTCCAGAACCCGTATGCCTCGCTCAACCCGCGCAAGCGCGTGGGCCAGATGCTGGAGGAGCCGCTGCTGCTGAACACGCCGATGAGCGCGGCCGAGCGCAAGGAGCGCGTGCACGCCATGCTGGCGCAGGTGGGCCTGCGCAGCGAGCATGCGCAGCGCTACCCGCACATGTTCTCCGGCGGCCAGCGCCAGCGCGTGGCGATCGCGCGCGCCATGATGCTCAGCCCGAAGCTGCTGGTGGCCGACGAGCCCACGTCGGCGCTCGACGTGTCGATCCAGGCGCAGATCCTGAACCTGTTCATGGACCTGCAGGAGCGCACGCACATCGCCTACGTGTTCATCTCGCACAACCTGAGCGTGGTGGAGCACATCGCGAACCGCGTGATGGTGATGTACCTCGGCCGCGTGGTCGAGTTCGCGCCCAAGGCGCGGCTGTTCGCCGCTCCGCTGCATCCGTACACCAAGGCGCTGCTGTCGGCCACGCCCAGCATCGACCCGGCCCGGCGCGCGAACAAGATCAAGATCGTCGGCGAGCTGCCGTCACCGCTCAACCCGCCCAGCGGCTGCACCTTCCACAAGCGCTGCCCGTATGCCACGCAACGCTGCGTGGACGAGGTGCCGCAGCTGCGCCCGGTCAACGGCACCGAGGTGGCCTGCCACTACGCCGAGGAGATCGGGGACGGGCAGAAGGCGGTGACGCAGTAGCGGCTGCGGCGCCGGCTTCTCAAGGCGGCAGCAGGTAGCGCGTGCTCGGGCCCTTGCCGGTCTGCACCAGCAGGCCGCGCTCGGCGAGCAGGCCGAGGTGCTTGGAGGCGGTGGCCAGGCCGACGGCGCACAGCTCGGCATACGAGCTCTTGCTGATCGACTCGCCCTTGACCAGGCGCTCGAGCAGCAGGTTGCGGCGCTCGTCGCTCAGCATGTCGCCCACCGCCTGCTTCCAGCGCTGCATCAGCTGCTGTTCGCGGCTGACGCCGCGCGCGAAGGTGGTGTGCAGGTCGTCAAGGTCGCCGTCGAAGCCGGCACCCAGGGCATGGCGCTCGATCAGCGCAAGCGCCGCCTCCCGCTCCTTGCCGGACATCACCAGGTAGGCCTTGGCGATGCACAGGTGCGCGCGCACGTGCTCCTCGGGCGACGCGGGCAATGCCAGCACGGCGCGTGCCCGCTGCACGTCGGCCATCTGGGCATAGTGCGCGGCCGTCTCCTCGGGCAGCAGGCGGGTCAGCGAGAAGCCGTCGTGCGGACTGAGGATGTCCCTCTTCAGGTTGCGGGCCGCCTCCGCCAGGAACGTGTCCGCTTCGCCGGGCGGCGCGCGCAGCGCGCACGCCGCATGCTCGTCTCCGCGCTGCTCGTCTTCCGGGTCGCGCCGGTGCTGGAAGCGCTTGTAGTGCGCCTCGGCGAGGTTGAAGTGCGCGCGATAGCGATACACCGACAGCCGCGCGCCGGTCGCCGCCTGCAGCCCGCGCTCGTAGAACTCGATGGCCTGGTCGAGCTCTCCCTGGAAGAAGTAGTTGGCCCCCAGGTTGATCAATGCACCGACGAACACATACGGGTCGACGGCGATCTGGGCTGCCATGTCCAGCACCTTGCGGCCGTAGGCGATCGCGCGCTCGTATTCCTTGGCTTCGGCGTAGATGACCGTCAGGTTGTTGTACGTGGACAGCACATGGGTGCGGTCACCGAGCCGCTCGAAGATGTTCAGGGCGCGGTGCTCATGCCCCAGCGCGCGGGGCAGGTCGCCTGCCCTGCGCCAATATTCGGCCCAGGTGCGCTCCAGCCACGCGACAGTCTGTTCGCGCAAGGCCGCCGTCGATCGCAGCGCGTCGGCCTTGTCCAGCACGGTACGCGAGCGCGGATCGTTCCTCGTCACGTACTGCCAGGCCAGCTTGTCCAGCGCGACCACGTACGCGTCCACCGCCTCGGCGTCCGCGGTGGTGCCGCCCTGCGCCAGCGACTGCCGGAAGAACTCGGCGCTGTCCTCCAGGCAGGCCAGCGCCCGATCGGTCTCCCGCACCTCGTAGAACTTGCCCATCGCGCCGTACACGGTGCCGAGCAGCCGCTTGTCCGCGGTGAGGCTGGCGATGCGCAGCGCCTGCTCCAGCGCGGCGCGCTCGCGCTCCTCGACGTTTCTCGCGCGCCACAAGGCGGCCTGGGCCAGATG
>CAMLIZ010000176.1 GCA_946480245.1 uncultured Pseudomonadota bacterium
GGTCGTCGTCCAGCGTGAACACGTGCTGCGTGCCGGCCTGGAACGCGATGCGGCTCACCCACTGGAAGTGCCTGCGGCTGCACACCACCACGGCGGGCTCGGCGTTGCCCACGAAGTACTCGATCTCGGCGGCCTGGTAGGCGGTGTTCAGCGGCAGGTACACGAAGCCGGCGCGCAACACCGCGAGGTACAGCATCACCGCCTCCACCGATTTCTCCACCTGCACCGCCACGCGCGCGCCGGCGGGCAGCGCCAGCCCCTGCAGCAGGTTGGCGATCATCGCGCTGCCGCGCTCCAGGTCGCGCCACGTGTAGTGCTGCGGCGCGCCGGGGCCGTCGGCGGTTTCGATCGCCCGCGTGTCCAGGTCGGCCGGGAAGTGCGCGCGCAGCGCGGCATAGAGGTTGTGGTTGTCGCTCATGGGCCTCAGAAGCGCGGCGGGCGCTTTTCGAGAAACGCGGTGATGCCTTCGCGATGCTCGGGATGATCCGCGTAGGCGAAGTGGCGGTGCTGCTCGGCGGCGTCGAGACGGCCTTCGGCGAGCAGCCGCAGGGTGCGCTTGTTCAGCCGCGCGGCATGCGGCGACAGCGCCGCGATGCGCTGCGCCGTGGCTTCTGCCTCCGCGGCCACGACATCGGGCGCCACCACGCGGTGCAGCACGCCGCGCCCCAAGGCCTCGGCGGCGCTCAGCAGGCGCGCTTCGAGCAGCAACTCGCGCAGCACCGGCGCGGGCAGCACGCGCGCCAGCACTTCCATCTCGCCCGGCGCCATCGGGAAGCCCAGGCGCGCGATCGGGATGCCGAAGCGCGCCGACGCGGCGGCGATGCGCAGGTCGCAGCAAGCGGCGATCTCCAGCCCGCCGCCCACGCACGAGCCCTCGATCTGCGCCACCAGCGGGATCTCGCAGGCCAGCAGCGCGGCCAGCGCAGGCGCCACCACCTGCTGGTGATAGTGGCGCAGCGAGGCCTCCTCGAAGCGGAACTGCGGCAGCTCGGCGATGTCGGCGCCGGCCGCGAAGTGCCCGCCTGCGCCGGCCAGCAGCACGGCGCGTGGCGCCTCGGCTTCGGGCAGCGCCTGCAGGCGCTCGAACAGCGCGCGCAGCTCGCGCCACATCTGCACGCTGATCGCGTTCTGCTTGCCGGGGTTGTGCAGGGTGACCCGCAGCACGCCGTGCGCATCTGCAGCCTCGCTGTGCACGCGGGCAGGGTCGGCATGCTGGTCCGTGCTGATGCGCGGGCCCGGGGGCTGGGGGTACATTGTTCGATCCACGATGGCTGATTCTCCCGAAATCCTGCCCACCGCCCTGCCGTCCGACGCCGACGGCCTGCTCAAGCTGGCGGCGCAGTCCATGTTCGACGTGTTTGCGCGCACGGCCATGGGCATGATGGTGGTGGACCGCGGCCACCGCATCGTGTGGATCAGCGACGGCTACAAGCGCTTCCTGCCGGCGCTGGGCTTCGGTGACGAGCACGACTTCGTCGGCCGCCGCGTCGAGGAGGTGGTGCCCAACACGATGATGGCCCAGGTGATCGACAGCGGCCAGGCGATCCTGGTGGACCTGCTCACCAACCAGGCCGGCACCTTTCTCGTCAGCCGCCTGCCGCTGCGCGATGCGGACGGCCAGGTGATCGGCGCGCTCGGGCTGGTGCTGATGGACCACCCTGAAACCACGATGCAGCCGCTGATGACCAAGTTCGGCCGCCTGCAGCGCGAGCTGGAGGACGCGCGCAAGCAACTGGCCGCGCAGCGCCGCCCCAAGTACACGATCGCCAGCTTCATCGGCTCCAGCCCGGCGGCGATGGAGGTCAAGCGGCAGGCGCGCCGCGTGGCCGGCACCGACAGCACCGTGCTGCTGCTGGGCGAAACGGGCACCGGCAAGGAATTGCTGGCGCATGCCATCCATGCCGCCTCGGCGCGCGCCGGCCGGCCCTTCATCGGCGTCAACATCGCGGCCGTGCCCGAGACACTGCTGGAGGCCGAGTTCTTCGGCGTGGTGCCGGGTGCCTACACCGGCGCCGACCGCAAGGCGCGCGACGGCAAGTTCAAGCTGGCCGACGGCGGCACCTTGTTCCTCGACGAGATCGGCGACATGCCGCTGGCGCTGCAGTCCAAGCTGCTGCGCGTGCTGCAGGAGCAGGAGGTGGAGCCGCTGGGCTCCAACCAGGTGATCAAAGTGGACGTGCGCGTCATCGCGGCCACCAGCCGCGACCTGGCCGCCATGGTGGCCGCGGGCAGCTTCCGTGCCGACCTGTACTACCGGCTCAACGTGCTGCCGATCCGCGTGCCGCCGCTGCGCGAGCGGCTGGCCGACCTGGAGGCGCTGGCCGAGGCGCTGATCGAGGACATCGCGCGCCGCAGCGGCATGCCGCACCGCTCGCTGAGCGCCGAGGCGCTGGAACTGCTGGCGCACCAGGCCTGGCCCGGCAACATCCGCGAGCTGCGCAACGTGCTCGAGCAGGCCACCTTGATGACCGACGACCTGCACCTCACGCCGGCGCACTTCGCGGCGGTGCTGCCCGGCATGGTCGATGCAACCGCACGGCCGGCGCTTGCCACACCGCCACCCGCCGATGGCGAACCGGTGCTGCGGCCACTGCCCGAGCAGGTGGCCGAACTGGAGCGTTCTGCCATCGGGGCTGCGTTGCGCGCCACAGGCGGCAACCGCGTGGCGGCGGCACGCATGCTGAAGATCTCGCGGGCCGCGCTGTACGAAAAGCTCGCACGCTACCCCGGCCTGGGCGTGTGACTGAAATCCGGACAGTCGTCTTGCGTGTGGACGACAGGGATGTCTGCTCCCCAGACACGCCGTTCCGGATTTCGCCTTTATTCACGAATTTCGCCGCCTTTTCCGAGGGTTTGCACTGATCCGGTGCGCCTGGCACAGGCCTTGCGCTGCAGGAGGCTCGAATCCGGCGGGACGGACCGCCGGGCACACACCACTGGAGACACTCCTCATGCGCATTCCGCGACGTCTGTGCCTTGCCGCCTTGTCGGCGGCCGCCGTTCTTGCCACCGCTCCCGCCGCCTGGGGCGCCGGCGGCGAGATCCGCATCGCCCACGTGTACAGCAAGACCGGCCCGCTGGAGGCCTACGCCAAGCAGACCCAGATCGGCCTGATGATGGGGCTGGAGTACGCCACCGGCGGCACGATGGCGGTCAACGGCAAGAAGCTGGTGGTGATCGAGAAGGACGACCAGGGCAAGCCCGACGTGGGCAAGAGCCTGCTCGCCGCGGCCTACAGCGACGACAAGGCGGACCTCGCCATCGGCCCCACGGCGTCGAACGTGGCGCTGGCGATGCTGCCGGTGGCCGAAGAGAACAAGAAGATCCTGCTGGTGGAGCCGGCCGTGGCCGACGCGATCACCGGAGACAAGTGGAACAAGTACATCTTCCGCACCGCGCGCAACAGCTCGCAGGACGCGATCTCCAATGCCGTGGCGCTGGACAAGCCCGGCGTCACGATCGCCACGCTGGCGCAGGACTACGCGTTCGGCCGTGATGGCGTCAAGGCGTTCAAGGACGCGCTGAAGACCGCCAAGGTGGTGCACGAGGAGTACCTGCCGCCGGCCACCACCGACTTCACCGCCGGCCTGCAGCACATCATCGACGCGCTGAAGGACAAGCCGGGCCGCAAGGTGGTGTGGGTGGTGTGGGCCGGTGCCAACGCGCCGTTCAACAAGATCGCCGACCTGGAGCTGAAGCAGCGCTACGGCATCGAGCTGTCCACCGGCGGCAACATCCTGCCGGCGATGGCCGCGTACAAGCGCTTCCCCGGCATGGAAGGCGCCACCTACTACTACTTCGGCATTCCGAAGAACCCGGTCAACGAGTGGCTGGTGGCCAACCACTACAGCCGCTACAAGGTACCGCCCGACTTCTTCACGGCCGGCGGCATGGCGGCGGGCATCGCGGTGGTGGAGGCGCTCAAGAAGACCGGCGGCGACACCAGCACCAACAAGCTCATCAAGACCATGGAGGGCATGAGCTTCGAGACGCCGAAGGGCAAGATGACCTTCCGCAAGGAAGACCACCAGGCGATGCAGTCGATGTACCACTTCAAGATCAAGGACGACCCCGCCTTCACCTGGGGCGTGCCGGAGCTGGTGCACGAGATCAAGCCTGAAGAGATGCAGGTTCCGATCCGCAACCATCGCTGATCGCAGGCCGCGCACCGCCACCCGATCGATTCCTAGAACAACCCCCGGGCACACGGGGGCTGGAGGGACTTTTGTGTCCAACCCTTCCACAGGAGACAGATCGATGAGGTTCCAACACATCCGATGGCTGGCGGCGGCCGCCGCGCTGGCGTGCGGCGCCGCCCATGCCGCGTCGGCGCTGCCGCAGCTCAACGTCGACAAGACGAAGATCAGCGTGTCCGGGCTGTCCTCGGGCGGCTTCATGGCCAACCAGCTCGGCTATGCCTACTCCGCCACCTTCATGGGCGTGGGCGTGTTCGCCGGCGGCCCGTACAACTGCGCCGGCCACAGCAACTACACCGCGTGCATGTACAACGCGAGCATCAGCAGCAGCATGCTGAGCACGATGCAGGCCGACATCAACAACTGGAGCGGCACCAGCATCGACAACAAGGCCAACGTGGCCGGCCAGAAGGTCTACCTGTTCGTCGGCACCAGCGACTACACCGTCGGCCCGAACCCGATGAACGCGGTGAACACGCAGTACCAGAACAACGGCGTCGGTTCGGGCAACCTGCAGTACGTGCAGCGCGCCAGCACCGCGCACGTGTTCCCCACCGACTTCGACGGCACCGGCGACAACGCCTGCGGCAGCAGCGCCTCGCCCTACATCGCCAACTGCGGCTACGACGGCGCCAAGGCGGCGTTCACGCAGTTCTACGGCGCCCTGAACGCGCGCAACAACGCACCGGCGGCCAGCAATTACATCGAGTTCGACCAGACGCCGTACACCAACAACAACCTCGGCATGGCGGCCACCGGCTGGATCTACGTGCCCGCCAACTGCGCCAGCGGCACGCAATGCAAGCTGCACGTGGCGCTGCACGGCTGCCTGCAGAACTACGCGACGATCGGCGACAAGTTCATCAAGAACACCGGCTACACGCGCTGGGCCGACACCAACAACATCATCGTGCTGTTCCCGCAGACGAAGGTGGACAACACCAGCCATGCCACCGCGGCCAGCGGCTCGCTGGCCAACGCCAACGGCTGCTGGGACTGGATCGGCTGGTACGGCAACAACTTCGCGCAGAAGTCCGGCACGCAGATGGCCGCGATCAAGGCGATGGTCGACCGCGTGGCCTCCGGCTCCACCGGTGGCGGGGGCTCCAGTCTGCCGGCGCCCACCAACGTGAGCGCGAGCAACGCCACCAGCACCAGCATGCAGATCGGCTGGAGCGCGGTGAGCGGTGCCACCGGCTACAACGTGTACCGCGGCGGCAGCAAGGTCAACGCGTCCGCCGTCAGCGGCACCAGCTACACCGACAGCGGCCTCAGCCCCGGCACCAGCTACACGTGGACGGTGCGCGCGGTGGACGGCAATGGCGCCGAGGGCGCAGTGTCGTCACCCGTGACCGCCAGCACCACCGGCAGCGCGGCCGTCTGCTACACGGCGAGCAACTATGCGCACACCACCGCAGGGCGCGCGCACCAGTCGGGCGGCTACACGTATGCCAACGGCTCCAACCAGAACATGGGGCTGTGGAACACCTACGTGACGACCACGCTCAAGCAGACCGGCACCAACTACTACGTGATCGGCACCTGCCCATGACCCTGGAAACGCGCGACCTGACGATCCGCTTCGGCGGCCACGTGGCGGTGGACCACGTGTCCTGCACCTTCGCGCCGGGCACGCTCACCGCCATCGTGGGCCCCAACGGCGCGGGCAAGACGACGTACTTCAACCTGATCTCCGGGCAGCTGCCGGCCTCCGAGGGCCAGGTGCTGCTGAACGGGGAGAACCTGTCGTCGCTGCCGGCGCCGCTGCGCACCCGCAAGGGGCTGGGTCGCGCGTTCCAGCTCACGCAGCTGTTTCCCAACCTGAGCGTGCAGGAGAACGTGCGCCTGGCGGTGCAGGCCCGGCACGAAGGCCTGCGCCGCTTCGGTGCGCTCGACCTGCTGCGCGTGTGGCTGGACCGGCGCGACTGGATCGACGAGGCGCGCAGCATCCTCGAGACGGTGCGCCTGTCGACCAAGGCCGACGCGCACGCGGCCAGCCTGCCGCACGGCGACCAGCGCAAGCTGGAGGTGGCGTTGCTGATCGCGCTCGACCCGCAAGTGTTCATGTTCGACGAACCCACCGCCGGCATGAGTGTGGACGAGGTGCCAGTGATCCTGGACCTCATCCGCGCGCTCAAGGCCCGGCGCGACCGCACGATCCTGCTCGTCGAACACAAGATGGATGTGGTGCGCGAACTGGCCGACCGCATCATCGTGCTGCACAACGGCCAGCTCGTGGCCGACGGCGACCCGGCCGAGGTGATCGCGTCGCCGGTGGTGCAGCAGGCCTACCTGGGCACGGCGCCGGTCGAGGAGGTGGCGGCATGAGCAACATCCTCGAACTCAGCGGCGTGCACACGCACATCGGCGCGTATCACATCCTGCACGGCGTGGACCTTGCCGTGCCCGAAGGCGAGCTGACGATGCTGCTGGGCCGCAACGGCGCCGGCAAGACGACCACGCTGCGCACGATCATGGGCCTGTGGCAGGCCAGCCAAGGCAGCGTGCGCTTCCAGGGCCGGCAGATCGGCGGGCCGGGCGGCCAGCAGAGCACACCGCTGATCGCCGAGGGCGGCATCGCCTACGTGCCGGAGAACATGGGCATCTTCGGCGACCTTACCGTCAAGGACAACATGGTGCTGGCCGCGCGTCGCGCCCGCACCGCCGACCAGTTGGACACGCAACGGCTCGACTGGATCTTCGGCCTCTTCCCCGCGTTGCGAAAGTTCTGGCTCTACCCGGCCGGCAAGCTGAGCGGCGGCCAGAAGCAGATGCTCGCCGTGGCGCGCGCGATCGTCGAGCCGCGCCAGCTGATCCTCGTGGACGAGCCGAGCAAGGGGCTCGCCCCGTCGATCATCCAGAACCTCATCAGCGCCTTCAAGGAGCTGAAGCGCCAGCGCACGACGATCCTGCTCGTCGAGCAGAACTTCGCGATGGCCAAGGCGCTGGGCGACCACGTGGCGGTGATGGACGACGGGCGGGTGGTGCACAGCGGCGCGATGGCGGAGCTGGCGGAGGATGATTCGCTGCAGCAGCGGTTGCTGGGGTTGTCTTTGGGGGCGCATCAGTGAGTCGCGTGTCTTTCGGTTGGCGCGAGCAAAGCTGCGGGCGGGCCGCCGTCGGGGCTTCATCTGCTTGCCCACGCTGCGCGAGGGTTCCCTGCGATGCTCGGTCTTGTGGCCCGTGGCCGAACTCGCTTCGTTCGCTTCAACAACTGACCCGCTGGGACTGGTCGAGCGAAGAGAGCGCAGCGAACGAAGCGAGTTTCCCAGCGCGACCTCAGCCCGAGCATCGCAGCGGAGTCGGCGCCGCAGGCGACGATCGCCCCAGTGTGAGCGCCCGCCGGGTACCGCCTGCCGCGACGCGCCAACCATCGCCAGACCTTCTCACCCAATGAGCGCCACAACCACCACCCAAGCGCCCACCATGGGCGCCGCGGCCATCCCCAAAGCGCAGTTCGACTGGAAGCCGCTCGGCCTTCTCGCCGCCGTGGCCGTGCTCGCGTTGCCGCTGGTGGGCAGCGGCTCCACCTGGCTCACGCTCACGCTGGCCGGGCTGGCGATGGGCTTGATCGTGTTCATCATCGCCTCCGGCCTCACGCTGGTGTTCGGCCTGATGGACGTGCTGAACTTCGGCCACGGCCTGTTCATCGCATTCGGTGCGTTCGTGGCCACCAGCGTGATGGCCGGCATGCACGACTGGGCCGGGTCATCGTCGCTGCTGTTGAACCTGGGTGCCGTGTTCCTGGCAATGCTGGCCGCGATGGCGGTGACCGCCGCGCTCGGACTGGCGTTCGAGCGCGTGATCGTGCGGCCGGTGTACGGCCAGCACCTCAAGCAGATCCTCATCACGATGGGCGGCATGATCGTCGGCGAGGAGTTCATCAAGGTGCTGTGGGGCCCGCAGCAGATCCCGCTGCCGCTGCCGCCCGCGCTGAGCGGTGCGTTCCTGATAGGCGATGCCGCGGTCGAGAAGTACCGGGTGTTCGCGGTGGTGATCGGCCTGCTGGTGTTCGCTGCGCTGCTGTGGGTGCTCAACCGTACCAAGCTCGGCCTGCTGATCCGCGCCGGCGTGCAGGACATCGAGATGGTGGAGAGCCTGGGCTACCGCATCCGGCGCCTGTTCATCGGCGTGTTCATGGCCGGCTCCGCGCTGGCCGGCCTGGGTGGCGTGATGTGGGGGCTGTACCAGCAGAGCGTCACGCCGCAGATCGGCGGGCAGGTCAACGTGCTGATCTTCATCGTCATCATCATCGGCGGGCTCGGCTCCACCCTGGGCTGCTTCGTGGGGGCACTCGCAGTGGGGCTGATGGCCAACTACACCGGCTACCTGGCGCCGAAGGTGGCGCTGTTTTCCAACATCGGGTTGATGGTGGCGGTGCTGCTGTGGCGGCCGCGCGGGCTGTATCCGGTGACGAGCCGCTGAGAGGCAGGACGCGATGCTGAACCGCCTGCTCTCCCACGACCTGCCGCGCAGCCGCTGGCTCGCCGTGGCACTGGTGCTCATCGTGCTCGGCCTGGCGGTGGCGCCCTTCGCGTTCCCCGGCGCCAAGGCGCTGGGCACGGCGGCCAAGATGCTGGTGTTCATCCTGCTCGTGGCCAGCTACGACCTGCTGCTGGGCTACACCGGCATCGTGAGCTTCGCGCACACCATGTTCTTCGGCATCGGTGCGTATGGCGTCGCGATCGCCAGCACGCGCATGGGCGGTGGCTGGGGCGCGGTGGTGCTGGGGCTCGCGTGTGCGCTGGCGGTGTCGCTGGTGCTGTCGCTGGTGATCGGCCTCTTCTCGCTGCGCGTGAAGGCGATCTTCTACGCAATGATCACGCTGGCCGTGGCCGCGGCGTTCCAGACGCTGGCCTCGCAGCTGTCCGATTTCACCGGCGGGGAGGACGGGCTCACCTTCAGCAACCCCGAGTGGCTGTCGCCCTCGTACGAACCCTTCGACAACCCGGTGCTGGGCGTCACGCTGGACGGCAAGATCTTCTGCTACTACG
>CAMLIZ010000177.1 GCA_946480245.1 uncultured Pseudomonadota bacterium
GTCTGCACGACATCCGCCATCTGGGCGCGGTCCCAGCAGGTGCCGCCGGCCATGCGCCTGCCGGCAGCGCACCCACTGCGGCCGCAGCCGGCCCCGCCCCCCCCGGCGCTGCAGCCGCACCCAGCCCCGCGAGCGGCGGCGGCAGCGCCAGGCGCGGCGGCGGCGCCGGCGCGGGCGCCGCGGCGGCGAGCGCCGCGCCGATGTCGATCGGCTCGCCGATGGAGGGCGTGGTGGCCGCGGCCGAAGGCGGGCGTGCCGACGCGGTGGCGCAGTACGGCGCCGCCCGGGCCCGCCTGCGTGCGAGCGCCGACGGCACCGCCACACTGCGCGCCGGCACGCGCTTCGCTGAAACGCCGGGCGAAGGCGCCACGGCCGCCACGCTGCGCCGCAGCTCGGCGCAGCGCGCCGACGGCTTCTTCGGCTCGGTGGCCGATCGCCTGGACCGTGCGGTGGCACTGGCTTCGCAGGCCGTGCCGGACCAGCTGGGCGTGGCCGCCGAATCGGCCAAGGCGCAGCTGGCCGCGTCGATCGAGGCGCAGAAGGGATCGATCTCGGCCCGCGTCCGCCAGGCCCGCGGGCAGGCGCGTGGCGACGCCGCGCTGGCGCGTGCTGCCGTGCGCCAGCAGGCCGCCGCGTTCGTGGCGGACGCTCACGTGCAGGCCGGCAACGCGATCCAGGCGCTGAGCACCACGCACGCCGACGCCATGGGCCAGGTGGACGCGCTGGAGACGTCCACCCTCGACCAGGTGAACGAGGTGTATGCGCAGGGCCGCGGCGACCTGGAAGGCCTGGGCGACACGATCGGCGCCGAATGCAACGCCACCGGCGCGCGCTTCGCCGCCACCTACGAGACCTTCGACCACTGCACGGAAAACGGCTTCTGGGACGGCGACCTGTCCCAGCGGCGCGCCCATGCGCAGGCCGAGGCCGCGCGCTCGGTGGCCAGCGGCTATCACGACCGGATGGTGGAGTCGGCCCACAAGCGCGCGCGCGAGGTGGCGCGCGCCGGCCGCAAGAGCGACCGCTGCGCGGTCATCGCCTCCGCCGCGCAGGCACGCGACACGCTGGACACGCAGCTGCAGGCGCTGATCGGTGCGATCGAGACCGCGCGCGACGCGGCCATCGCGCAGGCCGAGAGCACGCGCGAACGCCTGCTCGGCTCGATCAGCAGCTCGCTGCACGCCACGCTGCGCCAGCTCGACCAGCAGGAGCACGACCAGCGCCAGGCCGCCGACGACACCGGCTACATGCAGCAGCTGCTGCAGGAGCAGCTGGCGCACGGCGCGGCCGCCGCGATCCAGCAGACGGTGGCCACCGCCGTGGAGACGGCGCTCGGCGCATTGGCCAGTGCGCAGGCGCAATGCGCCGGCGCACAGCCGCCCGACCCCGAGCTGCTGGAGGCCGCGCTGCAGCAGGTGGCGCAGAACATCGACAGTGCACTCGGCAGCCTGACCGGCGGCGTGGACGGCGGTGCCGGCGCGGCCGAGGCGCAGATGGCCGGCGCACTGCAGCAGGGCCTGGGCGCGCTGGAGGCGGTGACGCAGGCCAACGACGAGCAGACCGGCGCCGCCAGCGCCAGCTTCAGCAGCGCGATGAGCCAGCTGGCCGGCAACGACAACTTCGCCGGCCAGCGCAGCCAGTTCACGCAGCAGATGACGCAGAGCGCGGCAGCCGGCAGCGCCGCGCTGGCGCAGGTGGTCACCGGCCTGCGCCAGGGCGGCGAGGCGATCCTCGGCGCAGCGCGCAATGCGCTCACGCAGGCCCACACCGACCTCGAGGGCAACCTGCGGCAAAGCCAGCAGGGCCTGGAGTGCGAGATCACCCGCAAGGCCGACGAGGCTGCGTCGCACGAGGCACCGGCATGGAAGCGGCTGGTCGCGGTGCTGCTGGTGATCCTGGTGATCGTGATCGTGATCGCGGTGACCGTGCTGACGGCTGGCATGGCGTTGGGGCCGATCGCCACCATCGCGGTCGGCATGGCGATCGGCGCGGCGGTGGGCGCGGTCACGTCGGCGCTGCTGTCGGTGGCCGGCGACCTGTGGAGCAACCGCGCGGTGTCGGGCGACCGCGCACTGCATGCGGCGATCGAAGGCGCGATCACCGGCGCGATCGGTGGCGGCCTCGGCGCAGCGGCCGGGCTGGCCACCAAGGGCATGTCGGTGGCGGTGCAACTGGGCGCGCAGCTGGTGGTGGCCGGCGGGCTCAACACCGTCGTGCAGCTGGTGCATTCCGGCGGCTCGTTCAAGAACTTCTCGTTCGGCCAGCTCGGCCTGACGCTGCTGATCACCACGCTCACCTTCGGCCTGGCCCACCGCGTGGCCGCGGGCCGTGTGCCCACCGGCGCACCCAACGAGCCCCCGCCGACGGTGCCGCCCGAAGCCGGGGCGCCGGCCACCCCGGCGCCCGCCGAGGTGACAGGCACCGAACTGCCGCCGGAGCTGCAAGGCGCTGTGCCGGCGAACGACAACGCGCTACCGGTGGAGGTGCCCGAGAGCACGCCCGAGATCGAGCTGCCCGGCGGCCCGGCGGCCAACGACAACAGCTACCCCGACCTGCCCGGCGGCGCACCGGCCAACGACAACGCCGAGCTGCCGGACCTGCCGCGCATCGGCCCCCGCGGCGGCGGGCGCATGCAGGCCGGTGACGCGGCTTCGTTCGAGGGCGGTGCGGCGCGCGACATCTATGCGACGCCCGCTCCTGCGCGCCCCACTCCGGCACTGCGGCCGGTGGCGCTGGCCCCCGAGCCGGCCACCGGCTTCGTGCCCGAGGTGATCCCCGAGCCCGTCACGCCGGTGCCGGAGCCGGTCACGCCGCCCGAGCCGGTGACACCGCAACCCGAGCCCGCCACCCCCGCGCCCGAGCCAGCGACGCCGGCCACCCCCGAGCCGCAACCCGCACCCGCACCGGTGCCCGAACCCGAGCCGGTGCCGATCCCGGTGCCGGTACCCGAGCCGGTGCCCGCACCCGGGCCTGCCGTGGGCCCGTCGCCATCACCGATGCCGGTGCCCGTGCCGCTGCCGAAGCCCGCCCCCAAGAAGGAACCGGAGCCCGAGCCGCGCGACGCCTGCCAGGTGCTGCTGGGCCTGCAGCCGGGCATCAACGACCGCTGGCATGCGCAGCGCGCGCCGATCGCGGGCCAGACGACGGTGGACGCGGCGGCCTTCCGGCTCGACGCCGGCATCAACCCGCCGGCCGGCCAGGACACCACGCCCGCCTCGCGCACATGGGTGCGCGCGATCGGCAACCCGGGCGACGACGCCGGCCACGTGATCGCCAATCGCTTCGGCGGCCGGGCCGACTTCAACGGCGCGAACGGCAACATCTTTCCGCAGCACCTGGGCTTCAACCGCGGCGCGATGCGCTCGCTCGACGCGGTGGCCGCGGGCCGGCACGACCAGGGCTGCGACGTTTGCGTGCACATCGCGCTGGACTACGATGCACCGAGCGACCTGCGGCCTTCCGCCGCGCTGTACACCCTGCTGTACCGCTCCGCCGGCGCCACGCGCTTCAACCCGCCGATCGGCCCGGTGTCGGTGCCCAACCCCTGATCCTCTCGAACTCGCATGACGCCCCAAGCCCTCTCCGACCTGATTGTGCACGGTGATGTGCAGGCCGTGGCGCGTGCGCTGCAAGCCGAGCCCGCGCTGATCGGCGCCACCACCGCGGACGGCGACATGCCGCTGCACATCGCCTGCTGGCAGAAGCAGCTGGCGATCATCGGCACGCTGGTGGCCTATGGCCCGGACCTGAACGCACGCGGCTGCTACGGCCGCACGCCGCTGCACTACGCGGTGCATGAAGGCCGGCAGATCAGCGTGCCCATCGTCGGCCTGCTGCTGGCGCTGGGCGCCGACCCCGCGCTGAAGGACGACCACGGCTTCTCGGTGGAAGACTGGGCCAAGGTCGAGATGCACGACGGCCTGGCCGAAGTGTTGGGCCTGCTGCAGCGTGCGCGCCCGCCGCATCGGCCCTGACCCGCAGCCACGATGGACGTGCGGGCTTACCTTTCGCAGTGCATCGCCGCGCAACAGCGTGTGCACGACCTGCACCTGGCCGGCGCGGCGCTTGCCGACGCCGTGCTGAACGGCCTGGCTGCCGACCGGCTGGACATGTCGCGGGCCTTGCTCGACGGCGCCCAGTTGCGCGCGGCACGCCTGGGCGCCACGCGGCTGGCGGCCGCGTCGCTGCAGCATGCCGATCTCAACGGCGCCAGCCTGCGCGACTGCAACCTCGATGGCGCACACGCCGCCGGCGCGTGCTTCGACCAGGGCCGGCTCGAAGACAGCAGCGCCGCGGGCGCTGACCTCAGCGGCGCCAGCCTGCGCGGCACCGGCCTGACCGACACCTCGTTCCAGCGCGCGCTGCTGCAGCAGGCCGTGCTCGACGGCGCGACCGGCGACGGCGTGTGCTTTCGGGGCGCCGACTTGAGCGGCGCCAGCGCGCGCGGCGCCTGCCTGCCCGATGCGGACTTCCGCGGCGCCGACCTGAGCGGCGCCAACTTCTCGAAGGCACGCCTGCGCGGCGCGGACTTTCGTGGTGCCGTGCTGGACGGCACCTGCTTCGACGACGCGGACTGCACCGGCGCCCGCTTCGACGCGGAGGACGCGCAGAAGGCCCAGGCGCCACAGGGCCAGGCTGCCGACACCGCCAGCGTCGAGCAACTGCTGGCCGCGCTGGCGCCGCTGCAGCAGGCGCTGCACGCCCACCCCGACGAGTCCGCACAGGCGCAGCAGGCGCTGCGCAGCCTGATGGCGCAGCTCGCCAATGCGGCCGACCTGCCGCCGAGCACATGGAGGCCCTGGCTGGAGCCGCTGCTGCGCCAGCAGCAAGCCGGTCAGCCGCTGGACATGGAGCAGGTGCTGGACGCGCTGGCGGCCATCGCCCAGGCCCCGCGCGATTGACGCGCGGGCGCTATCGCAAGCCGCCGAGCACCGCCTGCTGGCGCGCCAGCTCGGCAGCGCCGATCGCCTGGGCCGCGGCGGGCCGCGCCTGCAGCAGGCGGTGGAAGCTGCGCAGGTTGGCGATCGCGTCGGCGTTGTCGGGCTCGGCGGACACGGCCTCCAGCAGGTCGCCCATCAACGCCTTGGCCCGCGCCGGGTCTTCCAGCCGTGGCGCCTGCGCCGCGATGCGCGCCACGTTGCGCAGGTTCTGCGCGTCGCCGCTGTAGGGCAGCAGGCGCGCCGCGGCGGCAAAGCCCTCGTCGGCCGCGCCGCCCTGCCCGTCCAGCCAGGCCAGCGCCCCCTGCAGCGCCGCGGCCGTGGCCGCGACGGCAGAAGACGGCGCGGCGCCGTCGCTGCCCTTGGCGTACAGCGCCAGCGACTGCTGCGCGTAGCGCGCGAAGCGCGGCGGCGCCTTGTCACCGCGCGCGCGGATCTCGAGGTAGCCCACCACGGCATCGACGAAGTGCAGTTCGGGCATGCGCTCGCGCAGCGGCCAGCGCTGTGCGTCCACACGCGCCTTCACCCAGCCTGCAGGGCCACCGTACAGCGGCCGCACGTGCATCCAGTCGCCGCGCACCTCGCTCACGGTGTAGCCGAAGGGCTGGAAGGCGTCGGGGTCCGGCGCCAGCTGCAGCACCTTGGCATACGGGTCCGGCTGCTCGTACACGCGCGCCGACTCCGCAAAGGCGCTGCGCACGCGCTTCAGGTCGTCGTAGCTGATACGCTGCGCCGCAAACGCGAGCGCCTGGCGCGGCAGGTGCGCGCGAAAGCGCAGCGCGCCATCGGCCGCGGGAACGCTGGTCTCGATGGTCTCCTCGCGGCCGGCGCGCGCAAAACGCACGAAGCTCTGGATGTAGAGCTGGCCCTGCTCCTCGTAGATGCGGCCCCACAGCATCGCGATACCGCGCCCGGGCGCCACGCCCTGGCTGCCCTGGCCGCTGCTCATGCGCTGCCACACCGCATCGGGATCGCACGGCGGTGCACCGGGAAACTGCACCAGGTTGACGATGCCGATGCCCTCGTACTTGGCCATCTCGATCAGGCTGTCCTGCTGCATCAGCACCGTGAGCGCACGCGCCGCCCCGGACACCGGGCGACGCGCTTCCACCGCGTCGGTGTACGGCAGGATCAGCAGGTTCACCGGCGTGTCGCGAAACACCGCCGGGTCTTCGCAAGGGCGCACGTCCATCGCGTTCGCCGGCGCTGCGCACAGCATCGGCAGCGCGGCCAGAGCAAGCATTGCAAGGTGCCACCAGCGCTTCATGGCGCCGCTCCCGCACAGGCCGGCTGGCCCGGCTGCAGCAGCCGGAGACCGCCGTGATAGTCGGCATCGGCACGCGCGTCGGCGATCACCTTGCCGGCGCCGGTCAGCGCGAGCTGTCGCAGCGCGGTCCAGGCGGCCTGCTCCTGCGGCACGGCCACGGACACGGCGCCGAGATGCGAATGGGCCTCGCAATAGGCGCGCTTGGCGGCGTCGTAGCGGCCGTCCTCGTGCAGGCGGCGCGCCACGGCGAGCGCGGTGAGCGCGCGCAGCTCGGTGGGCTCGGCCAGCAGCAGCTCGCCGAGCGCGTCGCTGCCGCGGCGCGGGAACGCCACTTCGAAGAACGCGGTCGCCGCCGGTTCGAAGCGCAGCAGCGAGATCAGCGCGAACTCGATGCGCGCCTCCTGCCGCTGCGCGTCAATGGGCGACGGTGCTACCGCGCCCCAGATCTCCAGCACCACGTTGAGGTCGTTCAGGTCGGTAACGGTGCGGCGGTCGAACTCGGTGCGGTCGCGCGGGATGCGATTGGGGCATTCGGCGGTGGCCAGGCGGCGCCGTTCGTTGTCCAGGCTCAAGGCTTCCTCGCTGGTCCTCAGCTTGGCCACCAGGCGCTGCCGCACCGCGGCCTCGCTGGTACCTGCGGCCGGCGCCACGCTCACGCCGCCCAGCACCACCTTGTAGTCGGGCCCGCGGCCGATCGAAGGGCAGTCGCCCAGCTCCGCCTGTGCTGCTGCCGACAGCGCAGCCAGCAGCACGGCGAGGACGAGGCTGCGCGGCGTCATGGCGTGTGGGGCGGCGACACCGCGCACAGCGCGTTGTCGCGCAATTGCGGTGTGGCGCAGGCGGTGCTGCGCATCTCGTTGACCTGGCTGCGATCGACGAGCTCTTCGTCCAGCGTGGCGGCATAGGCCTGCAGGCCTGCCTCGCCGTGCGCGCCGAGCAGCAGCCGCAGGTAGTCGGCCAGTGCGCGCTGCGCGGGGCCGTCGCACTCCAACTGGCCCAGCACGCGGATGCTGCGCCGGTGCATCAGCCGTGTGTACACGCGGGCCCGGTTGTCCAGCACCTGCACCAGCGCCTTGCACACCGCCGCGCGATCGGTGAGCGCAACCGCGAGCAGGGCCTTCTCGGCAGCGGCCGCGCGGCGCTGGGTGTTGGTGCCCAGCGCCGCCACCAGCGGCGGCACCGCGAATTCGCCGAACGCTGCCAGCGTAAGCCCCAGCGCCTCCGCATCCGCCTCGCTGACGCTGGGGTCGTTGAACTTGGTGATCAGGTCGCGCATCTTCTCGACGTTGGCCGATTCGAGCTTGCGCTGTTCGAGCGCCAGGTTCACCGAGCCGGTTAGCCAGTAGCCGACGGCGATGGTGACGGCCGCGGTGAGCAGGCCCGACATCGCCTGCAGCTTCTCCCAGCCGTCCTTGTGGCGCGGCTTGAGCGCCCGGGCCTGCGCCTCCAGCTCGGCCACGCGCGCCTCGATGGGCGTGCGCTGGTCGCGCACCGCCTGCTCGAGCTGCGTGACACGTTCTTCGAGCGTGGGACCGGTGGTCATGCCGGCAGCGCCTCCCTCTGGCAGATCAATGGCCTCGCAGCGACGAACCGGACCGACGGACTCGCCATCGCGCGGCAGTGGTCATACGATAGGCGCCATCCCACCGCGGCGCCAGCGCGTTTCTAGGGGCGCCCGGCCGAGCGAGCCAACCGCCGACTCATGGAGGCGCCGCATGGACACGCTGTTCACCGGTCAGGGCCAGCCCCTGGAAGGCAAGGGGCTGCAAGCCGCCACCGACCTGCTGGGCGTACACGCCGCCGAGTTCTGGGCGGTGCTGCAGGTGGAGACCTCCGGCTGCGGCTTCCTGCCCGACCGACGACCGAAGATCCTGTTCGAGCGCCACATCTTCAGCGCTCGCACCCGGCGTCGTTTCGACGGCTCGCACCCCGACCTGAGCAACCCCGCGCCGGGCGGCTACGGCTCCGGTGGCGCCGCGCAGTACGCGCGCCTCACGGCTGCGATGGCCCTCGATGCGCGGGCCGCGCTGGAGAGCACGTCGTGGGGCATCGGGCAGGTGATGGGCTTCAATGCCGCGCTGGTGGGCTTCACCGACGCGCAACAGATGGTGCGCGAGATGTGCGCGTCGGAGGCGGCGCAGGTGCTGGCGATGGCGCGCTTCATCGAGGCGTCGCGCCTCGGGGGCCCGCTGCGCACGCACGACTGGGCGCGCTTCGCGGCCGGCTACAACGGCCCGTCGTATCGCATCAACAACTACGACACCCGCCTGGCCGCCGCCCACGCCGCGCTCGACCGAGGCGTGCTGCCCGATCTCGACGTGCGCGCCGGACAGGTGTGGTTGAGCTACCTGGGCTTCGATCCGAACGGCATCGACGGCGTGATGGGTCGCATGACGCGCGCCGCGATGAACGACTTCCAGCGCGCGCAGGGCATCCCCACCACGGACTTCTTCGACGACGCCACGCTGGCGGCATTGCGCGCCGCCACGGGGTGAAAGCGGGCTTCAGCCGAGCAGCTGGCGCACGTCCTCGGACAGCGCCTTCGGCCCCGTGCCGAAGCGCGTGAACAGGCGCACGCGGCCCTGGGGGTCGAAGATGTACGAGCCCGCGGTGTGGTCCATCGTGTAGCTGCCCTCCTCGCGGCCCGGCACCTTGGCGTAGAACACCTTGAACTCCTTGGCCACCGCCTTGGTCTGCTCGGGCGTGCCTCGCAGGGCCACGAAGCTGGGGTCGAAATTGGCCACGTAGGTCTTCAGCAGCTTCGGCGTGTCGCGCTCGGGATCGATCGTGACGAACACACCCTGCAGCTTGTCGCCCTGCGCGCCCAGCGACTGCTTCACCTGCGCCAGCTCGGCCATCGTGGTGGGGCACACGTCGGGGCACTGCGTGTAGCCGAAGAACACCACCACCACCTTGCCCTTGAAGTCGGCCAGCGAGCGCATG
>CAMLIZ010000178.1 GCA_946480245.1 uncultured Pseudomonadota bacterium
CAGGACACGATCGCCATGGCGATCAACGACCTCATCACCGTCGGCGCCACGCCGCTGGTGGTGCAGGCCTACTGGGCCGCGGGCGGCTCCGACTGGTTCGGCGATGCGGCGCGCGCGCAGGCCCTCGTGCAGGGCTGGAAGCAGGCATGCGACGTGTGCGGTGTGGCCTGGGGCGGCGGCGAGACCCCGGCGCTGGCCGGCATCGTGGAAGGGGGCCGCATCGATCTCGCCGCCTCCTGCACGGGGCTGGTCAACCCGAAGGAGCGCCTCTCGGTGGGTGACCGGCTGGCGGCCGGGGACGCGATCGTGCTGCTTGCCTCCAGCGGCATCCACGCCAACGGCCTGAGCCTGGCGCGCAAGCTGGTGGAGCGGCTGCCGCAGGGCTACCTCACGCCGCTGAACGACACGACCGACAGCATCCTCACCTACGGCGACGCGCTGCTGGCACCCACGGTGCTCTATTCGCCCGTCACCGAGGCGCTGTACAAGGCCGGCATCACGCCGCACTACTGCGCCAACATCACCGGCCATGGCTGGCGCAAGCTGCTGCGCCACCCCGCCACCCTCACCTATCGCGTCCAACACGTGCCGCCCGTGCCGCCGGTGCTGCGCTTCATCCAGCAGCACGCACGCCAGGACGACCGCGAGGCCTACAGCACGCTGAACATGGGCGCCGGCTTCGCGCTCTTCGTCGACGCGGCCGACGCCGAGCGCACGGTGCAGGTGGCACAGGCGCAGGGTGTGCCTGCGATCGTGGCAGGTCGCGTCGAGCAAGGCCCGAAGCAACTGCTGATCGAGCCGCTCGGCCTTCAGTTCGGCAACGACGACCTGCAACTGCGCTGACGCCCTCCCTCCATGTCCCTCGCACGCGATCTCTTCGCGCGGCTGCTGCTCGCGGCCTGCGTGCTCATCGGCGTAGCGGGCTGTGCCGGCTTGCCCCAGCAAGTGGAACGAGCGCCGTCACACGCGGTGGCGGCACCGGCCGGCACGCCGCTGGCAGACGTTGCACGCAAGGCGGGGGTGCCGGCCAACCGTTCCGGATTCTGGCCAATGCTGCAGGCCGGCTTCGCGCTCGACGCCCGGCTCACGCTGATCCGCAATGCGCGCACCTCCCTCGACCTGCAGTACTACCTGGTCGGCAACGACACCATCGGACGACTGATCCTGCGCGAACTGCGCGACGCCGCCGCGCGGGGCGTGCGTGTGCGCCTGCTGGTAGACGATCTCTACACCGAGCACATGGACGAGCTGCTGCTCGGCCTGGCGGCCTACCCCAACGTGCAGGTGCGGCTGTTCAACCCCTTCGTCAGCGGGCGCAGCTTCGCGCTGGGGCGGTTCGCCAACTTCGTGGGTGACTTCCGACGCCTCAACCACCGCATGCACAACAAGCTGTTCATCGCCGACGGGGCGATGGCGGTGGCCGGGGGCCGCAACCTTGCCGATGAATATTTCCTGCGCAGCAAGGACGCCAACTTCCTCGACCTGGACCTGCTGATCACCGGCGCGCTGGTGCCGCAACTGGAGACCTTGTTCGACAAGTACTGGAACAGCGACGAGGTGTACCCGGTGGGCAGCATCGCCGCCTCTGCCCTGGCGGCACCGGCCCTGCGCGACGCCTTCGAGGACGAGACCGCCGGCCCCACCGACCCTGCCACCTTGCCGCCCGACGATCCCGACGTGTTCGGGCAGCCCAGCTTCAGCCGCGCACTGGCAGCCGGACAGTTCCATTTCGTGGTGGCCGACTCCGGCGCTCATGCCGATGCCCCGGCCAAGGCGCTGCCCAGCGACGACGGCAGCACAGTCACCGACACCGTGACGCACCACTTCAACGCCTTCCTGCGCGAGGCGCACTCGGAGGTACTGCTGTTCTCGCCGTACTTCATACCGGGCAAGCGCGGCATCGAACGGTTGCGCGAAGCGCGCAAGGCAGGCGTGGAGGTGCGCATCGTCACCAACGCCATGGGCACCAGCGACGAGCCGCTGGTCAACGAGGGCTATGGCCGCTACCGGCGCGAGCTGCTCGGCATGGGCGTGCAGCTTTACGAAATCAGCGCCTCGCGGCTGAAGCGCGACCCCACGCTCAAGCGCGCGTTGGGCAGCAGCCGCGGCCGCCTGCACGCCAAGCTGGGCATCATCGACCGCAGCCTGGTGCTGGTCGGCTCGATGAACATGGACCCCCGCTCGTCCTACATCAACACCGAGATCGGCATCGGCATCCGCAGCCCCGAGCTGGCGCAGATGATCGTGCGCGGGTTCCGGGTGGACAACTTCACCGGCGTCTACGAGGTGAAGCTCAATGCGGACGGCTCCGACGTGCAGTGGGTGGGTCACGACGAGCACGGCGAAGAGGTGCTCACCGCAGACCCGGACGTGAGCCTGTGGGACAAGCTGCGCCTGTGGCTGCTGTTCCTGTTCGTGCCGGAAGACTTGCTCTGAACAGAGCAAAGGTGACGAGCCTTACCCTCGGCACTGGTCGCAACGGTTAGGGCTGCTTCGTTCCCGACCTGACCCGGTTGGCCGCGCTTCCATGCGAGGAGGCCCGTCGCCGTCGATTGTAGAGGACGGTCTTCAGGCAGCCTGGCGAAAGGCCATCACGGCCTGGTTGCGCAGGGTGCGCAGCAGCGACAGCTCCTTCTCGCCGAGCGCGATGCCGCCGGCCTGCGCCTTGTCGGCATAGATCAGCGCGAACGGCGCGTTCTTCATGGTCAGCGGCAGCAGCAGGAAGGCCGGCGCATTCACCTTTTCGCGATACCACGCCGGCAGGCGCGCGGCGATGTTCGCGGCGGCCGTGTCGGAGATCAAGGTGTCGGCGCCCTTCAGGCACACCGCTGTGAAGAGATCAGCACCGCTGCCCGGCTTGAGCTTCAGCGGCACCCGGAAGTGCGGACTCATCGCCTCCACCGCATCGCCCAGGCCGAAGCGGCCGGTCAAGGTCTCGGTCTTCGGGTCACGCAGGCAGAACACGATGCGGCGGAAGTCGAGCGCGCGGAACATCGTCTCCAGGATCATGCGCAGCACTTCGTTGAGCTTGAAGTTGTCCGCCACCATGTGATTGGTGATGTCCTGGATGCCGGCCGCCAGCAGCTCGGCCACCTGCTCGGGCCGGGCCGCGGGGCGCTGCAGTGCGAGGGTCTTGGCTTCGTCCGGCGACGCGTAGAGGTTGGCGGTCTTGTCGTCGAGCGGGGCCGGCCGCGTGGCATGCAAGGCCAAGGTGTCGAGCGTGTCGCGTTCGGGCGCGTCCTCCTTCACCATGGAGAGCAGGCGTTGTGCCGGCGAGTTGG
The DNA here is from genome assembly GCA_946480245.1 of uncultured Pseudomonadota bacterium. The sequence continues at coordinate 3,282 of CAMLIZ010000178.1, forward strand.
GCGCCACGTGGATGCCCATTGCCTTGGACAGCTGCGTGAGCTTCTCGCGCGACTGCTCGGTGGCGTTGACGATGTCCTTCTCGCTCATGCCCAACGACTTGGCGTAGCGCGCGGCAAGCGCGGCCACCCGCTCGCCCAGCTTCTCCGGCGGCGTCTGCAGGATCGCATCGGCGATCGCGTTGGCCGCCTGGCCGAGCCAGCGCACGCGCTCGGGCCCGCGTTCCACCAGCTTGGCCGGCGCTTCGCCGACCGGCTTGCGCATGGCCTTTTGCAGCCCGTCCGGCAGGCCCCAGGACCTGGCCACGCCGATGCCCAGGTCCTCGTAGCTGATGCCCAGCACCCGTGCCGCCAGCTTGTCCTCTGAGGCGTCGCTGCCGTCGTCGCGCTTGAACTGCTGGCGGATCTGCTGCGCCTCCTCCGGAAAGTAGTACTCCGTGAGCAGGCGCCCCAGGTTCTGGAACATCGAGCCGATGAAAGCTTCCTCGCTGTCGCGCGCCAGCGGGCACAGCTCGCCGGCCAGCGAGCCGGCCATCAGTGAGCGCAGGAACTCCTCCTTCAGCCGGTTGGCGTGGCCCTTGTCCTGCATGTGCTCCAGCAGCACCAGCGACAGCGCCATGTTGCGGATGCCGGCAAACCCGACCAGGGCCACCGCTCGCGAGATCGTGCTCACCGCACCGCCCGCACTGCTGAAGTGCGCGGAGTTCACCACGCGCAGCAGCTTGTTGGTGAGCGCCACGTCCTTCAGGATCTCGTTGGACAGGCTGTCGAGCGTCTCGTTGTCGGAGTTGGCGACGCGCTGGATGCGCGTGACCGAATCCGACAGCGCCGGGAAGTCGCTCTTGTGCTTCATGCGCCGCAGCAGGAACTCCAGCGCGCCGGCGGCAGGCGCCGCGGCAGTGTCAGGCGGTGCTGGCGTTTGCGGATCGAGCCAGCGCGTCAGCGCCTGCTGCATCTGCTCGGCGCTCGCGTAACGCTGCCCGGCATCGCGCGCCACGGCGCGCAACACCACAGCGCGCAAGGTGTCGTCGATGCCGGCGCCGCCGCCCGGCAACACCACGTCCTCTTCCTGCACGCGCTTGATCGTGCGGTACGGGTCGCTGTCGCGCAGCAACGGCTTGCCGGTGAGCATCTCGCCCAGCACCATGCCGGCAGCGAACACATCCATGCCCGGCTGCGGTGCGGCACCGCGGGCCGCCTCGGGCGACATGTAGCCAGGCGTGCCCACGATCGCGCCATCGCCGGTGTCGGTGATGCGCGCGGCGATGCCGAAGTCCATCACGCGCGCACGATGGTTGGCATCCACCAGGATGTTCGAGGGCTTGAGGTCGCGGTGCACGATGCCCATGCCGTGGGCGGTGCGCAAGGCATCGAGCACGCCGAGCATCAGCGTCACCGCGTCGCGTGCGGCCAGCGGCCCCTTGCTGCGCAACAGCTCGCTCAGGGTGGGCCCGTTGACGTACTCGAACACCAGGTACGGGCGGCCCGCCTGCTCGTCGGCCTCGAACAACGGCACGATGTGCGGATGCGTGATGCGGCTGACGGCGCGCGCCTCGTGCAGCCATTGGTTCAGCGCCAGCGTGGCACCCTCCGCGCGAAGCAGCTTCACCGCCACTTCGCGCTCCAGGCGCGGGTCGAAGGCCAGCCAGACCGCCGCCTGGGCGCCCTTGCCCAGCACCTTGCGCAGTTCGAAACGACCAAGACGGCCGGGGGCCGTCTTGGAGGGGGCCGTGCTGGCGGCGCTGCTCATCGCTGATCCCCGGTGAGCGTCTCCACGTCCTGCGTGGCGCCAGGGTCGATCGTCATCGGCAGGGTGTCGGCAAGCGCCATGTCCTCGGCCTCGTCGTCGCTGTCCACCGCCGCCGGTGCGGCCGCCTGCTGGGATGCCAGCGCCGCCTCCTGCACCTCCTTCAAGGTGAGGTTCAGCGCGCGGCCGTAGCGCTGCGCGATTCGGGTCAGCGCGATGTTCACCTGTTGCGCCGGCAGCAGGCTCGCGTCCACCACCTCATGCCCGATGCTCGCGGTGGCGCGCAGCACGTCGCCGTCGTGCTCCGGCTGGCGCACCGGCTTGTCGATCGGCAGGCGCCGGATCATGTGCATTACCTCGTCGTCCATGCCCCATTGGCGCGCCACCGCGGCGCCGAGCGCCTCGATGTCCACGCCGAGTACCGCGAACGCTGCGTTCTCCTCGGTCATGCCGGGCAGGTCGGGCTCGCCCTGCTTCGGCGAGGGCTCGGACCGCATCAGCCGCCGCACCTGGGCCGCCTCCTCAGGGAAGTGGTACTGCACCACCAGCCGGCCGAGGCTCTGCAACAGCGTGACCAGGTACACCACCTCGGCGTCGTAGCCGGCCGGGCGCAGTGCTTGTGCCACGCGGCCCGCTCGCTTCACGCGCTCCAGCAACGACTGCAGGTCGCGCGCGCCCTGGCCGTCCAGCGGACCAGGCCACGGACGCAGCGACTGCGCCGCGCGCTGCACGCCTTCGAGGCCGATCATGGCGATCGCGCGCCGCACCGTGAGCACCGGGCCATTGCCGGCCACCTGCGTGCCGCGCACCTGGGCCGTGTTCACCGCGCGCAGCAGCTCGAAGGCAAGCGCGAGGTCGCGCAGCACCAGCTCCGCCAGTTCATTGGTACGCTCGCGCTCCATCTTGAGCAAGCGCGCAGCGCGCACCGGCCCGCCGGGCGCCGACGGCAAGGGGCCGATGCCGCGCACGCGGTCGAGCAGCAGCGCCAGCGTGCCGCCGCCTTGCACGCCCTCGGCGTCCAGCCAGCCGGACAGCGCGTGCACGAAGGTGCGCGCATTGCGATAGCGCTGGCGCTCCTGACGATCGGTGGCACGGTTGACGATCGCGCGCAACGGCTCGGGAATCGGGTGTGCCGTACTCCACGGCAGACGCACGAACTCCTGGCCCCGCGGCGGCAGCCGTTCGAGCGCGCGGCCGATGTCGGGTTCGTCCAGCGCCGCGCGTCCGGCCAGCAGCTGATGCATCACCAGGCCGAGTGCCAGCACATCGCGCTGCGCGGCGCTTCGCTGCTCGCGCAGCTGATTCGGGTCGACCGACAGGCTTCGGCCGATCGTGGGTGGGTCGCCCGCCACGGCCTCGCCCAGCGCCACCTCGAATCCCATCACGCGCAGGCTGCCCTGCTCGCTCAGCAGCAGCATGTGCGGCTGCAGGTCGCGGTGGGCCACGCCAGCCTCATGCGCGAACGCCAGGCCCTCCAGTGCCTGAGCCATCCAGCGCGCCACGTCGAGCGCAGGTTCGCCCTTGGGCGACACCGCTTCCGGCAGCGTGCGGCCGTTGGCGCGGTCGTAGGCCACATAGGGCCAGCGGTCTTGCTCACCCACTTCCACCACGTGTGCCAGCTGTGGATGGTTGAGGCGCGCCGCTTTGCGCACGCCTTGCATCCAGCGCTCCAGCGCCGCGGGATCCGCCGGCTGCACGCGGGGAATCGTGAGCAACAGCTCCTGCTCCAGGCGCGGGTCGTTGACCAGCCAGACCATGCTGCGGGCGCTCTTGCCCAGCAGCCTGAGCAGCTCGAAGCGGCCCAGTCGCCGCACGGCGCTGGGCGAAGGAGATGGCGCGGATCCGGATGCGGCAGCGGGCATGTCGTGGTCTGAGCGATACGCCTCGATTGGACCCCGGGGCCATGCCCCCCGATGGGCCGAAGTGGGCGGAAAAGGGGGAGTAATTAACGCGCCGGCTCGATCACCTCTCCGGCCGCGTTGATGAAGGCCGCGCGCACCGGGTCACCGGGCTGCAGCGCCTGCACCAGGGCACGGTAACGCGCCAGTTGTTCGCGGTAGGCGGGCACTGATTGCGGGGCCGGCTGCAGCTTGTAGTCCAGCACCCACCAGGTGCGCACCCCGTCCTCCTGCAAGGCCACGAGCCGGTCCATGCGCAACACCACCTCGCCGTCGAGGATGGGCACTTCGTTGCCGGCCCACAGCAGTCGCTCGTGCTCGAAGAAGCGGCGCGCCGATGCGCTGGCGAGCACCGCCTGCACGTGGCGCTGCAAGGCCTGCTGCGCCTGCGCATCGAGGTCGAACGCTGCCGCAGCAGAGGCGCACAAGGCCGGCAGCGCAGCATCGGGGGCCGCCGTGGCCCACTCCAGCACCCGATGCAGGGCCTCGCCGAGGCGAGCCGCGCCACTTTGCACATCGGGCGCCCGCGCCGGTGGCGCCACGGGCGCGACCCATGCTGGCAGGTCGCGGTGCAGCAACTGCGCGCGGCCGCTCCACGGCGCCACGGCCGGCGGTTGGAGCGCCCATTCGGGCACCAGCGGCGCCACGCGCGCCCACCACGAGCGTGCATTGGCACGCTGGTGCGGCGCGACCGCCGACAGCAGCAGCCGCTGCCGCGCCCGCGTCATGGCCACGTACAGGCCGTTGAGTTCTTCACGCTCGCGCGCCGCACGCTCGCGCTCCAGCAGCGCCTGCAGCGCGGGCGCGCAGCGCGCTTCGCTTGCGACGAAGGCACAGCGTAGCGGCGCCTCACGCTCCACCGGCCAGTCGACCAGCAAGGTGGCGGTTTCAGCAGCCGTGGCGGCCGCGTCGCTGTCCATCACGATCACCGCGCGCGCCTCCAGCCCCTTGGCGCCGTGCACCGTGAGCAGTTGCACGGCGTCGGGCACGGCCGCAGCCGGCATCTTGAGCGCACGGCGCTTCAATGCGCGGACGAAGCCGTAGACACTGGCATAGCGCGCCCCGTCGAGTTGCAGCGCGAGCGCCATCAACGCCTGCACCGAACGGCGTGCCGCCTCGCGACGCGCAGGCGGCACGCAGGCCAGCAGACGCGGCATCCACTGCCCCTCGTGCACGATGCGGTCGAGCAGGTCATGCGGCGGCAGGCGCTGCATCTCGGCGCTCCAGCGCGCGAGCAGCGTCGCGGCTCGTTTCAGCGGGTCCGGCGCCTCGGGCGCATGCGCCTGCAGCGCGGCATGCCAGCGTCTGCCCTCAGCACGCTCGGCCAGCCACAGCAGATCCTCGTCCGACGCGCCGAACAGCGGGCTGCGCAACGCATGCACCAGCGACAGGTCGTGCGAGGGTGACGCCAGCACGTCGAGCACCGCCACGAGGTCGCGCACCTCGGGAGCGGCCATCAGGCTGTTGTCTTCCGGTGCCACGTGCGCGACACCGTGCGCCTGCAACGCCAGTGCCGCTTCGCGCAGGGCCGAGCGCTTGCGCGCCAGCACGAAGATCTCGCCGGCGCCGAAGCCCTGCGCCTGCAACGCCTGCACGGCATGCGCCACCTGCAACGCCTCGATCTGGCGCAAGCCCTCCTCCGGCTCATGGCGCGGCATCGTGAGGCTGTCGCGCCAGCCGGCTGCGCCCGCCTTTGCAGTGGTCTCGCGGGGCGGGCGCTCGATGCGCGGCAAGACCTGCACGCATCCGTCGGCGTCGGCGCCGGTGGTGTGTGCACGGAAGCCTTCGAACTCGCCGGCGGCCTGCGCCTGCTCGAACACTGCGTTCACCACCTCAAGCACCTGCGACGCGTTGCGGCGCGTGTGATCGCATTCCAGCACCGCACCGCCCAGCGCCTGCGCCACGAAGTCCCGCGCCGCGCGGAAGACGCGCGGCTCGGCGCCACGGAAGCGGTAGATGCTCTGCTTGGGGTCGCCCACGATGAACAGCGCTGGCGGGCGTTGCCCACTGGCCCCGCCGCCCGCACCGGCATAAGCCGAAAGCCAGCCATGCAGCGCCTGCCACTGCAGCGGGCTGGTGTCCTGGAATTCGTCGATCAGCACGTGGCGGATGCGCTGGT
>CAMLIZ010000179.1 GCA_946480245.1 uncultured Pseudomonadota bacterium
CTGGCTCGATTACGCCGGAAACGAAGTGGCCTGATTACGGCGGAAGGTGACACCCCGCCAGACGATGGTGGATCGCTGTGGCCAGATGCGTGAGATCGGACTGTTCGTTGGGCGTGAAGGAGCCTTCATTTGCTGGCTTCGGGAACACGATGCCCCCGAGATTCGCCAGCAAGCGCTCCTTGTCGACCTTCGGCGGAACCGGGAAGGTGATAAAGGTGGTTGCCCAGGCAAGCATGGGATCGGTACGGCCAGGTGCGGCTAGATTTCGAACCAACTCTTCTTGAAGCTCTGCACTGAGCGCAAGCTCGCAGGATCCGAATCGCTCGGCTCGGAACAGGTCGACTGCAGCATCTCTGCGAGGCCGTCGCGGCCCAAAATCGAAGAGCACATTCAAATCGAGCAGGTAGATCGGCCGCTCAGTGCGATGACTGATATCGAGGCCGAAAGGGTTCTGCCCGGTGATGCCGCTGCGCTCGAACAACTGCTGCGACGTGAGTTCGTGGGATCGGATCAGGATGGTGCGATCACGAGTCTTGCCGCCAGGCGCAATGCTCTGGACGTAGAAGCCATTACGCTCCCAGAACCTGTTCGCCTGCTTGAGGTCCTCGGCAACACGCGCATGGATCGAGATGAAGCCCAGTTCCTCAAGGTGAGCCTTCAGCCTTTCAAGCATTCGTTGGGCAATGCCGTGTCCCTGGAGTTCAGGGATGACGTGGAGCTGGAGCACCGAGGCACGCGCTCGGCGTGCATCGAACATGAGGTGCCCCGCGTAGGCGAGCTTTGGCCCCTCACTTACGCTGACCGCCACGAACAGATTGCCTTTGCGCGCCTGCTCTTTGAACAGGCTGACCGGAAAGAAGCCTAGGGCGAGGCGCTCACAGTTTGCAGCATCGACAACCTGCTCGATGAACGGCGCAACCTCCGAGGCTGTCTCGAAGATCAGCGTCCGTACCTCTTGCCTGCTCGTCATTAGTCCTCCTCCCCAGTCACTCCGGACCCATGAATCAACTGTAGCGGAGCATCGTCCGGTGGAGGGACCACCCGACCGCGGCAAGGTTCGACCGGGGCTGCTCCAGCGAGCAAAGCCTGGGGAAGTTTGGGCGTGGGAGAGTACGAGCATCCGCCCATGCTCCTCCGCCACAGGATCACCTGGTGAGCCTGTCTGGTTCCTGAGATGAGCTGGACGAACATGGCCTTCCGGAAGGGCTCCTTGCCGGAGAACTTCGCGGTGAAGCGTCAGATTGGGCTAGCAGCCAAGATCCTCCAAGCCACCTTGGCTACCAGCCAGAGCCGTCACTAGGTTTCAGACTGCAGACCCACATGCAGCAGGACTCCGGAACAGAAGTTCTTGATAAGGCCGTTGATCGCCTCCTGCGCCATACGGACAGGGATAGAGGGATCGGAATCAACGTCGTTACTAACGAGATGGCAGGTAAGCTATTTGGCGCCGCCGGATACTGACTCGTGCGACTTGCTAAGGCGCATTCGTCTGGTCCGCGGCGACGAGCCGAACGGCTGCTTGGTTCCGGTTAGCGTGAGTAAGGAACGAACCGCCGAACGTCGGCAACCGCTGCACAGCCGTCAATCAACCTCACACACGCGCACACCCCTCACCCCCCACTCAACGCCAACACAATCGCCACAAAATCCCCCGCCTTCAGCGCGCACCCCAGATCCCGCAAGCCCACCCCGTTGACGAAGATCCGCATGTTCGCCCGCAGCCGCTGCTGCTCGTCCACCACCCGAAACCGCAGCCCCGGGTAGCGCGCATCCAGGTCGGCAAAGAGCTCCAGCAACGTGGCCCCGCTTGCCTCCACCTGCGGCTCGCCGGTGTAGGAGCGCAGCGCGCTCGGCAGCAGCACCTTCACGGCAGCTGCGCCACTTCCACCGCGTAGATCTCGGGCAGGTGGCGGGCGATGTTGGCCCAGCGTGCGCCGCCGTCGTGGCCCTGCCACAGCTCGCCGCTGGTGGTGCCCAGGTACAGCGCGGGCGTGGGTTGGGTGTCGGCCGTCATGGCCTGGCGCTTCACGGTCCACCAGGCCTGCTGTTGCGGCAGGCCTTCGTCCAGCCGCTGCCAGCTGTGGCCCGCATCGCGCGTCACGTAGGCGGCCGGGCAGCCGGCGGGGCTGGTGCGCGGCCACACGTCGGTGCCGTCCATCGGGAACACCCAGGCGGTGTCGGCATCGTGCGGGTGCACCACCATCGGAAAGCCGATGTCGCCCTCGCCCGCGGGCATGTTGCGGCCGATGCGCTGCCAGGTGGTGCCGGGCCGGTCGAGCCGGTAGATGCCGCAGTGGTTCTGCTGGTACAGGCGGTCGGGGTTGCTGGGGCACATGCGCACGCAGTGCGGGTCATGAAAGGTGACGGTGCTGGGGTCGAAGCCCTCCACCACCTGCATGCCGTCGATCAGCGTGCTCCAGCTGCGCCCGGCGTCGCGCGATTCGTGCACGCCGCCGCCCGACATGCCAAAGAGCAGGTGCGCCGGGTCGCGCGGGTCCACGATGATGGAGTGCAGCTTGGGGCCGTCGGGCGTGCCGTCCTGCACCGTGCCCATCCACTCGCGAAACTGCGGGTCGTCGTTCACCGCGGGCAGCGGGCTCCAGCTCACGCCGCCGTCCTCCGAGCGAAACAGGCCCTGCGGGGAGGTGCCGGCGTACCAGGTGTCGCGCTCGCTGGCGTGGCCCGGCGTGAGCCAGAAGGTGTGGTCCACCGCGCGTGCGGGCAGCCCGTTGGTCGGCTTGTCAAAGGCCGGGGGTTGGCGCGCCTCGGTCCAGGTCTTGCCGAGGTCGGTGGATCGAAACACCGTGGGGCCGAGGTGGCCGGTGCGCGCGGCCAGCAGCAGCGTGCGGCCGTCGCGCGGGTCGAGCTGCAGGTGGTGCACCTTGTGGCCGAGGAAGTGCGGGCCGTCGGCCTCCCAGGTGTTGCCTTGGGCGGGCTTGTGAAACAGCCATGCGCCCTTGCGCGTGGCCACCAGCAGTACCAGACGGGTCGGCGATGTGTTCAAGGCGGTTGCTCCGGGTAGTTGCGCGGTGCCTTGCCGCGCGGCTCTTCACGAGCGCGCAGCCGGCACCACACGACGAAGCATCGCCTTCAATTTCGACAAGCCGCGCCCGGGGTTTACCCGAGCGCCTGGGCCGTCACTGGCTGGCGCCTGCGGCGCTCACGCGCCACACCGTGTTGCCCACGTCGTCGGCCACGATCAGCGCGCCGCTGCGGTCCACCGCCACACCCACGGGGCGGCCGCGCGCCTTGCCGTCTTTCACGAAGCCGGTGACAAAGTCCGCCGGCTCGCCCACCGGCCGGCCGTCTTGGAAGCGGATGAACACCACGCGGTAGCCGTTCAGCTCGGACCGGTTCCAGCTGCCGTGCTCGCCCACGAAGGCGCCGCCGTGAAACTGCGCCGGAAACGAGTTGCCCGTGTAGAAGGCCAGGCCCAGCGGCGCCACGTGCGAGCTCAGGCCGTAGTCGGGCTTGATCGCGGCCTTCACCAGCTCGGGCTTCTGCGGCCGCACGCGCTCGTCCACATGCTGGCCCCAGTAGCTGTAGGGCCAGCCGTAGAAGGCGCCGCGCTTCACCGAGGTCATGTAGTCGGGCACCAGGTTGGGCCCCAGCTCGTCGCGTTCGTTCACCACGGCCCAGAGCACGTCACTGCCGGGGTAGAAGGTCAGGCCGTTGGGGTTGCGCAGGCCGGTGGCAAACAGCTCGTGCGCGCCATTGGCGGGGTTCACCTCCCAGATCGCGGCACGGTCGTTCTCCGCAATCACGCCGCGCTCCATTACGTTGCTGTTCGATCCCACGCCCACGTAGAGCTTGGATCCATCGGCGTTGGCGGTGAGGCTCTTGGTCCAGTGGTGATCGATGGGCCCCGCGGGCAGATCCACCACCTTGGTGGGCGGGCCGCTGACCTGCGTGTCGCCTACGTGGTAGGTGAAGCGCAGGATCGCGTCGGTGTCGGCCACGTAGAGCGCGTCGCCCACCAGCACCACGCCGAACGGGGCGTTGAGGTGGTCGATCAGCACGCTCTGCGCCTCGGGCTTGCCGTCGCCGTTGGCGTCGTGAAACAGCAGGATGCGGTTGCTCGGGCCGCCACCGCTGCCCCCATGCGCCTTGGCCTCCACCCAGCCCATTACCGGGCGCTTGGGCCGCTCGATCGGCTCCTTGCCCGACTTCTTGGATTCCACCACCAGCAGGTCGCCATTGGGCAGCGGGTACACGTTGCGCGGGCTCGACAGGCCGGTGGCCAGGGCCTCGATGTGAAAGCCCTGTGGCACCTTGGGCGTCGCGCCCTGCTGCCAGCCGATCACCTTGGGCACGTTCATGTTGGGCAGCAGCCCGCGCGACGGCTCCGGAAGCTGCGGGTTCGGTCCGTACTGGCTGGCCTTGTCGAAGGCGCTGCTGTCGCAGGCCACGGCCGCCAGGCAGACCGCCAGGCACATGGGTATGCATGCCTTCATGACCGGGCCTCCCCGTAGTCCGCGCGGGCCAGCGGCATCACCGGCAGGCGGAACAGCAGCGCCGCGGCAGCCACCGCGAGCACGGCGCCGATCACCGACAGCGTAAGGCCGGTGGGCACCACCGCCGTCCAGCCGTCGATCGTGTGCTCGAACGAGTTGAACAGCTCCACGACCAAAGCGCCGTAGAACAACAGCATGTGCACCCAGCCGAGCGCGCCGCGGCGGATCGCCGGGCTGGCGATGAACTCCACCAGCAGCGCCAGCGCCGCCAGCGCGCCCACCGCCAGCCCGGCGGCGATGAGCCACTCCGAGAAGTGCAGCCACATCAGGTAGGCGGTCGCCCAATAGGCGATGTCGGTGACCAGCGCCCCGACCAGCAACACGACGGGAATCGGAAAGAGCCACAGGTAGATGTGGCCCGTGGCGTTTGCAACGCCGGCGTGCGGATACCTTGCAATCTCGGCCATGGTTTTGCCTCCGTGGTTGAACCAGCTCCCATGCATGTGGCATATCGCGTTCCTGCTCCCGGCTTGCGCTCGCGCAAGCCGGCCGGCGGCAAGCGGCGCGAGCATGGTCCGCAGACCAACACTTGCTAGACGACGCCATGAACCAGCAGTTGATCGTGGTGGCCAACGCCGCCCATGCCCGCCTCTTCACCCGCGAGACCGACCGTGACCCGCTGGTGCCCCTACCGGAGCTGGCGCACCCGGCCAGCCGCCAGGCCAGCGGCGCGCTGGCGGCCGACCATGCCGGCCACCAGCGCAGCGACGATCGCCCCGGCGGCGTGAGCTTCGCCGCGCATACGGACCCGCATCGCAAGGAGCACTTGGCGTTTGCGCAGGAGCTGGCCGATCGCATCGAGCAGGCGGTGGCGCACGACGGCGCACGACAACTCGTGGTGCTGGCCAGCAGCCCGTTTCTTGGCGAGCTGAAGGCCCGCCTGGGCCACGCCTCACGGGCCGCGCTGCGCGCCGCGATCGACCGCGATCTCACCCACGTGGGCCTCACCGAGCTCGAGCAGCGCGTGGCGCACGAACTGCAGCCGGCGCGCAGCTGAAGCCGCCGATTCACATCACCCCAGAGGAGCAAGCACCATGGACACCCCCACCGCCGCAAACGGCACCGCCAAGGCTGAACTGACCGGCAACCTGCGCCACATGGTCGAAGAGGCGGAGCAACTGCTGAAGTCGGCCGTGTCGGCCGGCGACCAGAAGTTCGACGAAGGCCGCATCCGCCTGGAGCATCAGCTGCGCGCAATGCGTCTGCAGCTCGATGAGCTGGAGGACAAGGCGAGCTATCGCGCCCGTCAGGCCGCACGCGCGGCCGACCAGGCGGTGCATGCGCACCCGTACAGCGCCGTGGGCGTGGCCGCCGCAGTGGGCTTGCTGGTCGGCGTGCTGGTCAGCCGGCGCTAGCCGGGCCAGCCGAGCCTGGGCATTTCAGAGCGAGGCTTCGCGCTGCCACAGCGCAGCCAGCCAGCGCCAGCAGCGCGCCGCCCATGAGCGGCGCTCGCCTTGCAGCCGCACGATGCCGGTGAGTTCGGAGCGCGGCGCCTGCGCGCGGTCGCAATGCTCCAGGCGCAGGTGGAAGGTGGGCTGCAGCGGCAGCAGGCGGCCGTCCTGCGTGCGCTGCGCGGCGATGGCGCCGCCGTAAGGGCTGGCCAGCGCCGGCGTGTCCAGCGAGGCCAGCTGCACCGGGTCCACACGCGCCACCGTGCAATGCACGGCTGCTTGTGCCAGCGCAGCGGGCACGAAGGTGGCGGCCTGCCCCGCCGCCACCGCGGGCAGCGCGGCCTCGTCGACGAATGCATCCACGCGCGTGCCCTGCGGGCCGATCAGCCGCAGCAGGCGCTCTCCGGCCGGCACCCATGCGCCTTCGGGCGCGTCCTCGTTCACGTCGGCCACGGTGCCGTCGAAGGGCGCGCTCAATTGCAGGCGCCGCGTCTCCTCCTGCAGGCCGGCCACTTCGGCCACAGCGGCCTCCCAGCGCTTGCGCAGCGCCGCGCCCGCCTCCATCAGCCGCGGGTCGAAGGGCTGCTGGCTCAGCTGCCATTGCAGCTGCTGCTCGCTGACCTGCGCCTCGGCCAGCCGCACGGCCAGCTCGGGCGAGCGCAGCTGCAGCAGCGGCTGGCCGGCGCGCACCGCCTGGCCGGCGCGAGGCAAGGTGCCGGCCACCTGCGCGGCATAAGGCGCGTACATCGCCTGGGTTTGCAGTGCGCCCAGCACAGCCGGCGCGCGCACCGTGGTCTGCCACGGCCACAGCAGTGCCGCCAGCGCAGCGCCGGCCAGCAGCGCCGTGCGCCGCGATGCGCCGTTCCAGCGCAGGCCCGCGCGCCGTTGCCACCAGGCATTGAGCTCGCGCCACACCGGCCGGGCGATGAAGAAGCCCAGCTCCACCGCCATCAGCGCCAGCCCCAGCGCCTTGAAGAAGGCGTGATACACGAGCAGCGCGATGCCGAAGAACAGCACCAGCCGATAGACCCAGGTGGCAAACGCAAAGGCGATCAGCCAGCGTTGCCGCACGGGCGTGAAGCGTTCGGGCGGCGGATCGTCCCAGCCGAACAGCAGCTCGCGCAGCCGCCAGCGCGCCAACGCGAAGGCACGCTCATGCAGGTTGGGCATGTTGACCGCGTCCGACAGCAGGAAGTAGCCGTCGAAGCGCATGAAGGGGCTGGCGTTGATCGCCACCGTGAGCAGCCAGGTGGTGGTGGCCAGCAGGAACGCGCCCGAGCGCACCGGGCCCCAGGCCGGCGTGTCCGGCAGCACGCTCCACAGCACCAGCGCCAGCGCTGCCAGCGCGAGCTCGCTGGCCATGCCGGCAGCGCCGATCGCCAGGCGCTGCCGGCGCGACCTGAGCTTCCACGCCTCGTTGGTGTCGGTGTAGAGCACCGGCCACATCACGAGAAAGGCCACGCCCATCGTGGGCACGCGGCATCCGAAGCGCGTGGCGGTGAAGGCATGCCCCAGCTCGTGCATCACCTTGGCCACGCTGAGCGCCACGCCGATCGCCAGCAGGCCGTCCCAGCTGGCGTAAGAGGTGAAGGTGTGGGTGAACTCGTCCCAGCGGCGCGACGCGAGTGCCAGGCCGAGCAGCGACAGCGCCGCCACGCCGGCCCAGAACGCCGGGCGATAAGCCCAGCGCACCCACGGGCTCATGCGCTGCAGCCAGCGCATCGGCCGCAGCAGCGGCAGGCGAAAGAAGAGGTAGTTCTTGAGCAGCCACTGCCCCGGCGACAGCTGCAGCGCCTGCGCCTGCGCGGTCAGGCGCTCCGTGTCCTGCGGGCCGCCGGCCACCAGCAGGTGGTTGCCGGCCAGCATCTGCAGCAGGCCCATGAAATCGGCGTCGTCCACGCGCAGCGTGGTGTCGCTGTTCACTGCCTGCACCACCGCCTGCGCGCTGCCCAGCGCCCAGCGCGACATCAGCTCGAAGGCCGGCCAGCTGAGCGCGAAGAAGCGGTTGCTGGCGGGGTCGTGCAAGGTCCAGGTGGGGCTGCCGTCGGGCGCGTCGGGGCCGGGGTGCAGCGCCAGGTCCTGGCGCAGGGGCGGCAGCATCACCAGCCCAGCCACTGGCGCGCCACGGCCAGCGGGCGCCGCAGCGCGGCGTAGACCAGCGGCGCCCAGCCGCCGCGCAAGCGCGCGGTGCCGAGCTGGCCGATGCGTGGCGTGCCCTGCCCCGGCACGAACGCGGCCTTCACGCGGTAGGCCATGAAGCCCTCGTGCGTGACCTCGGCGCGGTAGGCCACGCTGGTCACGCGGGCCTGGAACGATTGCAGCGGCGCGCCCTGCGGGTACAGCGTGAGCGTGTCGCCCGGCGCCACCGGCACCAGGTCGGCAGCGGGCAGCCACGCCACCAGTTCCACCTTGGCGGGGTCGGCCACCAGCAGCACGCGCTCGCCCAGGGTCACCGCCTTGCCCACCCAGTCGCCGGTGTCGGCGAACACGGCGATGCCGGGCCGGTCCGCCTTGACCTGCACGCGGTCGAGCTGCTGCGCGGTGTAGTCCATCTCCACCGCCTTCTCCTGCAGCTCACCGCGGCGCAGCGCCATTTCGGCGCGGCTCTTGTCGCTGGTCACCGCGGCCTGCGCCGACTGGCGGTACTCCTCCTGCGCGGTGTCCACGGCCTTGCGCGCCAGCGCCATCCGCGCACGCAAGGCGGTGGTGTCCAGGCTGAACAAGGGCGTGCCGGGCTGCACCGGCTGGTTGGGGCGGATCTCGAAGCGGTCGATCACGCCGTCCAGCGGCGCGCGCACCATGAACGGATCCTGCGCCACCACCTCGGCGGGCGCGAGCGCACTCAGGCGGATCGGGAACAGGCAGGCGACCACCGCGGCCAGCAGCAGGCGCCGCCGTGCCTTGCCGGCGCGCAGCGCACCGAACACGCGGTCGCGCACGCTGAGCTGCGGCCGCAGCGCATGCAGCGCATGGCCATACGCATGCGCCAGCTCCGTCAGCAGCGCCTGCTCGTGTGGCGACCAGGGCTCGTCGCGCGCGAGCAGCAGCGCCGCCTCGGCCGCCTCGCCCTCGCGGCCCAGCGGCAGCCACAGTGCGTGCGCGGGCAGCCACTCGGCCCAGTCGGCACGCAAGGC